>DASZSJ010000057.1:0-14374 GCA_035548675.1 Solirubrobacterales bacterium
CGAGACCGCACTTATGCCCGCTATGCGGGCATAAGTGCGGTCTCGGCTCGCATCTTCCCCCGATCGCACCCCGCCGTGGGATCGACCATCTCAGTGCCGCGAGCGGCGCCACCGCCGCCACGACCTGAGCGCGGCGATCCGCGCCGCGCTCGCCACCCGCATCCGGCTCAGCGCCGGCCGCGGCGAGTGCCCCTTCAGCAGCGGCGCCAGGGCCAGCGCCAGCCCCGGGTCGGCGTTGGTGCCGACCGCCAGCGCGTAGGCGAGGGCGACGAGGCGGCGGCCGGGGGGGAGGTACTTGAGCAGCGCGTAGGTCTGGTTGTGGACGGCGTCGAAGCGCTGCTGCGGCGACATCGTCTCCTCGCGGGCGCCCTCGTGGCGCGTCTCGGGGAAGTGGTCGAGCTGGATCGCCGGGTCGTAGGCGAGCCGCCAGCCGGCCGCCTTCAGGCCGAGGCTGAGGTCGATCTCCCAGTGCGGCTGGGCGCCGCGGCCGCGCAGCGCCGGGTCGATCCGCAGCTCGCCGAGGGCGGCGCGGCGCAGCGCCATGTTGGCGCCCTTGAGGATGTCGACGTCGCGGATCTCGCCGGCGCCGAGGTGGTGGTTGCCGACGACGCGGCCGAACCAGAGGACGCGGCCGACGACGACGTCGGCGGGCTCCTCGCTGCCGCCGTCGGGGCCGACGACGCGGTCGCGGCCGCCGAGGCCGCCGAGGTCCGGCGCTGCGGCGAAGCGGGCGACGATCCGCGCCAGCCAGTCGCGGTCGGGGGCGGTGTCGTCGTCGATCACCGCGATCACGTCGCCGCGGGCCGCGTCGAAGCCGGCGTTGAGCGCGGCGATCACGCCGGGCGCGGGCGGCGGCGTCAGCCTGATCGCCAGCCCGGAGGAGGGGCGCGCGGCGAGGGCGCCGCGGGTCTCCTCGTCGTCGTCGCGGACGACGAGCAGCACCTCGTCGGGCCGGCGCTCCTGCGCTGCCAGAGCGTCGAGGCAGCGGCCCAGCGACTCGGCCCGCCGCCAGGTCGGGATCAGGACCGTGGCGCTGACGGAGGTCGCGTCCGCTGCGGGCAAGGGGTTACCCGGGCCGGGTCAGTAGGCGCCGCGGCCGGAGAGGACCGCCGGCAGCGTGGCGAGGAGGATCTCGATGTCGCGGGCCAGCGACCAGCCGGCGACGTACTGGTAGTCGAACCGGACCATCTCCTGGAACGGGCTCTGCGAGCGGCCGTAGACCTGCCAGGGGCCGGTGATCCCGGGCCGCAGCTCGAGCCGGCGCAGGTGCCAGTGCTCTTCCAGCGCCGCCGTCTCGGGGAAGATCAGCGGCCGCGGGCCGACCAGGCTCATCTCGCCCTTCAGCACGTTGAAGAGCTGCGGCAGCTCGTCGATCGAGAAGCGACGGATGAAGCGTCCGACCCGGGTCACGCGCGGGTCGTCGCGGATCTTGAACATGACGCCGTCTTCGGCCTCGTTGAGGTCGTCGAGCTCTTTCTTGCGCCGCTCGGCGTCAAGGTACATCGAGCGGAACTTGATCAGGTTGAAGCTCTCGTTGCCGCGGCCGGCGCGGGGCTGGCGGAAGAAGACGGGGCCGCGCGACTCGAGCTTGATCGCGATCGCGGTCACCAGCATCACCGGCGAGAAGAGCAGGATCAGCGACAGCGAGCCGACGATGTCGAGCGCCCGCTTGGCGGCCATCGAGGTCGAGGCCATCACCGGCACGCCGATCGAGAGCAGCGGCAGGCCGCCGATCTGGTCGAGGGCGCGGACGCCGTCGAGGAACTCGAAGAGGCGGGGGACGACGTCGACCGAGACGCCGGCGTCGCGCGAGGCGCGGATCGCGCCCAGCAGTTCTTCGTGGTTGGCGCGCGAGAAGGCGATGATCACGCGGTCGACGTTCTGGGCTTTGATCACCTTGTCGAGGTCGGCGAAGCGGCCGAGCCAGGGCAGGTCCGGGGTGCCGACGTCGAACACCTCGTCGTCGACGATCCCGACCGGGATCAGCCCGAACTGGGGGTTCTTGCGGATCTTCTCGACGACCTGGCCGGCGACGACGCCGGAGCCGAGGATCAGGGTCCGCTGGCGCAGGCCGGGGACCCGGTGCAGGCTGGCGCGGACCATGGTGCGGGAGACGGCGGCGAGCAGGGCGATGGCGCCGACGGTGGTGAAGGCGACGCTGATCGGCGGCTCGAGCCCGACCAGGGCGGCGACGCCGAAGATCGGCCAGGTGATCAGCAGCAGGCCGACGAAGCTGCGCGGGACCTCGGACACCGCCGAGGCCCAGGTCGAGAGCTGTTCGCTGCGGTAGAGACCGATGCTGAAGCCGGCGAGCGGCCAGATCAGGCCGACGACGGCGACGTAGATCAGGTCGAGCGGCGGGTTGTCGTTGAAGATCAGGCGGGCGAGGCCGGCGGCGATCAGGGCCGCGGCGACGTCGCCGAGGAACAGCATTTTCGCCAGCACCGCACCGCGCCGCTGCGGTGGGCTGCCGGTGACGACGGGGGCGACGATCCCCTCCGCCAGCGTGCGGCGGCGCTCGGATTGGTTGACGGTCGAAGACTCCATGTGGCTGACTACGCGCGAAGGCGCTGTTTGGACGGGTTTCCGAGTCGCGCGGGGGAGCAAGCAAGCACCGGTTGAGGCGCCTGCACCAGGCTCGGATCCTCCGTTTGGGTATCCGGAACATAGCCGGGTCGGCGCGATTTCTCCATAGCCCTCAACTTCTCGACAACAAACACGGGTGGGTTTCGTTGCGCACGACGCCTTGCAGCGCCAAGTCGGGGACGGCGCCGGACAGATGTTTGAGCGCTGACCGGGGATCCCGTCGGTTCCCGGCGCCACGCCGGAGACGCCCTAGTGGGCCTCTTCGGAGGCGTGCGCGGGCGGCCGCGACTCCTCCGCCAGCGAGGTGATCTCGAGCTGCCCCTGGGCGGCTTCTTCGAGCACCTCGGTCGCCTCCTGGGCCGAGCGCGCGTAGAGCTCGACCAGCAAGTGGACGATGATCTGCTCGTCGTCGTGCTTGTGGAAGCGGACGTGGGTGAAGAACTCGCGGACGCCGGCGTCGCCGAAGGCGCCGTAGGTGAGGAACTCGATCGCCTCCGGCCCCGAGCAGCTCTCGACCCGGTCCTGGTCGACGCAGACCGTGCAGGAGGCGACCCAGGGAGTGCCGGCCACCATCCGCCGCCAGCGGTCTTCGACCGGCACGACGCGGTCATCCTGGAAGGTGAGGTGCGGCTGGTCGTGCATGCAGTCGAGGCACTGGACGACCGATTCCTGGACCTCGTCGACCCCTTCCGCGAGCGCCCCGGTGTCGGGATCGACGGCGCGGATCGCGTCGTAGTGGATCTGGATCTCGAGGGTCTGCGACCAGCAGCGGTAGCAGCGCAGCCAGGCCGATCGCTCACCGTTCAGCTCACTCATGCCACCCATTGTTGCGAGCGCCGCGGCTCGGCGTCAGGCGAGCGCGCTCAGATGGCCGCGGCGGCGCCGGCACGCTTGCCGACCAGCTCGACGACCTCGCCCATGATCCGGTTGACGTCGAAGTCCTTCGGCGTGTAGACGCCGGCGACGCCGGCTTCGCGCAGGCGCTCGGCGTCGGCCCGGGGGATGATGCCGCCGACCACGACCGGGACCTCGACGCCCTCGTCGTGCAGCAGCCGCACCACCTCGGGGATCAGCTCCAGGTGGGAGCCGGAGAGGATCGAGAGGCCGACGACGTCGACGTCCTCCTGCAGCGCCGACTCGGCGATCTCCTCGGGGGTCAGGCGGATCCCCTGGTAGATCACCTCCATGCCGGCGTCGCGGGCGCGCAGCGCCACCTGCTCGGCGCCGTTGGAGTGGCCGTCGAGGCCGGGCTTGCCGACCAGGATCTTGATCCGGTGGCCGATCCGCTCGGAGACCTCGTCGACCTTGGCCCGCAGCTGGTCGAGCTGCTCGCGGCTGGCCGGGGGGGCGGCGGCGTCGACCCCGGTCGGGGCCCGGTAGGGGCCGAAGACCTCGCGCATCGTCTCCGCCCACTCGCCGGTCGTGGCGCCGGCCTTGGCGGCGGCGATCGTCGCCGGCATGATGTTCACCGAATCCTCGGCGGCGGCCGCCGCCAGCGCCGCCAGAGCCGCCTTCACCGCCTCCTCGTCGCGCTCGGCCTTCCACTGCGCCAGCGCCTCGATCCGCTCGCGCTCGACCTCCGGGTCGGGGGTGAGGATGCCGCCGTCGGCGCCGGCGGTCAGCGGCGAGTCCTCGCTCTCGGTGTAGCTGTTCTGGCCGATCACCTTCTGCTCGCCGCTCTCGATCCGGGCGACCCGCTCGCGGTGGGACTCGACCAGGCGCGCCTTCATGTAGGGGACCGCGGCGACAGCGCCGCCGTGCTCCTCGACAACCGCCATCTCGGCGCGGGCGCCCTCGATCAGCTCCTCGACGAGCCCATCCATCACCACGGAGCCCTCGAAGATGTCCGGGTACTCGAGCAGGTCGGTCTCGTTGGCCAGCACCTGCTGGATGCGCAGGCTCCACTGCTGGTCCCAGGGGCGGGGGAGGCCCATCGCCTCGTTCCAGGCCGGCAGCTGCAGTGCCCGCGCCCGCGCGTCGCGGCTCAGCGTCACCGCCAGAGCCTCGAGAACGATGCGCTGGATGTTGTTCTCTGGCTGGGCCTCGGTCAGGCCGAGCGAGTTGACCTGGACGCCGTAGCGGAAGCGCAGCATCTTCTCGTCGGTTACGCCGTAGCGCCCGCGGCCGAGCTCGTTCCAGAGCCGGCCCATCGCGCGCAGCTTGGCGATCTCCTCGATCAGCCGGATGCCGGCGTTGACGAAGAAGGAGATGCGGCCGAAGACCTTGGGGAAGTCGGCGTCGGCGACCTGGCCGCGCGCTTTCACCTCGTCGAGCACGGCGATCCCGGTCGAGAGCGCGTAGGCGATCTCCTGCACCGGCGTCGCCCCGGCCTCCTGCAGGTGGTAGCTGCAGATGTTGGTCGGGTTCCAGCTCGGCACCTCGTTGACGGTGAAGGCGACCATGTCGGCGATCAGCCGCATCGAGGGCTCGGGCGGGAAGGCGTAGGTGCCGCGCGATAGGTACTCCTTGATGATGTCGTTCTGGGTCGTCCCCTTGAGCGCCGCGCGCTCGATCCCGTTCTCCTCGGCGACCGTGATGTAGAGGCCGAGCAGCCAGGCCGCCGTGGCGTTGATCGTCATCGAGGTGTTCATCTCGTCGAGCGGGATCTGGTCGAGCAGCTGGTGCATGTCGCCCTTGTTGGCGATCGAGACGCCGACCTTGCCGACCTCGCCGCGGGCGAGGACGTGGTCGGGGTCATAGCCGGTCTGCGTCGGCAGGTCGAAGGCGACCGAGAGGCCGGTCTGGCCCTTGGCCAGGTTGCGTCGGTAGAGCTCGTTCGAGCGCCGGGCGTCGGAGTGTCCGGCGTAGGTGCGCATCACCCAGGGGCGATCGCGCTCGGGAAGGCGGTGCTCGCTCACGGCTTCAATCTTATTTGCCCGGCGCCGAAATACGCCGTTCACCCGCTGTGAGCCCGCATCTTTCCCCCTCGGCTGTGTTTAGGCTGGGAACCGTGAAGTCGCTGCGCAACGCCATATTTGCCCTGCTCCTGGTGGCCGTCCTCGGCTTCGCCGCGAGCGCCTCCGGCGCCCTGGTAGGCATCTACCGCAACGGCATGGAGAGCAAGGGCCAACTGGGGCAGATCCTCAAGCTCTCCGGTGCCCGCTGCGCGCGGGGGGCCGCCGATGGCGCCTTCACGATCACGGTCGGCAAGGCGACGAGGGAGTGCTCCTACCGCACGCCGGTGCTCGGCCGCGACCTCGAGATCGCGGCGACGATGAGCCTCTTCAATCGCCCGCAGGTCTCGAAGGCGGTGCTGCGCGCCGCCTACCTCGGGGTCGACCTGCGGGCCGGTGGCGGCGCCCGCTACCAGCTCGCCGTCTATCCGATGCAGCGCAAGGCGCAGCTGCGCAAGGTGCTCGCCGACGGCGGGGTGGAGTACCTCGACATTGCCAAGAACCTGACCCAGGTCGGCGGCCTCGACAAACCGAACGACCTGCGCCTGCGCGCCTTCAACATCACCTCCGGCGAAGGGCGGGGCAACTGCCAGCTCGCCGCCTACGTCGGCGGCCAGCTGGTCGCGGAAGCCACCGACGAAGGGGCCGGCGACCTCAGCGGCCGCGCCTCCGGTTTCTCGCTTGGCTCGGCGCGGGCGGCGAAGGGAGCGCAGGCGGGCGTCGACGATGTCGTCGTCCGGATCCCCGGGCCCTTTTAGGTCAGCTCTCGCTGACCCAGGCGGCTGCCCGGTAGATGTGTTCCACGGCGCCGCGCCGCGGTCGTGTCTCGACCAGCTCGATGCAGCCGAGTTTCTTCAGCACGCGCACGTGGTAGGCGAGGGAGCGGACGTCGAGGTCCATCTCGGTCGCGATTTCCTTGGGGCTCCTGGGGCTCTCGGCGAGCAGGTCGAGGGCTCGCGCACGCACTTCGTTTGAGAGCGCCTTGGCCAAGCGCGGGTCGATCGATCGAAGCTCCGATGCCATCGCGGTCCAGCCTCCAGTGGTTTGCGATGCACTCACAATGTATGGCATAACTATTCCGAGTAGTTAAATAAACTTAACAATTAGACGGACGTTCGAGCTGCCCCTGCGAACCGCAACCGGGACTAACTCCCGCATAATGCCGGGGGTGTCGACGACGACGGTGGAGAAGCCCCGCGCGGGGGGGCCCGGCTCGGGCCTGGGGGGCGAGTGGCGGGTGATCGTGCGCAACGACAACCACAACACCTTCGACCACGTCGCCGAGACGCTGGCGCGCGTGCTGCCCGGGGTATCGCTCGACCAGGGCCACCGCTTCGCCGATGCGATCCACAACAATGGCCAAGCGATCGTCTGGTCGGGTCCGCAGGAGCCCGCCGAGCACTATTGGGCGCAGTTGGAGGCGGCCGGCCTGACGATGGCCCCGCTCGAGCGCGGGTGAGGCTGCACCGGCCGGCGGCGAGGGCGGCGCTCTTCGCCGCCTCTCTCGCCCTCTGCGCCCTCGCCGCGACGAACGCTACCGCCGATCCGGCGCTGCCACCCGGCTTCCAGGACGAAGTCGTCTTCGACGGCCTTGAACAGCCGACCAACTTCCGCTTCGCCCCCGACGGCAGGGTCTTCGTCGCCGAGAAGCCGGGTCGCATCCTTGTCTACGACGACCTCGAAGCCACCACGCCGGCGCTCTTCGCAGACCTCAGCACGGACGTCTACGAAACCGGAGATCGCGGGCTTCTGGGCATTGCGCTCGATCCGAAATTCGACGAAGGACGCCCCTACGTCTATGCGCTCTACACCTACGACCACATCCTCGGTGATCCGGAACCGGCGCCGAAGTGGTGGCAGCCCGGAGATCTCACCGATCCCTGTCCCGATTACAACGGCGGCGACGCGTGCCTCGTCAGCGGCCGGCTGGTGAGACTGACGGCGGTTGGCAACCACGCCGAAGAACTGGCTGGAGAACCGGTGCAAACGGTGCTGGCCGAGGACTGGTGCCAGCA
The DNA here is from genome assembly GCA_035548675.1 of Solirubrobacterales bacterium. Lineage (GTDB taxonomy): Bacteria > Actinomycetota > Thermoleophilia > Solirubrobacterales > 70-9 > VRUE01. The sequence goes on from DASZSJ010000057.1 coordinate 7,496, forward strand.
GTTTTCGTCTCACTCGATCGGCGACCTCCAGTTCGGCCCCGAAGGGAAGCTCTACGTGAGTGGGGGCGACGGGGCCAGCTTCGGCTCCACCCCCGACTACGGCGAGCTCGGGGATACGCCGAACCCCTGCGGTGACCCACCCGGCGGCTACGGCGTCGCCCCGAACCCCCAGAGCGCCGCCAAGGGGGGCTCGCTGCGCTCGCAGGACCCGACCGACCTCGACGGCAAGATCCTCCGCGTCGATCCCGACACCGGTTTCGGGGTGGCGGGAAATCCACTCTTCGGTAACGAAACGGCCGTGGGGGTGGAGGCTGAGAACGAAAGGCGCGTGGTCGCGATGGGCTTTCGCAATCCCTTCCGCTTTACGTTCGATCCGCGGACCGACGAGATTTACACGGACAACGTCGGGTCCTCGGAGATCGAGGAGATCGACCGCTTCCCGACACCGCCGACGGCGCTCTACAACTCGGGCTGGCCGTGCTACGAGGGGCCGGAGCGTCAGTATCAATTCGAGACCCTCGGCCTCGACGTCTGCGAAGGGCTCTACGCGGAGGAAGACGACGGCGGTGAACCGACGGCAGAGCCGTTCTTCTACTACAGCCACGGGCAGGCGGTCGTGCCTGGCGACGAATGCCCGATCGAATATGGGTCTGCCCTGGGCGGCATCTCCTTCTATGAAGGCAGCGGGTTCCCGGCCAAATACAAAGGGGCGCTGTTCGTCACCGACCCGGTCCGGGGCTGCGTTTGGGCGGTCTTCCGCGATTCTGACGGCGAGCTCGACCCGAGCACCGCGGCCCTGTTCATGCGCGAGAGTCACATCTACCCCGCCGTCGACATCGAGGAAGGGCCCGAAGGGGGCTTCTACTACGCCAACCTCTTCGGCGACGAAGAATACGGCGACGGGGCGATCCATCGCATCACCTACAGCCCCGGGTCGCCGACGGCACGGCTCACGGCCAACCCGCCTTACGGAACGTCGCTGCCCCTCCATGTCGAGTTCGACGCGAGCGAATCGACCGACCCCGATGGGCAGCCGCTGACCTACAGGTGGGATCTCGACGGCAATGGCAGTTTCGAGACGGAGGCCGGTGTCGGCGGGGACTCGAAGTCTCGCAACTTCACCGAGGCCGAACTCGAAGAAGCCGAAGACAGTGAGGAAGACTCGAACGGCCTTAACAAAGTCATTTCGGTCCAGGTCGAAGACCCCGATCACCACACCAGTGTCGCCAGGGTGACCGTCTTCCCTGGTGACAGCCCACCGCAGCCCGAGATAGACATCCCGCAGGAGTCCCTCAAATGGGGCGTCGGCGACGAGATTCACTTTCATGGCTCCGCCACCATCTACAACCGCGAAGCGGAAGAACAGGAGTCGCTCTACGAACCGCTTGGCTATTACTGGAGCACCCGCCTGCTCCACTGTCCGACCGGCCCCGATGCTTGTCACGGCCACCCGCTGCAGGTCTTTGCAGGCACCAGGGAGGGTGAATTCGTGGCGCCCGAACACGACTATCCCTCCTACATTGAAATCACCTTGCGAGTTGCCGATCATCGTGGCCTGATTGCGAGCAAAACGATCAAACTCGAACCGCGGGCGGTGACGACGACCATTGCCTCCTCTCCTCCCGGGATCGAGCTCACGGCGGGCCTCTCGCAGGGCCCGGCTCCCTTCGGACTGACCTCGGTCGAAGGCTCGCACCTATTGCTGTCGGCGCCGAAGACCGCCGAGGTTGGCGGCAGGAACTATGTCTGGCGGGGATGGTCGGATGCGGGCGAACGCATTCACACGATCGTCGCCGACGGCTCGACCCCGGCTTACACTGCGACTTACGCGGTTGTGGACGAAGGTGGGCCGGGCGGCGGCCGGCCCACAACCCCAACCGGGACGGCCGGCCCGCAGGCGCCACCGGTCAGGGCACCGAAGGCGACGATTCGCTCGCATCCGCCGAGAACTACCCGTCGCACGCGGGCGCGCTTTGCCTTCGTCGCCGGGGAGCGGGGTGCCACCTTCAAGTGCAAGCTTGATCGGGGCGCGTACAGGACCTGTCGTTCGCCTCGGACCTATAGGGGCTTGCGCCCCGGTCGCCACACCTTCATGGTCGTGGCGAGTGGTGCGGGTGGCAGGGGGGCGGTGGCGAGGTTTGGTTGGAGGGTGTTGCCGAAGGGGCGGGGTCGCTAGGGCGGGGCTTGGTGAACCCTGTGGTGCCCCGCGGGGGCCTCGGGCCTCCTGTGGGGGAATCGATGTCGCCAAGCACGCGCAAAGCGCGTGCGGGCGACATCGATTCCCGCAGGGGCACACCCGCCATGCCCCATAACCCCGCCCGAACAACAAGGGATTTGCCAGAGGCCCAAACACGGCCCCGGCCGAGCCCGCTACTCGGCCGCGAGCAGCGTGTGCCAGGTCGGCAGCAGCGGCAGGTCGTAGAGGTCGATCACGGCGGCGCGCGCCTGTTCGACTTCCTCCGAGAACCAGTAGCGCTCGAAGTCCGAGCGGTTCTCCCAGACCGAGGACTGGCGGATCGCGAGCGGGTCGTCGACCGCCCGGGTCAGCGACCAGCTCTTGGCGCCGTAAGCGGGCATCCGCGCGGCAACCGGCTCCCAGGCGTCGAGAAAGCGGTCGGCCCGGAAGGGCGCGATGTGCCAGTCAAGTACGCAAACTTCTGCCATCAGGCTCCCACCTCCGCCCGGATCGCTCCCGGGCCATCCTCGTTCTTGCCCTCGTCCTCGGACTCGGCCCCGACCAGGATCGAGATCTTGCCCAGGTGCTTGTTTTCGTGCAGCAGCTGGTGCGCCTCGGCGACGCCGTCGAAGGGCATCGTCTGCCAGATCACGGGCCGCACCTTGCCCTCTGCCATCAGCTGGTTGGCCCGCATGCACTCGTAGGCATTGGCGAAGTGCGAGCCGACGATCTGCTTCTGTCGCATCCACAGGTAGCGCACGTCGAAGTCGAGCTGGAAGCCCGAGGTGGCGCCGCAGATGACGACCTTGCCGAAGGGCTTGCAGACGAAGACCGAGGTTGGAAAGGTTGCCTGGCCGACGTGCTCGAAGACGATGTCGGGCGCGTCGCCAAGGATCTCCTTGACCCGCTTGGCGAAGGCCCTGGAGGCTTTGAAGCGCTCCCTATCCTTGGCCGGGTCGGCGAGGTTCTCTGGCGTGCGCATCATCTCCCCGAACTCGTTGCGGTCGATGTAGTCGACGGCGCCAAGCTGCTTGACCAGCTCGCCCTTCTCCGCTGAGGAGACAACGCCGACGGCGTTGGCGCCGGCTGCCTTGCAGAGCTGGGTGGCGAAAACGCCGAGGCCGCCGGCGGCGCCCCAGATCAGCACGTTGTCGCCGGCCTGCAGCTTGCACTGGTCGATCAGCATGCGGTAGGCGGTGAAGTAGGTGAGGCCGTAGGAGGAGGAGTCGACCCAGGAGAGGTTCTGGGGCCGGGGGAGGAGCTGCTGGGCCTGAACCTTGGTGAACTGGGCGAAGGAGCCCCAGGTGGTCTCATAGCCCCAGATTCGCTGACTCGGAGCGGCAAGCGGGTCGAGCCCGTGCACCTCGACGTCCTCGTAGGAGGCCTGGTTGCAGTGGATCACGACCTCGTCGCCCGGCTTCCAGCGGGTGACGCCCTCGCCGACTTTCCAGACGATGCCCGAGGCGTCGGAGCCGCCGATGTGATGGCCGTACTCAGGGTGGTCGCCGTAGCCAAAGACCGAGACCGGCTTGCCCAGCGCCGCCCAGACGTTGTTGAAGTTGACCCCCGCGGCCATCACCCGCACCACCACCTCGAAGGCACCGGGCTCGGGCACCTCGATCTGCTCCAATTGGAAGGCCTCAGTCGGCTCGCCCTCGCGCTCTTGGCGGATCACCCAGGCTGCCATCGTCTCCGGCAGCTCGCCGGGCTCGACGTCCAGCTTCGCGACTGTGCTCGTGTCAACGGCCAAGTGTGATCCTCCACGGTCGGGGTGGGGTAGGGGCGGGCGGCGAATCCTATCCAAGGCCACCTGACGCGGCGCATGCCTGCGTCCTCCCCGCCTGTGTGCGGAGCGCACGGCGCTCGGTGCGGTCTTGGCCTGCCCGGTCAGGCGGCTTTGGAGCCGTCGTTCAATTCAGCCAGGATCGGGCGGACCGCGCGGTCGACGCGCTGCGGCTCCTCGAGCTCCTTGCCGGAGGCGGCGCCCATCTCCTCGATGCGGCGCAGCTGCGGCACGATCCGGCTCTCCCACGAGCCGACCGCGTCGTCGAAGGATTTCGTCGCTGAGTTGAGCTGGCGGCCCGCCTTGGCGAAGTGCTCGACGAAGGAGCCGGCGCGGCTGTGCAGCTCGCGCGCCGCCGAGGCGATCTCCTGCGCCTGCTCGGCGATCTGCTCCTGGCGCCAGCCCAGCTCGACCGTGCGCAGCAGGCCCACCAGTGTGGTCGGAGTGGCGACGAGGATCTTCTGTTCGAGCGCGTAGTCATACAGCGTCGACTCCGCCTCGAAGGCGGCGTGCAGGGCCGCCTCGGAAGGCATGAAGCAAACGACGAAGTCGGGCGACTCGCCGCTGTCGAACTGGTCCTGGTAGCGCTTCGAGGCGAGTTTGGTGATGTGGTCGCGCACCTGGCGGGCGTGGCGGATCAGCTCGCCCTTGCGGCTGGCGTCCTCCTCGGCCTCGAGCACCTCGAGATAGGCGTCGAGCGGCACCTTCGAGTCGATCACGACCCGGCGCCCTCCTGGCAGCATCACGACCGCGTCCGGCCGCAGCATCGCCTCGCCGTCGCTGAAGGTCTGCTGCAGCTCGAAGTCGACGTGCTCGGTCATGCCGGCGATCTCGACGCAGCGCTTCAGCTGCACCTCCCCCCACTGACCCCGCGTCTGCGGCTGGCGCAGCGCCTTGACCAGGGTTCCGGTCTGGCTGCCGAGGTCGCCGAGGCCGACCTTCATCTCGTCGAGCAGGGTCCGCATCGCGCCGTCGGCGCTGCGCCGATCGCGGCTCATCGTCGAGACCTCGCGCTCGATCCGTTTCAGGTTCTCACCGATCGGCTCGGTCAGCCGCCGGAACTCGACCTCACGTTTTTGCAAGGTCGCCTCGGCCGTCTCCCGGTCGCGCTCGCGCTGCTCCTTGCCGAGCTCGAGCACGTGCTCGGTCGTCTTGCGCAGCTCCTCCCCGGCCTGGGCCTGGATCTGGGCGCTGGCGCTGGCCATGAACTCGGCCAGGCGCTCCTCGGAGAGCGCCGCATCGCCCGTGCGCTGGCGGGCGACGACGTAGACGAGTGCGGCGACAAGCGCCAGCACGGCGATGGCGAGAAAGACGATCACCTCAGCGATGGTGACGACCGGGGCAGACGTAGCGACGCGCCTATGAGGCCGCTATTTGGGGCCCCATCCCGGCCGGGATGGGCCTTTACGGCAGCAGCAGGTCGTTCTGGGATGAGCTGCGGTAGGGGCCGACCGTGAAGCTGACCGGCTTGGCACCCGGGATGTCGGCCGCGCTAACCGTGTATTCGCCGGTCGGCAGCGAGGTCAGCATCGAGTTGTTGCCGTTGGCGACGAGGTTGTCCGAACTGGCGTTCCTTGGCCCGTGGACCTCCAGCCGCGAGTCGAAGTCGGTCAAGTTGGCGGTGACGAAGACGACGTCGACGGGGGCCTTGGAGCGGACCTGCGGCTGGGCGGCGTGCTGGTTCTGGGGGATCTGCTGGCTCGGTTCGGGGCCGAATGCGATCCGCGGCGGCTGCACCGTGATCGCCTTGGGAGTCACCGTGACGCTAACGCGGGTCGGCGGCTGCGGCCGTGCTTCGTTGGGATGCTCCTCGGCGCCGCAGCCGGCACCAGCCAGCCCGAGCGCGACGACGGCCCAGCCCGCAGCGAGCGCTCTGCCTCTCCCACGTCCCATCGCAGCGGAATCTAGCCGAAGGGCAAGTCGACCACGCGAGCCGTAACGCCATCTTCACCTAGGCGCAACTCAGCGCCGGGCTCCGCCTCGCGGCGGATGATGGCGAGGGCGATCGGGCCGTGGACGGGGGAGACGCAGCTGCCGCCGAGGTGGCCGACCTCCTTGTCGCCGAGCCAGAGCGCCGCGCCGGGGGCGGCGGGAGCGCTCAGCCGCAGCCCGCGCAGGTGCCGGTTCGGCTTGCCCTTGTAGTGGAGACGGGCGACGGTCTCCTGGCCGATGTAGCAGCCCTTGCCGAAGCTGACGGCGCGCTCGACGATGCCGGCCTCGGCGGGCATCGTGGCGGTGTCCATCTCGCTGCCGAAACGGGGGGTGCCCGACTCGATGCGGAGGATCTCGACCGCCTCGGGGGAGACCTCGGGGGCACCGGCGGAGGCCAGCGCGTCGAGCAGCCGCTGGCGATCCCCGGCGTGGGGGATCAGGTCGACGCCCATGCTCGTGCCGACCGCGGGGCACTCGATGCCGTCGATCGCGACCTCGGCGTGGCAATAATCAGGCAGCGAGGGGGAGCCGGACAACTCGGCGCTGCGCGGCCCGACCAACGAGATGATCGCGCGCTCGGCGCCGGCGTCGACTACCTCCGCGTCGCGCCCGATCTTGTACATCTCGAGGTGCCGCTTGGCAGCGGCCAGCCCCTCGGGCTCGGTGTCGAGCCAGATCTTCTCCTCGTCCACCGCCAGCACCCGCATGTCGGCCTGCATGTGTCCCTTGCGATCGAGCAGCGCCGCGTAGCAGCCCTCGCCGGGGGCGAGTGCCTCGATGTCGTTGGTCAGCTGTCCCTGCAGGTACTCGGCCGCCTCGGTCCCAGCCACCAACAGCATGCCCCGATCAGACCGATCGAGCACCCCGCACTCCTCGCGCAACTGCCTGTACTGCGCATCGACCTCGACTGTCACCACCTCAGCCACTCCACCAATTCTAAAGGGGGGCCGACGGGCCGAAAGCGTGACATATCGACACGCTTTCGGCC
>DASZSJ010000058.1:0-11165 GCA_035548675.1 Solirubrobacterales bacterium
CGGGCTCGTCCAAGGTGGGGCTCAGGCGGCACAGGGCTCGCAAAACCTCTTGGCTTCGGGCGCCCCGTGATCTGAGCGTGCGCGACAGGGGTGGTGCCCCTTCCACGAAGGCTCATGTGTCCCCGTCCCGGAGCGCTTGCCCGGCCCCAGCTGCGCGACGGTCTTCGGGGAAGGGGCACCACCACCCCTTGCGGCTTGGGGTTAAATCGGGGCGCCTAAAGCCCCAGCTCGTACTCGATCCAGGTGCTGCGCTCCGCCCCGGTCGAGTCGTAGAGGCGCTGGGCTGTCTTGTTGTCCGGGGTCGTTGCCCACTCGAGGTGGTGGGCCCCGCGCCCGCGGGCGACGTCGGCGCAGGCCTCGATCAGGGCGCGGCCGATTCCCTGACCGCGGCGGGCTTCGTCGACGTAGAGGTCGTTCATCAGGACCGTCTCGACCGCCCGGGTGGAGGAGAAGTGCCAGTACATGCAGGCGTAGCCCACGAGCTCTCCTCCCCGCCAGGCGGCGATCATTTCGCCCACGTCACTGGGGGCGAGGAAGCGGCGGAAGAATTCGCGATTGCGTTCGGCGCGGATGTCGTCGGCTTCGTAGAAGCCCTGGTAGGCGGCGATCATCGGCAGCAGCGCCTCCAGCTGAGGCTCGGTGACCGGCTCGATGTCGAGTTCTGCCCCGATCCTCTTCAAGCTATCCGCTCACCCGGCGCAAGGTTGCGATCACGGGCAGGGGAGGGGTCGCGGGCGGCGTAATCCCCGGGCACGAACAGGGCCCGCTTGCGCACCCCTCTAAGCTTTGGGACGCGAGCCGGGAGGCAAACCAACAGCCCCGAAGGAGGGGATTTCGCTGGCACGGCCGACAGACTCGAACGAGCAGCTCCTTTGCAGCTTCTGCGGTAAGTCTCAACGACAGGTCAAGAAGTTGATCGCGGGACCCGGCGTCTATATCTGCGACGAGTGCATCGACCTCTGCAACGAGATCATCGATGAGGAGCTGACGCCGCCCACGGGCCAGGTCGAACTCGAGAACCTGCCCAAGCCGCGTGAGATCCACGACGTCCTGCAGGAGTACGTGGTCGGCCAGGACGCCGCCAAGCGCGCCCTCTCGGTCGCTGTCTACAACCACTACAAGCGCGTCCAGATGTCGCAGAGCGAGGACGCCGACGTCGAGCTGCAGAAGTCCAACATCATGCTGCTGGGGCCGACCGGCTGCGGCAAGACGCTGCTCGCCCAGACCCTGGCCCGGATCATCAACGTGCCCTTCGCGATCGCCGACGCGACAGCGCTGACCGAGGCCGGCTACGTCGGCGAGGACGTCGAGAACATCCTGCTGAAGCTGATCCAGGCCGCCGACTACGACGTCAAAAAGGCCGAAACGGGGATCATCTACATCGACGAGATCGACAAGATCGCGCGCAAGGCCGACAACCCGTCGATCACCCGCGACGTCTCCGGCGAAGGCGTGCAGCAGGCGCTGCTGAAGATCCTCGAGGGGACGACAGCCTCGGTGCCGCCGCAGGGCGGGCGCAAGCACCCCCACCAGGAGTTCCTCACGATCGACACCACCAACATCCTCTTCATCTGCGGCGGCTCCTTCGCCGAGCTCGACAAGGTGATCGAGAACCGGGTCGGCGACCGCGGGGTCGGCTTCGGCGCCGCGATCTCCTCGCGCGAGAACAAGGACGCCGGCGAGTGGTTCGAGCAGGTGTTGCCCGAGGACCTGATGGAGTACGGCCTGATCCCGGAGTTCATCGGCCGCCTCCCAGTCATTGCCGCGATCCACCAGCTCAGCCGCGCGGATCTGATCACGATCCTGACCGAGCCCAAGCACGCGCTGACCAAGCAGTTCCAGCGCTTCTTCGAGTTCGACGAGATCGAGCTCGTCTTCGCCGAAGACAGCCTCGAGGCGATTGCCGACAAGGCGCTGGAGCGGGAGACCGGCGCCCGCGGCCTGCGCTCGATCCTCGAGGAGACGCTGCTCGACGTGCAGTTCGAGCTGCCCTCGCGGCGCGACGTCACCAAGTGCGTGGTGACCAAGGAGACGATTGAGCAGGGACGGAGGCCGACGCTTGTGACCGAGGCGGCGCCGCAGGACATCGGTGGGATCGGCGAGGAATTGAGCGAAGAAAGTGCGTAGCGGGATGAGGGGTCGGGTGCCGCTCCCTCAAAAGCCGTCGCGCAGCTGAATCCGGTTAGAGATTCGCCGCGTGGACACTTGAGCTTTTGCGGGAGGAGTCCCTGCTCCCTCCCGTCGGCGCGGAGCTTCCGCCGGAGAGCTGATGCGTTCCGATGTGAGCTTCCTGGCGGAGCGTGTCGCCTCTGTTCCGCCGAAGCTTTTGACCCTGTCGCGTCCGCGGCGTGAAGCTGGGTCGCGCGGTGGAGGAGGTGGTGGTGCCCCTTCCACGAAGGCTCATGTGTCCACGCGGCGACGTGTTTCCCGGCTTCAGCTGCGCGACGGTCTTCGGGGAAGGGGCACCACCACCTCCACGGCCCCGCCTATCTAGACTCGCCCCAGTGGACGCCCACAGGCTGAAGAAACTCGAGCAAACGACCCGATACGACCCTTCTGAGGTCGAGGCGCGGATCTTCGGGGAATGGATGGAGGCGGGGTACTTCCACCCGCCGGCCGAGGGGACGCCGGACGAGAACTTCTCGGTGGCTATTCCGCCGCCCAACGTGACGGGCGCCCTGCACATGGGGCACGCGCTCAACGGGTCGATGCAGGACGCGCTGGTGCGGATGAACCGGATGCGGGGGCGCAACTCGCTCTGGATCCTGGGGACCGACCACGCCGGGATCGCGACGCAATCGGTGGTCGAGAAAACGCTGCGGGCCGAAGGCAAGGACCGTCACGAGCTCGGCCGCGAGGAGTTCGTCAAGCGCGTCTGGGAGTGGAAGGAGGAGTACGGCTCGCGGATCGTCGAGCAGTACAAGCGTCTCGGCGCCTCCTGCGACTACGAGCGTGAGCGCTTCACCCTGGACGACGGGTACGTGAAGGCCGTCTACCGCGTCTTCAAGCAACTCTACGACAAGGGCTACATCTACCGCGACAACTACATGGTCAACTGGGACCCGGGCTCGCACTCGGCGATCTCCGACCTCGAGGTCGAGAACCGCGAGGTCACCGACACGCTCTACTCGATCGACTATCCGGTCGAGGGCACGGATCGGGTGCTGACCGTCGCCACGGTGCGGCCGGAGACGATGCTCGCCGATACCGCCGTCGCGGTGAATCCCGACGACGAGCGCTACGGCGACCTCATCGGCCAATTCTGCGTCCTGCCCCTGGTTGGCCGCCGCCTGCCGATCGTCGCCGACGAGCACGTCGACCCCGAGTTCGGCACCGGGGCGCTGAAGATCACTCCCGGTCACGACCCCAACGACTTCGAGATCGGCCGCAAGCACGGCCTCGAGGAGATCGTCGCGATCGGTCCCGACGGGCGGCTGACCGAGGAGGCGGGGGAGCGGTTCGCCGGCATGACCGCCGCCGAGGCTCAGGAGGCCGTGGTCGCCGCCCTGCGCGAGCGGGGCGCGCTCAGCGGCGAGGAGCCCTACGTCCACTCGGTCCCTTTCTCGCACCGCTCCGGCGAGCGGATCGAGCCGCTGATCTCGCTGCAGTGGTTCTGCCGCATGGACGAGCTCGCCGCGCCGGCGATCGAGGCCGTGGAGAGCGACCGGGTGAAGATCGCCCCGGGCCAGTGGAAGCGGGTCTACCTCGAATGGATGCGCGAGATCCGGCCCTGGTGCATCTCGCGCCAGCTCTGGTGGGGCCACCGGATCCCGGTCTGGTACTGCGACGCTTGCGAAGAGACCTACGTCGCTGAGGACCCGGCGGCGGCGCCCGAGCGCTGCGGCGCCTGCGGCGGCGAGCTGCGCCAGGAGGAGGACGTGCTCGACACCTGGTTCAGCTCGGCGATCTGGCCCTTCGCCACGCTCGGCTGGCCCGAGGACACGCCGGAGCTGCGCGCCTTCTACCCGACCAGCTTCCTCACCACCGCACGCGAGATCCTCTTCCTCTGGGTGGCGCGGATGATCATGACCGGGCTCGAGTTCGCCGGCGACGTCCCCTTTCACGACGTCTACGTGCACTCGGTGGTCCAGGCCCGTGACGGGCGGCGGATGTCGAAGAGCCTCGGCACCGGCATCGACCCGCTGGAGGAGATCGACGTGCACGGCGCCGACGCGCTGCGCTTCGGCCTGCTGGCGATGTCCTCGACCCAGGACGTGCGCTACTCCGACGCCAAGGTCCAGCAGGGCCGCGACCTGGCCAACAAGCTCTGGAACGCCAGCCGCCTGATCCTCCTCAACGCCAAAGGGGCCGACGGGCCGAAAGCGGGACATATCGACACGATTTCGGCCCGTCGGCCGGAGGACCGGTGGATTCTCTCGCGGATGGAGCGGACGATCGCGTCGGTGACCGCGAAGCTCGACGCCTACGACTTCGCTCACGCCGCCACCGAGGCCTATTCCTTCTTCTGGTCGGAGCTCTGCGACTGGTACCTGGAGATCGTCAAGCCGCGGCTCTACGAGGGCGAGGAGGAGGTCTCGGCCAACCTGCTCTGGCTCTTGGAGCGGACGCTGGCGCTCCTGCACCCGATCATGCCCTTCGTCAGCGAGGAGGTCTGGTCCTACCACCCGAGCCGCCGGGGACACCTCGCGGTGCACAGCTTCCCGGCCGCCGAAGACTCGCTCTTCGACCCCGAGGCCGAAGCAGAGGTGGAGCGCGGGATCGAGCTGACCCGGCGTCTGCGTGCCTGGCGCGACATGGTCGAGGTGCCGGCAAAGAGCGAGCTCTCGGCCCGGGTCGAGGGCGAGGCCCCGCAGGAGTTCGTCGGCCGGCTCAGCCGCTTCGCGCTCGACGGCGACGGCGGCGACCCGATCGCTGCTGTCGGCCCCGTCCGGGTCCTCGCCTCGGCTGACATCGACGCCGCGGCGGTGGCGGCGCGGCTCCAGAAGCGGCGCGGGGAGCTGCGTGCCGAGGTCGCCCGCGCCGAGGGCAAGCTGGCCAACGAGAAGTTCGTCGCCCGCGCCCCGGCCGAGTTGGTCGAGGGGGAGCGCGCCAAGCTGGAGCGCTACCGGGCCGAGCTCGAGGAGCTCGCCGAATAGATCCGCAGCGGCACCTGGACTCGCTGGAGCCGCTGGGCTGGAAGCTCGGCCTCGAGCGGATGCACCGGCTGAGCACGGCGCTGGGCATGCCCCAGCACCGCTTCGCCTCGATCCACGTCGTCGGCACCAACGGCAAGTCCTCGGTGACGCGGATGATCGCCGCGCTGCTCGAAGCCCACGGCCTGCGGACCGGAGCGTGCGTCTCGCCCCACGCCGAGCGCTGGTCCGAACGGGTGCTGATCGGGGGGAGGGAGATCGACGCTGCCGCCTTCGCCAGCGCCGTCGAGCGCGCGGCACAGGCGGCGGAGGCGGTCAACCGGGGCCTGGAGGAGAGGGACGCGGTGACCCAGTTCGAGCTCGCCACCGCGGCTGCCTTCGTCGCCTTCGCCGCCGCGCGCGTCGAGGTCGCCGTGATCGAGGCCGGGCTTGGCGGCAGGCTCGACGCGACCAACACGATCCCCTCCAGGGTGACCGTGCTCACCTCGATCGGCCTCGACCACACCGCCTTCCTCGGCGACACCGAGCTCGAGATTGCGGCCGAGAAGCTCGCCGTGTTGCGCGATCACACGACGCTGGTGCGCGGTCGCGTCAGCCCCGAGGTGGCCGACCTCGTCGCTCGCACAGCGGCCGCGCGAGGTGCGGAGCCGATCGTCGCCCCCGACGATCCCGGCGAGGAGGTCCGCCTGCGCGCGCCGGGGCGCTTCCAGCGGCGCAACTTCGCCCTCGCCCGCGCGGCGGCGGAGGCGTTTCTGGGCGAGCTCGACCCGGCGGCGGTCACCGGCGTTGCCGGCACCCTGGTGGTTCCCGGCCGCCTCGAGCGCATCGCCGCGGAGCCGCCCATCTTTCTCGACGTCGCCCACAACCCCGACGGCGCCGCGGCGCTGGCCGAAGCGCTGTCCGAGGTGGCGGGCGGGGGCCGGGTCGTCGCCTGCCTCGCCGTCCTCGCCGACAAGGACGCCGAGGCGATGGTCCGCGCCCTGGCGCCCGTGCTCGAGTTGGCCGTATGCACCGAGCTCGCCCCGACCGCGCTGGAGGCCCGGGGCCTGCCGGGCATCGCCTCCCATTCCGCCGCCAAACTGGCCGCGGCCTGCGCCTCCGCGGGGGTGGCGGCCGAGCAGGTGCCAGAGCTGGCGGCGGCACTGCACCGCGCCCGAGCGCTGGCGGGCGCGCGGGACGGCGGCGTCCTCCTCGTCACCGGCTCGCACTACCTGCTCGCGCCCGCCCGGGCGGTCCTCGGCCTGTGCGAGGATTGACGCCGATGGCCTCCGGCAGCAAAAGCGCCAGCGCGGAACTGCTCTCGATGATGGCCCTGGTCGCCGCCGTCGTCGCCGCGGTGATCCTCGTCTTCTTCGGCCTCGGCTACCTCTTCGGCAGTCTCTTCCTCTAGACGCGTATCCGACTCCTGGTCACGCCTGAGCGGGGTCGAAGCCGGATGCGAGGGTTCCCCGACCCGGTGGCGAAGTAGACTGCCCGCGCCCTCTCCGGGTTTCCTTCCATGGCACTAGCGATCTTCGGCATCTCCAACAGCGGCCTCAACCTGGCCGTGACCCTCTTCGTGTTGATGGTGGTCGTCGTCTGGCTGGCCCTGATCGTCTACACGTATTTCGACGCTCGCCGCCGCATCTCCGACCCCTTCCTCGTCGCCTGCGCGACGATCGGCTCCTTTTTCCCCTACATCGGCACCGCCGTCTACGCGATCGTGCGCCCGCCCGAGTTCCTCGAGGACGCCCATGAACGCGAGCTCGAGATCCGCGCCGCCGAGCTGCGCGTGCGCCAGCTGACCGAGTCCTCCTGTCCCAACTGCGAATTCCCGATCGAGCGCAGCTACCTGCGCTGCCCGCAGTGCCAGCATCGCCTCAAGGATCCCTGTCAGAGCTGCGGCAAGCCGGTCGACCCGCGCTGGGCGCTCTGCCCTTACTGCGAGACCCCGATCACGGGACGGCCCCGGCGCCAGCGCCCCACCGGCGAGAAACGCCGCCGCAGCGCGGGCGAGCGCGCCGCCACCAAGCGCGAGGAGCGGTCGCAGGGGGAGGAGCGGCCGAAGCGACGGACGCCGCCCGCCAAGCGCGAGGCGCCGGCCGCCGCCCAGGAGGCCCCCGAGGCCGAGACTGCACCAGCCAAACGACCCCAAAGGAGCCCCGCCCGTGAGCCGGACGCTGATCCTCGTAAAGCCTGACGCCTTCCAGCGCGCCCTGACCGGCGAGGTGCTCGCCCGCTTCGAGCGCAAGGGCCTGCGAATCGCGGCGCTGAAGACGATGCGGGCCGACGAGCCGATCGCCAACAAGCACTACGAAGAGCACGCCGACAAGCCCTTCTTCGGCGAGCTGGTCTCCTTCATCACCGGTGGCACCCTGGTCGCGGCGGTGCTCGAGGGGCACGAAGCGGTCGCCGCCGCGCGCCAGGTGATCGGCGCCACCAACCCGGTCGAGGCCGCGCCCGGCTCGATCCGCGGCGATTTCGCCCTCGAGGTGACCTTCAACATGGTCCACGGCTCCGATTCCGACGAGTCTGCGGAGCGGGAGATAAGCATCTGGTTCCCGGAGCTCTAGGGCCGGCGGGCCCTGTCACCGCAGGGGACCCCCCACCCCCTGCGGTCGCTGAAGCGTCCTCGGGGGCGGGTCCCCCTACGGTGCCACCCCCCGGCGGAAGCGCATGAAACTGACGCTGGCCTCCGGGTCGCCGCAGAGGGTCGAGATTCTTCGCAAGCTCGGGTTGGAGTTCGAGGCGGTTGTGCCGGGCGTCGAGGAGCTGAGCGGGGGCGATCCGGAATTCGAGGTGGTCGAGAATGCTCGCCGCAAGGCGCGCGCGGTGGCGCGCGGGGGCGTCGTCATCGCCTGCGACACCGACGTCGTCCTCGATGGCAGGGCGCTGGGCAAGCCCGCCGACGCGGCCGAGGCGCGCGCCCACCTGGAGCGGATGTCCGGGCGGGCGCACGTCGTGATGAGCGGCCTGGTCGTCCTCAGCGCCGGCGAGGAGCGCAGCGGGCTCGAACGCACCGCCGTCGTCTTCAGGGACCTAGCCGACGCCGAGAAGCAGCGTTACGTCGAGTTCGGCGAGTGGCGGGGGCGCTCCGGCGGCTACGCGATCCAGACCCTGGGCTCGACCCTGGTCGAGCGGATCGAGGGCAGCGTCTCCAATGTCGTCGGGCTGCCGGTCGGCCTGCTCTTCGAGCTGGCGCCGGAACTTTTCACCCAGCTCTGAGTCGAAACGGACACGCGCTCACGCGTGTCTGGAATCATCTTCTCCCGCAGTTCTCCTACTCGGCACATGGGCATATTCAGCTATCTCAGAGGGCTCGGCGGTCGCGACATGGCCGTCGACCTGGGCACCGCCAACACGCTCGTCTACGTGCGCGGCCGGGGCATCGTCCTCTCCGAGCCCTCGGTGGTGGCGATCGACTCCCAGACCGGCCAGGTGCACGCGGTCGGTGCCGAAGCAAAGCGGATGCTGGGCCGCACGCCGGGCACGATCACCGCGATCAGGCCGCTCAAGGACGGCGTCATCGCCGACTTCGACGTCACCGAGCAGATGCTGCGCCACTTCATCAAGCAGGTCCACTCCAACCGCTTCGCCCACCCGCGGGTGGTCGTCTGCGTGCCCTCCGGCGTCACCGGCGTCGAGAAGCGCGCGGTCGAGGAGGCCTGCCTCTCGGCCGGCGCCCGCCAGGCTTACCTGATCGAGGAGCCGATGGCGGCGGCGATCGGCGCCGGCCTGCCGGTGGCCGAGCCGACCGGCTCGATGGTCGTCGACGTCGGCGGCGGCACCACCGAGGTGGCGGTGATCTCGCTCGGCGGCATCGTCGTCTCGCAGTCGATCCGGGTCGGCGGCGACGAGCTCGACGAGGCGATCGTCAACCACTGCAAACACGAGTACAAGCTGGCGATCGGCACCCAGACCGCGGAGGAAGTCAAGCTCGAGGCCGGCTCCGCCTCGGTGCTGCCGGAGGAGGTGCGGACCGAGATCCGCGGCCGCGACCTCGTCTCCGGCCTGCCGAAGACGGTTGAGCTCAACTCCGAGGAGGTGCGCGAGGCGCTGGAGGAGCCGGTCGGCCACATCGTCGAGGCGGTCAAGGACACGCTCGACCGCACCCCGCCGGAGCTGGCGGGTGACATCATGGACCGCGGCATTACCCTCGCCGGCGGCGGCGCGCTGCTGCAAGGACTGGAACAGCGCCTGCGCGACGAGTGCCAGATGCCCTGCCAGCTGGCAGAGTCGCCGCTGACGTGCGTGGCGGTGGGATCGGGCATCTCACTCGAGGAGTTCGAGACCATCCACCGCGCCAGCAAGCAGAATTCCGGGGCCAGGCACTTTGCTTAGCCCCGCTTCATTGCAAGCCTCAAACTTAGGTCTTCGCCGTGTACCGAAAGCAAGTACGCCGCCGTAGGGCGGTGCTGGCCCTCTTGATCGTCGGCTCCTTCGTGCTGCTGACGATCACCTACGCGCAGGGCTCCAACGGCCTTCAGCGCGGCGTCAGCACGGTCTTCAGCCCGGTCCAGGGGGTGACAGACCGCGCCCTCAAGCCGGCCCGCGACCTGGTCGACTGGTTCGACGAGACCTTCGACGCCAAGGGCGAAAACAGCCGCCTCAAGCAGCAGCTGATCAAGGCGCGGGAGCAGGCGGTCGCCGGCCAGGAGGCGATGCAGGAGAACGCGCAGCTGCGCAAGCTGGTCGAACTCGACCGCGGGCCGGTGCTGGCCGCTTCGGCCTACCACGAGGTGACTGGTCGCGTGATCGCCCGCTCGCCGACGCTCTGGCGCGCCGGCGTCACGATCGACGTCGGCAGCGGCGACGGCGTGCGGGTCGACGACCCGGTCATCTCGGGCGACGGCGTGGTCGGCCGCATCGCCGCGACCGAGGCGGGGTCTTCACAGGTGATGCTGCTCACCGACCATGCCAGCGCGATCTCGGGCAAGGTGCTGCCCGCCGGCGTGCAGGGCGTGGTCAAGCCCGAAGTCGGCGATCCCGAACACCTGATCCTCGACTTCATCGACTCGACCAAGCGCGTGCACGGCGGCCAGACCGTCGTCACCGCCGGCTGGCGCGCCCAGGGCCTTGCCTCGCTCTTTCCGCCCGGCCTGCCGATCGGCGAAATCACCAAAGCCTCCGTGATCGAACAGGAGGCCAACGAACAGGTCGACCTGCGCCCCTTTGTCGACCTGCGCAACCTCGACCTGGTCCAGGTGCTGACGGGAGGCTCTAGAGGGTGATCCTCACCCCGAAGATCGTCGCCCGCGTCGCCGCGATCGGCCTGCTCGGCGTGCTCCTGCAGCTCTCCTTCTTCTCGCGGGTGGAGCTCTTCCACGTCAGCCCCGACGTGCTGCCGGCCCTGGTCGTCTGCCTGGCGCTGCTCGGCGGCAGCCTCACCGGCGCCGTCGCCGGCTTCTCGATCGGCCTCTTCCTCGACTGCCTGTTGGTCGAGGCGCTCGGCATCTCCTCGCTGGTCCTGCTCACAGTCGGCTACCTCGCCGGCCTCTTCCGCGAGCGCTTCGAGATCCACAGCTCGCTGGTGCCGGCGCTGCTCTGCATGGGCCTGACCCTGGCCGCCGAGCTGGGCTACGCCGTGGTCCAGCTCACGCTCGGCATCGACGCCCCGGTCAGCCCGCTGATCGTCCGCGACCTGTTGCTGAAGAGCGTTTACGCCTTCTTCATCGGCTGGCCCATGTACCTGCTCGTCAAGCGCATCCTGCGCCCGGCGCTGGTCGAGGAGCCCAGGGTGAAGCGGCGGCGCCAACCGACTGTCCTTGGGACGTAGGTGGGCGGGATGGCGGGTGCGCCCCGGCGGAAATTGATGTCGCACGCGCCCGCTCCGCGGGCGCTTGGCGACTATGTAGGAGCGCGGGCTTTCGCCCGCGCATTCACCGGATTGCATTTCCGCCGCTTCGCGACATTCCCGCCGGGGCGCACCCGCCATCTCGCCACGAACCCCCCCAAGCTCCGAGCGCGGCCGCCCGAGGCGTCGCCTTTGCGTGAGGCTTCAGCTTCGGGGCCGCCGCCGTTCCGTCAAGCTTTCAAGCAGCGGATGCCCTTGCGTCATGCTTTTCCGCATCGAATGTCGCTACCGCTTGAAGC
>DASZSJ010000059.1:0-30482 GCA_035548675.1 Solirubrobacterales bacterium
GGATAGCGTGCCCGCGGTGGAGCTCAGCGTGATCGTGCCGAGCCGCGACCGGCAGGGCCTGCTCGAGCGCTGCCTACGCGCACTGTCCATCCAGGAGGGCGCCAGCGGCGCGTTCGAGGTCGTCGTCGTCGACGACGGCTCGCGCGACGGCACCGGCGAGCTGCTGGCCACGATCGCGACCCCCTTCCCGCTGCGCTCGCTGCGGCTTGAGTCGGCGGGGCCCTCACGGGCACGCAACGCCGGAGTAGAGGCGGCGAGCGGCCGCGCCTGCGCCTTCCTCGATGACGACTGCGTCGCCGCTCCGAGCTTTGTCGCCGCCCATCTGGAGGCGCACCGCGCAACGGATTGCCTGGTCGGGATCGGACGACTCAGCCAGCGCCCGCCGACCCGGGCCGACTGGTACGCGCGCGCCTTCGCCCGCGGCTGGGAAGACCATTACGCGCGCATGGAGACCAAGCCGGCGAGCTGGAGCGACTGCTACAGCGGCAACCTCTCGGTGCCGCGCGCCGACCTGCTCGCGCTCGGCGGCTTCGCCGTCGACGTCCCCGTCGGCGAGGACATCGAGCTCGGCTACCGCCTCCAGCAGCGCGGTTGCGAGCTGCGTTACCTACCGGCCGCGGCTGCCGTCCACGACGACGAGAAGCCGCGCGCCCGCCTGCTCAGCGACGCGCGCAAGCACGCCCCCGCCTACCTGCGGTTGGCCGAGCGCCACCCGGCGATGAAGCCGAAGCTGCTCGGTTGGTACCGAGACGCGGGCCGCGGCGAGCTGGCGCTGCGTCGTGCCCTGCTGGCGCTGCGGGTCCCCGCCGGCGCACCCGCTGCGCTCGGGGCCCTGGTTCCGGGACGAGAGAGGCAGGACCTCTGGTACGGGATCAGCTGGCGCTACGCCTTCTGGTGCGAGGTCCGCGGACTACTCGACCGCGGGAACTGGGCGGCGCTGACGGTGGGGGGAACGAGCGGATGAGCGAACTCAGCGTCATCGTCGCCACCCACAACCGCGGCAAACTGCTCGGCCGCTGCCTCGAGGCACTCTGTGGCCAATCACTGGAGCGCGAGCGCTTCGAGGTGATCGTCGCCGACGACGGCTCCGAGGACGACACTGCGGCCATCGCCGAACGCTACGCCGCGCGCCTGCAGCTGCGCCTGCTGGGCCTCGACAAGGGCGGTCAGGCGGCGGCGCAAAACGCCGCGATCGAGGCCGCAACGGCGCCGCTCTGCCTCTTCCTCGACGACGACTGCATTCCCGACCCCGGCTGCCTCGCCGCCCACCTCGAGGCCCACCGTGGTGAGGCCCGGCTGATCGGGATCGGCGCCCTCACCCAGGCCGCACCCGAGGCCCGCGACTGGTACGCGCACGCCTTCGCCGCTGCCTGGAACGGCCACTACGAACGG
The DNA here is from genome assembly GCA_035548675.1 of Solirubrobacterales bacterium. Lineage (GTDB taxonomy): Bacteria > Actinomycetota > Thermoleophilia > Solirubrobacterales > 70-9 > VRUE01. The sequence goes on from DASZSJ010000059.1 coordinate 1,393, forward strand.
CTCGCCGAGAAGGTGCCGAGCTGGACTGACTGCTACGGCGGCAACCTCTCGGTGCGCCGCGACGCACTGGCGGAGGTCGGCGGCTTCTCGATCGACATTGGGGTCGAGGAGGACGCCGACCTCGCCTTCCGCCTCTACCGGGCGAGCTGCGCGCCCACGTTCGTCGCCGGCGGCCACGCCATCCACGACGACCAGAAGCTGCGCGCGCGGTTGCTCGGCGACTCGCTGCGCCAGGGCGCCGGCCACATCGAGCTGGCGCGCCGCTACCCCGATGCGCGCCCGAAGCTGCTCGGCTGGTTCAGCGAACCGACCCCCCGCGACGTCACCCTGCGCCGGGCGCTGCTCGCCCTGCGCCTTCCCCCCACCCTCCTCGCCAGCCTCGGACGGCTGCTGCCGAGCGCTCCCAAGCGCATGCTCTGGTTCTACTTCGTCTCCCGCTACGCCTTCTGGCTCGGCGTGCGGCGCAGCGTCGGGCGCGACTACTGGGTGCGTGCCACCCGCCGCGTGCCGGTGCTGATGTACCACTCCTTCGACCGCGGCGACCCCGGCGACCGCTACGTGATGCCGCGCCGCTCCTTTGCCCGTCAGATGCGGCTGCTGAGGCTGCTGCGCTGCCGCGTGCTCAGCTTCGAGCGGCTGGTTGCGCTGATGCGCAGCGGCGAGCTGCCGCCGCGGCGTGCGGTCGCAATCACGATCGACGACGGCTACCGCGACAACCTCGAGGTCGCCGCGCCGGTCTTGCGCCGCCACCGCTTCGGAGCGACGATCTTTCTCGTCAGTAACCGCCTCGGCGGGGTCAACGACTGGGATGAGGAGGGCGCGGTCGTCGGCCGCCCGCTGCTAGATCGGGAGGAGATCGCCGAGCTGGGCGAGGCGGGAATCTCGTTCGGCGCCCACACCCGCACCCACCGGCCACTGCCCGAGCTGGCCGACGCCGAGGTGAGCGAGGAGATCGCCGGCTCGCGCCAGCAGCTCGAAGGCGAGCTGGGTATCCCGGTGACGACCTTCGCCTACCCCTACGGGCGGCGCGACGAGCGCGCCGTCGCCGCCGTCGCCGCGGCCGGTTACGAGGCCGCCTGCACGACCCACCCGCTCCCCGCTCGGCTCGACGACGACCTGCTGCAAGTGCCGCGGATCGAGGTCCGCGCCGGCGACTCGCTGCGCCGCTTCGCGGTCAAGCTCTGCCGCGGCGGTCGCTGAGCGCCGCCCCTGGGACCGCCCACCCGGGAGCGTGCCCGTCAGGCCGGCAGGTGCCAGCGGTGCGGCAGGACGACGTCGCCGTCGGCGCCGGCCACCGGCATCGGCCGTTCGCCCAGCACCCCGGGCTCGACGTCGAAGAACGCCGCTGCCTGCAGGCCGTGCTGGATCTGGCGCCGGCCTTTGACCACGAAGTCGATCCGGTAGCGGCCGGGGATCAGCGGCAGATCCTCGATCTCGCACTCGATTCGCGGCCCCAGCTCTGGGTCGCGAACATCGCTCGGCGCCGAAACCTCGCTGTCGAGCGTTGCCACCGGCTGGCCGAGGCTGTTGACGATCGTGATCTGGCACTCGGTCATCGGCAGCACCCCGGTCAGCTCCAAGACCACCTTCGCCGGCCGGCCGCCGACGGCGACGTCGAGCTGGCCGGAGCGGGCGTCCTGCACGGCAACGCGGCGGACGAGGATCTCACCCCAGGAGCGGCTGTCGTAGTCACTGCGCTCGGTCAGGTCGTCGGCGGCGGAGCGCTCCAGCGTGCGCAGGTAGCCGTCGATCGCCTCGGCGATCGGGGCGTCGGCGATCACCTTGCCCTGCTCGAGCAGCACGCCGCGCTGACAGAGCGCCTGGATCACTGCCAGGTTGTGGGAGACGAAGACAACCGTGCGCCCCTCCTGCGCCACCTCGCTCATCTTCGCCAGCGACTTGCGCTGGAAGGCGGCGTCGCCGACGGCGAGCACCTCGTCAACGAGCAGGATCTCCGGCTCGAGGTGGGCGGCAACGGCAAAGGCGAGCCGCACCGACATGCCGCTCGAGTAGCGCTTGACCGGAGTGTCGAGGAAGCGCTCGATGTCGGCGAAGGCGACGATTTCGTCGAAGCGGGCGCGGATCTCGGCGCGGCGCATGCCGAGCACGGCGCCGTTGAGGAAGATGTTCTCGCGCCCGGTCAGCTCGGGGTGGAATCCGGTGCCGACCTCGAGCAGCGAGCCGGCCCGTCCGGTGACGTCGACGTAGCCCGTACTCGGCTCGACGATGCGCGAGAGGATCTTCAGCAGCGTGCTCTTGCCGGCACCGTTGTGTCCGATCAGGCCGACGACCTCGCCGCTGCGGATCGTCAGCGAGACGTCGCGCAGCGCCCAGAGCAGCTGCAACTCCTCGTCCTCTGGCCGCTGCTCGCGGCGGCGGCCGAAGCGACCGAGCGAGCGGCGCACGGCGTTGACCATGCCCTCGCGCAGGGTGTCGTAGCCGCGCGCACCAAGACCGAGCCGGTAGCTCTTGCCCAGTTCCTTGGCCTCGATCGCAACGTTGCCCATGGCTAGATGTAGTCGGCGAAACTGCGCTCGACGCGGTCGAAGTAGGCAAGGCCAAGGACGAAGATGACGGCGGCGGAGACGGCCGAGATGCCGATCAGGTCCAGCGGCGCTTCGTTGCCCAGCACCGCCCAGCGGAAGCCTTCGACCACCCCGACCATCGGGTTGATCGCAGTCAGCGTGCGCCAGGGCTCGCCGATCAGGCTGCTCGGGTAGACGACGGGGGTGGCGAAAAGCCACATCTGGATTGCGAAAGGGATCACGTACTTGACGTCGCGGTAGCGCACGTTGATCGCCGAGAGCGCCGCCGTCGCCCCAAGCACGGCGGCGAGCATGATCGCGACCAGGACCGGCAGCGCGAAGACGGCGAGCGGCGGCACGATGCCGTAGATGAGGACGATCGCGAAGAGGATGACGAGCGAGATGCCGAGGTCGACGAGGCCGGCGGCGATCGCCCCGGCCGGCATGAAGATGCGCGGAAAGTAGATCTTCGAGACCAGGGCCGAGTTGCTGACCAGGCTTTCGGAGCCGAGCAGCAGGGCATTGGCGAAGAAGGTCCAGGGAACGAGGGCGGAGAGGCTGAAGAGGGCGTAGGGCAGGCCGTCCGAGGCGACGCCGGCGACGCCGCCGAAGAAGAGCGAGAAGACGACCATGAAGCCGATCGGCTGCAGCACCGCCCAGGCGGCGCCGAGCGCGGTCTGGCGATAGCGAACCTTGATGTCGCGGGCGGCGATTTGGTAGGCGAGGTCGCGGTAGCGCCAGAGCTCGCGCGGCGAGAGCACGCGGCTGAAGCCGGTGGTCGCCTGCAGGCGCACGGTGACGGGAGCCGTTGGGCCGGCCGGCGGCGAAGCGGTCTCAGCACTCATCAGCGCCTCCATCGGCGCCGGCGCCAATGGACTCAAGCCCCTGGTCGGACGCTTGCGGCGAAAGCGTCGCGCGACCGTCAATCCCCGCCCTCCGCGACCCAGCGTCCATCCCAACACCTTCGCCACCAACCCCCGCACCCCTCGCCACCCCGCCCGCTGACTTCGCCTTTGTTGGGGCTATTGGAGTAGGAAAGGCGAAGTCAGCGGGAGTTGGAGGGGTCGAGGCGGACGCCGGCGAGGGTGAGGAGGGCGTCGCGGAGCACACCCGGACGCCAGCCGGCCAGGGCCAGCTTGCGGCGCAGCTTGCGGGGGGTGTCGCTGGCGTGGACCTCGACCCGGGGGACGGTGAGGAGGTCGCCGCCGGGGCGCGGGTCGCCCCAGGCTGTGGTGAAGGCGACGGCGTAGCCGGCCTCGCGCACGGCCTCGCGCACGGCCGGGCTCCAGCGGCCGTAGGGGTAGGAGAAGGCGCGCGGGCGCGGCACCCCGGCCGCCTCGATCCGCGCCGCCGAATCCTCCAGCTCCGCCGCCAGCTCCGCCGCCGGCACCTCCGGCAACGGCCGGTGGTTGACCGTGTGCGAGCCGACCTCGATGCCGGCGGCGCCGACCGTCGCCAGGTCCGCGGCGGCGAGCAGGCGCAGGTTCGCCGCCCCCTTGTGGTGGTCCCAGTCGTTGGCGCCGCCGAGGTGGCCGGCGACGGCGAAGACGACCGCCGGGACGCCGCGCTCGCCCAGCAGCGGCGCCGCCACCTCGAGCAGGTCGGTGTAAGCGTCGTCGAAGCTGACCAGGACGGCGCGCCGCGGCAGCCGCCCCTCCCCCGCCAGCCAGGCGAGCACCGCATCGAGGTCGACGAAATGCCAGCCATGCGCCGCGAGGTCGTCGAGCTGGGCGGCGAAGAGCCCGGGCGCGACGCCGTACTCGGCCAGGACCGGGTCGTCGCGCAGGTCGGCGATCGCGTGGTAGGCGAGAATGCGCAACCGCGAACGCCCCCCGGCGGGGCTAGGCGAAGCCAGAGATGCCACAACCTTTCTTCAGCGTCGTCATCACCACCTACAACCGTGCGCGGATCGTATGCCGCTGCATCGACGCCTGCCTTGCCCAGGACTTCTCCGACTTCGAGCTCGTCGTCGTCGACGACGGCTCCAGTGACGACACGCGGGCGGTGCTGCGCGAGCGCTACGACGACGGCCGCCTGCGCGTCGTCGCCCATCCGGACAACCGGGGCATCAACCCCGCCCGCCACACCGGCTCGGCCGCGGCGCGCGGCGAGTGGGTCGTCGTCGTCGACAGCGACGACGAGCTGCTGCCGGGCGCGCTGGCCCGCCTGCGCGAGCTGATCGAGGGCCTGCCGCCGGGGGTGCGGGTGCTGCGCAGCCGCCAGCTCCACGACGACGGCCACGTCACCCCCCGCTTCGTCCCCGACGGCCCCTACGGCTACGAGGGCCGCATTCGCTGGGCCGAGACCGAGGGCGGCAACGACGCCGCCCGCTGCATCGAGCGCGCCGTCTTCGCCGAGACGCCCTACGTCGACGGCCGCCGCGGCGCGATGGAGACGCTCTTCGAGCTCAACCTGGCCGAGCGCGAGACCAGCGTCTGCGTCGAGGACGTCCTGACCGCGGTTCACGCCGACGCCCCCGACAGCTGGCTACGCGCGGTCGAGTCCGCCGAGGTGATTCCGCGCCTGCGCCGCGAGGCGCCCGACATGCTCTGGATGGCCGAGACCGTCCTGTCCCGCCACGGCGACGCCCTGCGGCGCTGGGGTCCCCATCAGTACGTCACCGTCCTGCGCATCGCGGCCACCCAGGCCTTCATCCTCGGCCAGCGCCGCCGCGGCGCCCGCTATTCGCTGCGGGCCCTGCGCCGCAAACCCCTTACCCCCGCCGCCTGGATCACCCTCCTCCTCGGCCTCCTCGGCCCCGGCCCCACCGCCCGCGGCGCCGTCGCCTACCGCCGCCTCGCCGCCTCGCGCTGAGCCGAGCTCCCTCCCCGCTGGGCGAAGAGGACCGGGCGCAGCAGGGTCGCCAGGAGGACGAGGGCGATCGCGGTCTGGGAGGCGGTCCAGACGTAGCCGACGGCGTCGATGCCGAGACTGGGCAGCAGCAGGGCGCTGAGGCCGAGGACGAGGACGCAGTGGGTGCCCTGGATCGAGACGACGGCGCGGCCGAGGTGCTCGATGCGGGCGACGCCGATCCCCAGGGTGACGATCGCGTTGGGGACCATGCCGAGCATCAGCAGGCGCAGCAGCGTCGCGCCTTCGTCGGCGTAGTCGGCGCCGAAGACCAGCAGCGCCCAGGGCGCGAGGAGAGCGGCGAGGGCGGCGACCGGGACCACCAGCCGCAGCGTCTGTCCCAGCGCCCGCCGGGCGAGCTCGCGCAGGCGGTCCATCTCACTCGCCGCCTCGACCGTGAGCGAGGTCATCACGTTGAGCGCGATCAGCTCGATCGCCAGCGAGACCATCCAGGGCACGAAGAAGTAGGCGGCGTCGGCGGCGCTGACCCGGTTGGCGACGAGGATCGGCATGTAGAGGTTGCCGGCGAGCGTGAAGAGCTTGCCGGCGTAGTTGCCGGTCGCCATCGAGAGCAGTTGGCGGCGGTCGAGCGACCCCTCGCGCGCCGCGGTCGCCGGGATCAGCCGCCGGAAGACCAGCGCGTTGACGATGACGACGGCGAGGGCCAGCGGGGCGGTCCAGGCGACGAACGGGCCCGACCCCGTCAGCGAGCTGGCGAGGACGATCAGCAGCAGCAGCTTGGCCAGTGCGTAGAGCGAGTTCTCCAGCGGGATCCACTTTGCCGCGCGCAGCCCGGTGAGGACGCTGTCCTGCAGGGTGAAGACCGTCGTCGCGCCGGTGGCGAGGACGAAGCCGACCAACCAGCCGCCGCTGGAGAGGAACTCCAACTCCGGCGACCAGACGCTGGCGCTCAGCGCCGCCAGCAGGCCAAAGGCGAGCGCCAGGGTGATGGTGAGCGCGTAGCTGCGGCTGACCAGGCGGTGGGTCGAGGCGCCGGCGACCGGCAGGTAGCGCACCAGCACCGCCGCCAGCCCCAGCGTGCACGCTTCCGCAACCAGCGTCATCGCCGAGATCGCCGCCGCATTGAGGCCGACGACGCGGGCGCTGTAGGAGTGGGCGGCGAGCGCCCAGAAGGCGACCCCGAGCAGGCTGGTCACGCCGGTGCCGACGATCAGGTAATAGCCGGTGCGGTAGAGCGGGTCGCTGAGGTGCCGGCGCAGCCAGCCGCCGGCGGCCGGCGCCGACTCGGGCGAGGCGGACACGGCTAGCTCGCCGCGCCCGCGCGCGCCCGGCGGGTCGCGATCGCCGCCTCGTAGGCCCGCTCGAACTGCGGCACAACCGCCGCCGGTGAGAACTCCGCCGCGCGCCGCCGCGCCGCCGCGCCGAGGCGCTCGCGCAGCCCGGCGTCGCCGAGCAGCCGCTCCATCGCCGCGCGCAGGGCCACCGCGTCGCCGCCCGGGGCGAGCAACCCGGTCTCGCCGTCGAGGACGACGTCGCTCAGCCCGCCGATGTCCGAGGCGACGATCGGCTTGCCGGCCGCCGCCGTCTCCAGCGCCGCCAGGCCGAAGGTCTCGGGCAGGATCGACGGAGCGACGGTGAAGAGCGAGCGTCGCAGCGCCTCGATTGCGTAGCGGTGCGGCATCGGCCCGAGGGCGACGACCCCCGGCAGGCTCGCCACCTCCTCGAGGAAGCAGCGGCCGACGAGGACAAGTGGCGGCGGCTCGGGCAAGGCGCGGTAGGCCTCGGCGAGCACCGCCCCGCCCTTGTCGATCGTGACGTCGCCGAAGTAGAGGATGAACGGCTCGCTCGGCAGGCTCGCCAGGTGCGGGTCGCCGGCCGCGAGCGGCTGCGGCAGCTCGCGAATCAGGTTCGGCACCACCCGGCAACGATCGGAGTCGACGAGGCCGCAGCGCGCCCGCACCGCCTCGCTGACCGGCAGGAAAACGTCGACGTGGCGCCGCACGTGGCGCTCGGAGAGACGGGTCAGGGCAGCGACCCCCGCCCCGCGCAGGGGGCTGTAGTAATCGCCGGCGCAGCGCACGCACTTGAGCGGACCGGGACCGCTGCAGGGAGCGCCTTTGTAGAGGAAGCGCTTGGTCGCACAGACGAGGCCGTAGTCGTGCATCGAAAGCGCCAGCGCCGGGCCGCGGCGGCGGTCGAGCGGCAGGTAGGAGTGCAGCAGCCAGTTGTGGGCGTGGACGACGTCGGGCCGCTCGCGGCGCACAATCTGGCGCAGCTCCAGGGTCGTCTCGGGGTCCGGCGCCGGCGGCGCGTGGCGCCGCTCGTTGTCGAGGCGGTTGCCCGGCATGCGGTAGACGGCGCTGCCGAGCGTGTGCACCGTGACGCCCTCCCGCTCCGGCGCCGGCCGGCCGGGCTGGCGCAGGGTTGCCACCGAGACCTCGTGCCCGCGCGCAGCGAGCTCGAGGCTGAGATCCTCGACGACGCGCTCGACGCCGCCGACGATCGGGGCGTAGGACTGCGCCAGCATCAGGATCCGCATCGACCCCGCCGATCGTAGCGTCCATGCCCGCGTGCCAGAATCGCCCCGTGCCCGACCCCTCTGCCCATCGCGTCGACTCCAGACCGCCTTCGATTTCGGTGCTGATCTGCGCCTACACGCTCGATCGGCTCACCGTACTGTCGCAGGCGATCGAGTCGGTCCGGGCGCAGTCCGCCCCCGCGCACGAGATCGTGCTGTGCGTCGACCACTCGCCCGAGCTGCTGGCCGAGGCGGGACGGCGCTGGCCCGACGTCCACCTGGTCGAGAACCACGAGGAACAGGGCCTCTCCGGCGCCCGCAACAGCGGCGTCGCCGCCTGCAGCGGCGAGGTGGTCGCCTTCCTCGACGACGACGCGGTGGCGGCGCCGGACTGGCTCGCGCGCCTCGGCGAGGCCTACCGCGACCCCGACGTGCTCGGCGCCGGCGGCTCCGTCCACCCGGCCTGGGAAGCGGGCAAGCCGGCCTGGTTCCCGCCCGAGTTCGACTGGGTCGTCGGCTGCACCCATTCGGGGATGCCGCGACAGCGCGAGGCGGTGCGCAACCTGGTTGGCGCCAACATGTCGCTGCGCCGCGACGTCCTGCTCGAGCTCGGCGGCTTCCGCCACGAGCTCGGCCGCATCGGCACGATCCCCGCCGGCTGCGAGGAGACCGACCTCTGCATCCGCGTCGGCCAGCGCTGGCCGCGGGCGAAGATCCTCTACGACCCCGCCGCCGCGGTCGATCACTTCGTCCCCGCCGCTCGCGGCAGCCGTGAGTACTTCCGCTCGCGCTGCCGCGGCGAGGGTCGCTCGAAGGCGGTGCTCGCCGGGCTCGTCGGCAGCGACGCCGGGCTCGAAGCCGAGCGCACCTACACCAGCCGCACCCTGCCGAGCGGCGTCCTGCGCGGCCTCGGCGAGGCCCTGCGCGGCGATCTCAGCGGCCTCGCGCGCGCCGCGGCGATCGTCTCCGGACTCCTCCTCACCACCGCCGGCTACCTCTCCGGCAGTCGCGAGCGGCGCCGGCTGGAGAAGCGCCGCCTGGCCACCGAGGAGCAGGGCGACGGCAGCCTCCGGATCCTGATGGTGACCCCGCTCAGCCCCCTGCACCAGGGCGGGGTCGAGCGTCACGTAATGGAAGTCAGCCGCCGCCTCGCCGCCGCGGGTGCCACGGTCGAGGTCCTCTGCACCGAGCCCGGTGGGCCGCCGCTGCAGGAGTCCGAGCACGAGGGCGTGCGAATCCGCACCGTGCGCGCCTGGCCCGCCAATCGCGACTGGTGCCTGGCGCCGCGACTCTGGCGCGAGATCTCGCGCCAGAGCTGGGACATCGTCCACGTCCAGTCCTACCACACGTTCGTCGCACCGCTGGCGATGCTGCGGGCGCTGACGCTGGGCCTCCCCTACGTCGTCACCTTCCACGGTGGCGGCCACTCCTCGGAAGCGCGCAACCGCGTCCGCGGCCTGCAGCGGGCGCTGCTGCGGCCGCTGTTGAAGCGGGCCGCGCGCCTGGTCGCGGTCGCCCGCTTCGAGATCGCGCAGTACGGCGGCGAGCTCGGCCTGCCGCCGGAGAAGTTCGCCCTCATCCCCAACGGGACCGACCTCGCCTTCAGCGCCGCCAACGGTTCCAACGGCCAGCCGGACGGCCCACCGACCATCGCCACCATCGGCAGGCTCGAGCGCTACAAGGGTCATCACCGGGTCATCGGCGCCTTTCCCCATGTGTTGAATCGTGAACCACAGGCGCGCCTGCTGGTTGTCGGCACGGGCCCCTACGAGGGAGAGCTGCGGGAGCTCGCGGAGGAGCTCGGCATCGCCGACCGGGTCGAGTTCACCAGCACCCCGCCCGAGCGACCGAACGCGATGGCAGAGCTGCTGCAGCGCGTCTCGCTGGTCGTCCTGATGAGCGATTTCGAGACCCACCCGCTGGTCGCGCTGGAGGCGGCCGCGGCGGGGCGGCGGTTGTTGGTCGCCGACGCCAGCGGCCTCGCCGAGATCGCCGCTGACGGCTTCGCGCGCGGCATCCCGCTCGACGAAAGCGCCGAGGGCATCGCCGCTGCCGCGATCGAGGAGCTGGCCAAGCCACCGCAGGCAAGGCGCCCCGAGCTCACCTCCTGGGACGAGTGCGCAGCCGAGCTGCTGGCTCTCTACCGCTCGCTCACCTGACCCGGGGGCGAGCGACCACAACAAACGTCCAGCCCGCCGCCTGCAGGACTGAAGGACCCGGCACGGGGGTCGATCACCCCCGTGCGTGGATGCTCCGCTCACCCCCAACCGCCTCCGCCTCGCCCTCACCGGCCTCGTCACCCTGCTGCTAGCGCTGGCCCTCGCCACCGTCGCCACCCCCGCGGCGGAGGCATTCCGAGCCACCGCGCCGGCCTGCAAGGTCGCCCGCCAGTCCGGCAAGGCGGTCCGCCACTCGCGCAAGGCCGTTCGCCTCTGCTCCCGCGCCTCGGCTTCGCGTGCCCAGCGCCTGCGCCGGGTTCGCAAGCAGAAGGAACGCAACCAGCGCGGCGACCAGCCCGCGCCAGCTCCCGCGCCCAGCCCCGCCCCGGCGCCCGCCCCGACACCCGAATCGGCTCCGGCGCCCAGCCCCAGCCCGGAGCCCAGCCCGTCCGAACCAGATCCCGTCCCCGCGCCCGAAGAACCGGCCCCAGCTCCCGCGCCCACACCTGAACCGGCACCGGCGCCCAGCCCCGCCCCGGCCTCGATCTACTGGGGCGCCTGGATCGGCAAGCAGCTGACCGGTGACCAGCCGCCCTGGGAAATGAAGGCGCTCGACAAGTTCGAGGAAATGGCCGGCAAGAAGCTCTCGATCCTCAACTTCTCCGCTCCCTTTGCCAACTGCCCGACCTCCGGCGGCCCCTGCAGCTTCTACAGGTTCCCGGTCAACGAGATGAACGCGATCCGCTCGCGCGGCGCGATCCCCTTCTACAGCTGGGCCTCGCAATCGATCCCCTCGAGCACCAACGAGCCGAACTTCCAGCTCTCCGACGTGATCGCCGGCAGCTACGACTCCTACCTCCGCGAATTCGCCACCGCGGCGAAAAACTGGGGCCACCCCTTCTTCCTCCGCTTCAACTGGGAGATGAACGGGCGCTGGTTCCCCTGGTCGGAGGGCGTCAACGGCAACCGGCCCGGCGAGTTCGTCGCCGCCTGGCGCCACGTCCACGACATCTTCGACGCGGTCGGGGCCACCAACGTGAGCTGGGTCTGGTGCCCCAACATCGATCCGAACGGCGAATTCCTCAACCTCTCCAGCCAGTACCCCGGCGACGCCTACGTCGACTGGACCGGCCTCGACGGCTACAACTGGGGCACGAACCCGGCCAAGCCCGACCGCTGGCGCAGCTTCGACCAGCTCTACAGGTCGACGTACGAAAGGATCACCGGCTCGATCGCGCCCTCGAAGCCACTGATGATCAGCGAGATCGGCTCGACCGAGTACGGCGGCTCGAAGGCGGCTTGGATCCAGGACGCGCTGGCGAAGATCCCGAGCAGCTACCCGAAGATCCGCGGCCTGCTCTGGTTCGAGCAGTTCGACGACGGCATGGACTGGCCGATCGAGACCTCGGCCAGCGCCACCAGCGCCTTTGCCGCCGGCATCCAGAACGCCGCCTACACGAGCAACCAGTTCGGCTCGCTGCCCTTCGGCAAGATCGCAGCCACTGGCTGAGATTCAGCGTCCTGTCAAGGTCAACCGAACAAACGTCCAATTGATCTTGCATAGCTGAATCTGGGCCGGGTGGCGCCGATGGCTGGGCGTGGCCATCGACACCCGACACCTCACCGCCGCCCTCCTCGTCCTCGTCGCCCTGCTGGCCGGTGCCTCCCTCTCCCTCGCCACCGAGCAGGCAAGCGCCGCAGGCAAGGTCCGCACCGGGCTCAGCGCCGCCCGCAAGCTGGCCAAGCCGGGACGCTGCAGCCGTCACATCCCGGCCCGCCGCGCCCGCACGATGAGCCGCTGGCAGCGGCGCAAGCTGATCCAGCATCGCCTGCGCCTGCGCGGCTGCGGCGCCACACAGTCCTCCACGACCGGCGCGCCGCTCTACTGGGGCGCGACGATCGGCGACCAGATCACGGGCGAGCAGGCCCCCTGGGATATGGGCGCGGTCTCGCGCTTCGAGCAGATGGCGGGCAAGGGCGTCTCCCTGGTCAACTTCTTCGCCCCCTTCGCCAACTGCGGCGGCTCGCAGTGCTCCTACTACAAGTTCCCCACCGAGCCGATGGAAGACATCCGCGAGCACGGCTCGATCCCGGTCTTCAGCTGGAGCTCGCAGTCGATCCCCTCCAGCCTCGACGAGCCCGACTTCCAGCTCAGTGACGTGATCGGCGGCAGCTACGACGACTTCATCCGTGAATTCGCCGCAGACGCGCGCGACTGGGGCCACCCCTTCTTCCTCCGTTTCAACTGGGAGCAAAACGGCAACTGGTTCCCCTGGTCGGAGGGCGTCAACGGCAACCAGCCGGGAGAGTTCGTCGCCGCCTGGCGCCACGTGCACGACATCTTCACCGCGGTCGGCGCCACCAACGTCAGCTGGGTCTGGTGCCCCAACGTCGACCCCGGCCACAAGCTGCAGAGCCTCGCCTCCACCTATCCCGGCGACGAATACGTCGACTGGACCGGCCTCGACGGTTACAACTGGGGCCCGAGCAAGGGCGGCTGGACCAGCTTCTCCAAGCTCTACGACACCACTTACCACGAGATCACCGACACGATCGCGCCAAGCAAGCCGCTCCTGATCGGCGAGATGGGATCGACCGAGAACGGCGGCTCGAAGGCGAGCTGGATCGGCGAAGCCCTGGCTGAAATCCCCACCGCCTTCCCCAAGGTGCGGGCCATGCTCTGGTTCGATACCTACGACGACGGCATGGACTGGCCGATCGAGACCTCGGCCAGCGCCACCAGCGCCTTCGCCGCGGGAGTGCAGAGCCCCGCCTACCAGAGCAACTCCTACGCCGAGCTGCCGCCAACGGCAATCGCGCCGCCCTCCTGAGCCGACTGGACGTTTGTCCTAGACTGGCCTCTCCCGAGGAGGAGAGGACGGCTTGCGACTTCGGTCCCCAGCAGCAATCGCCAGCACCCTCGTCGTCGCCTGCGCGGTGGCCCTGGTGGGCGTGGCGCTCGCGGCGGGAGGAGGGGTGCGCGAGCAGCGCCCATGGCTCGACGCCGCCGGCGTCGGCCAGCGGCAGCTACTGGAGCGCGGCAAGCTCGAGCGACTGCGAGCCGGCCGTGCCGCGCGCGCTCGCCTGCGCCTGGCCAGGGCCCGTCCGCTGACCCGCCCCGCGCCCTCGCCGATCGCGACCGCGACGCCGGGCGAGGCCGTAATCGAGGTCCCGATTGCGCAGGCACCAGCCGGGGGCGCCGCGCCAGTCGAACCGGCCCACCCGGTCAGCCCCGAACCACCGGCGGTCGAACCGCAACCCGAAGCGCCCGCGCAGCCGCAGCCGGACCCGCCCGCCCAGCCCCCGGAGCCGAAAGCGCCAGAGCCGCAGCCGGCGCCCGAGCAGCCCGAGCCCACGGCCCCCACCCCCGAACCGGCGCCGGAAACGGCGAGCCCTGCGCGCGCCGCCGCGCTCTACTGGGGCGCCTCGATCGGCAACCAGCTGACCGGGGAGCAGGCGCCCTGGGACATGGGAGCGGTGCGGGAGTTCGAGCAGATCGCCGGCAAGCAGGTCTCCCTCGTCAACTTCTTCTCACCCTTCGCCAACTGCCCGACGGCGGGCGACGGCTGCAGCTTTTACAAGTTCCCCACCGGGCCGATGGAAAGCATCCGCAAATACGGCGCGATCCCGGTCTTCAGCTGGAGCTCGCAGTCGATCCCCTCACGCACCAGCGAGCCCGACTTCCAGCTCGCCGACGTGATCGCCGGCAGCTACGACTCCTACATCCGCGAATTCGCCGAAGACGCGCGCGACTGGGGGCACCCCTTCTTCCTCCGCTTCGACTGGGAGATGAACGGCAGCTGGTTCCCCTGGGGTGAAGGGGCAAACGGCAACCGGCCCGGCGAGTTCGTCGCCGCCTGGCGCCACGTCCACGACATCTTCGCCGCGGTCGGCGCCGACCAGGTCACCTGGGTCTGGTGCCCCAACGTCGACCCGGAAGGGATCTTCGCCGACCTCGCCTCCCTCTACCCCGGCGACGCCTACGTCGACTGGACCGGCCTCGACGGTTACAACTGGGGCCTCAACCCGGCCAAGCCCGATCGCTGGCGCAGCTTCGACGAGCTCTACAGCGCCACCTACGCCCGCGTCGCCGAACGCCTCGCGCCGGACAAGCCGCTGCTGATCGGCGAGATCGGCTCGACCGAGCAGGGCGGCTCGAAGGCCGCCTGGATCGAAGAAGCGCTGAGCGCGATCCCGAGCAAATACCCGAAGATCGGCGGCCTGCTCTGGTTCGACACCTACGATGACGGCATGGATTGGCCGATCGAGACCTCGGCCAGCGCCGCTGGGGCGTTTGCCGCGGGGATTCAGAGCCCCGTCTACGTCGAAGGTGCCGTCTCCACCACTGATGGCCCGATCCCACCACCGAGCTGATCGACCGCCCACGGGGTTCCTGCCCCGCACGCACCCGTAGCTAAACCCCGCCGACCCCGAAGCCGATGCAGATGGCAATGCCAAACCGAAAGATCGTCCCCACGCTCCTCGCCGCCGCCCTGGCGATAGCCCTCCTCGGCGCCCTCGCGCCCGCCACCGCCACGGCGGCCAAGCAGCGCAAGCCGACGGGGCAGGCGGCGAAGAAGCAGCGCCCGCTCTATTGGGGAGCGTGGATAGGCGACCAGCTCACCGGCGAGGAAGCGCCCTGGGACATGTCGGCGGTCAACCAGTTCGAAGGCGTCGTCGGCAAGGGGCTCTCGCTCCTCGCCCTCGGCTCACCCTTCGCCGACTGCAACTCGGCGCCCTGCAAGTTCTTCGAGTTCCCCACCGAGGCGATGGACAACGTCCACGGCTACGGCGCGATCCCCTTCTTCAACTGGGCCTCGCAGGCGAGCTCCTCGGACCCCTCCGGCGCCACCGACATGCCCGACTTCCAGCTCTCCGACGTGATCGCCGGCAGCTACGACTCCTACATCCGCGAATTCGCCGAAGCCGCCCGCAACTGGGGGCACTCCTTCTTCCTCCGCTACGACTGGGAGATGAACGGCAACTGGTTCCCCTGGGGCGCCGGCATCAACGGCAACCAGCCCGGCGAGTTCGTCGCCGCCTGGCGCCACGTCCACGACATCTTCAGCGCGGTCGGCGCCACCAACGCGACCTGGGTCTGGTGCCCCTACGCCGAGGTCGACCGGCACTTCGCCGACCTGGCGCCGCTCTACCCGGGCGACGAATACGTCGACTGGACCTGCATGGACGGCTTCAACTGGGGCAGCAACCCGACCAACCCGCACAGCTGGAAGAGCTTCCAGCAGATCTTTGCCCCCACTTACCGCAAGTTGGTCAAGCGGATCGCGCCGCGCAAGCCGATCGTGCTCGCCGAGATGGCCTCGACCGGGCGCGGCCACGCGAAGGCGAAGTGGATCCACAACATGTTCAAACAGCTGCGCACGAACTTCCGCCGCATCCGCGGCCTGATCTGGTTCGACCAGGTCGACCGCGGCGTCGACTGGCCGCTCGAGACCTCACCCGCGGCGGCGAGGGCGTTCGCCAAGGGCATCCGCAAACGCAGCTTCAAGTCCAACGGCCAAGCCGCGGTGGTCGCAAGCCCGATCAGGCCACCCCGTTGACCCGGGCAGAAGCTATGCCCCGCGCGAGGGGTTAGTACCGATATGAAACGCCTGATCGCCCCGATTTGCGCCACCCTGGCCGTCCTCTGCCTGGGCGGCGGTGCCGGCGCGCAGGCCAAAGCCCCGCCGCAACCCCTCTACTGGGGTGCCCAGATCGGCGACCAGCTGACGGGCGAAGCGGCCCCCTGGGACATGAACGCACTCGGCGCCTTCCAGGCTCTCGCCAGGAAGCCGCTCTCGCTGGTCTCCTTCTCAGCCCCCTTCGCCGAATGCGACGGCTCGAACTGCACCTTCATCAACTTTCCCCTCACCCCGATCGAAAACGCCCGCAACTACGGCGCCGTCCCGCTCTTCAGCTGGAGCTCCTCCTCGACCCCGGAAACCGGGCCGCAGCGACCCTGGAAGCTCTCGAAGATCGTCGACGGCAGCCTCGACCCCTATCTGCGCAAGTTCGCCGAAGCGGCGAAGGAATGGGGGCACCCCTTCTTCCTCCGCTTCGACTGGGAGATGAACGGCTTCTGGTTCCCCTGGTCGGAAGGGGTCAACGGCAACAGGGAGGGCGAGTTCGTCCCCGCCTGGCGCCACGTCCACGACATCTTCAGCGCGGTCGGCGCCACCAACGCGACCTGGGTCTGGTGCCCCAACGTCGACTTCACCCGCAAGCTGATCCCGCTGAAGGAGGTCTACCCCGGCGACGCCTACGTCGACTGGACCTGCCTCGACGGCTTCAACTGGGGCAAGCGCTCGGACTCGGCTGGCTGGCAGAACTTCAACCAGGTCTTCCACTCAACCTACAAGCGGGTGCGCAAGATCGCGCCGCACAAGCCGATGCTGATCGGCGAGGTCGCCTCGAACGAGATCGGCGGCTCCAAGCCAGCCTGGATCAAGAACATGCTGCGCGAAGTCCCCCGCTACCGCGGCATCCGCGGCCTCGTCTGGTTCGACGTCAAGGACCGCAACACGCACTGGCCGCTGGAGAGCTCGAGCGATGCTTCGGCGGCGTTTGCCAAGGGGATTCAGCGGACCGTGTACCGGCCCAACGAATTCGGCGGGCTCGCGACGGACAGCCCGATAGCGCCACCGAGCTGGCCCTGATTGAACCCCCGCGGATGGGCGTGGGGTGGCCCTCTCCGGGAATTGATATCGCACGCGCCCCGCTTTGCGGGGCAGGCGCGTGCGGTATCAATTCGCCTGGAGGGTGGCCAGGCTCCCCCCGACCACCCTCGGAAGCGCGACCTACCTAGGCGAGTCGCGCTTCCAGCGCCTCCAACTGCGCCGCCAGCTCCGCCGGCAGCCTGTCGCCGAACTGGGCAAAGTGCTCCTTGACCTGCGGCAGTTGCTGGCGCACCAGGTCCTCGTCGACGGAGAGCAGCTCGCGCATGGCGTCCGCGTCGATCTCGAGGCCCTCGGTGTCGATCGCTCCCTCGGTCGGCAGCAGGCCGATCGCGCTCTCGGTCGCCTCGGCCTCGCCCTCGCAGCGACGGAAGACCCACTCGAGCACGCGGCTGTTCTCGCCGAAGCCGGGCCAGAGGAACTTGCCGCCCTCGTCCTTGCGGAACCAGTTGACGTAGAAGACCCGCGGCAGCTGCGCCCCCTCGCGCTTACCCACCTCGATCCAGTGGCCGAAGTAGTCGGCCATGTTGTAGCCGCAGAAGGGCAGCATCGCCATCGGGTCGAAGCGCAGTTCGCCAACGTTGCCGGCGGCGGCAGCGGTCTTCTCCGAGGACATCGTCGCGCCGAGGAAGACGCCGTGCTCCCAGTCGAAGGCCTCGTGCACGAGCGGCACGGTGGTCGCGCGGCGACCGCCGAAGAGGAAGGCGTCGATCGGCACGCCGGCCGGGTCCTCCCACTCGGGGGCGATCGTCGGGCACTGCGCGGCCGGCGTCGTGAAGCGGGCGTTCGGGTGGGCCGAGGGAGCCTCGGACTCCGGCGTCCAGTCGTTGCCGTGCCAGTCGATCAGGTGCTCCGGCGGCTCGGAGGTCATGCCCTCCCACCAGATGTCGCCGTCGTCGGTCTTGGCGCAATTGGTGAAGATCGAGTTGCTCTCGATCGTCCGCATCGCGTTCGGGTTGGTGCTCTCGCCGGTCCCCGGCGCGACGCCGAAGAAGCCGGCCTCGGGGTTGACCGCGTAGAGGCGGCCGTCCTCGCCGAACTTCATCCAGGCGATGTCATCGCCGATCGTCTCGACCTTCCAGTCGGGCAGGGTCGGGATCAACATCGCCAGGTTGGTCTTGCCGCAGGCAGATGGGAAGGCCCCGGTCACGTACTTGACCTCACCCTCGGGCGAGGTCAGCTTGAGGATCAGCATGTGCTCGGCGAGCCAGCCCTCGTCACGGGCCATCGCCGAGGCGATCCGCAGCGCGAAGCACTTCTTGCCGAGCAGGGCGTTGCCGCCGTAGCCCGAGCCGAAGGACCAGATCTCGCGCGTCTCGGGGTAGTGGACGATGTACTTGTTGTCCTCGTTGCAGGGCCAGGAGACGTCTTCGGCCCCTTCGACCAGCGGCATCCCGACCGAGTGCACGCAGGGTACGAACTCGCCGTCGGTGCCGAGCACGTCGAGGGCGGCCTTGCCCATGCGGGTCATGATCCGCATCGAGACGGCGACGTAGGGGGAGTCGGTCAGCTGCACGCCGATTTCGGAGATGTCAGAGCCGAGCGGGCCCATCGAGAAGGGCACGACGTACATCGTGCGGCCGACCATGCAGCCCTGGAAGAGGCCGTTCAGGGTCTCGCGCATGCTGGCGGGGTCGCGCCAGTTGTTGGTCGGGCCGGCGTCCTCCTCCTTCTCGGCGCAGATGAAGGTGCGATCCTCGACCCGGGCCACGTCGGCGGGGTCGGAGAGGGCGAGGTAGGAGTTGGGGCGCTTGGCGTCGGAGAGGCGCTCGAAGGTGCCGGCCTCGATCAGGGTCTGGGCGAGGTTGTCGTACTCCTCGGCGGAGCCGTCGCACCAGTGGACGGCGTCGGGCTGGGTCAGGTCTGCGATCTCCCCAACCCAGTCGAGGAGCTGTGCGTGCGTGGTCGGCGCGTCGGCCGCGATGGTTTGGCTCATTCGCGGCACTTTATTCATTGACCGGGCGGAGATTGATCACACTTGTGTCCGCATTTTCGTTGCGAATTTCGATCGTGGCCACCTGTTCTTCGCCTTTTCGCAGCTTGATGCTGCATTTGAAGGTAGCCCCTTTTTCAACCTCGACCCCGGAGGGGCAATCGGCGGCGGAGACCTTTTCGCCGAGCGAGTTGGAGAGGCTCGCTTTCAGCTGGTCCTCCAGCTTGGCGCTGTCGATCACCGTTTCCCCACAGCCCGCGATCGCGACCGCGGCGCCCGCCACGGCCAGGGCCATCGCCAGCCGGCGCTTAGCGCTCATCGTCTCCCTTCCCGCCGGGTCACCGCCGTGAAGTATCTCAGGCCCCCGGCCGCCCTTCGTTGACCCAGGCCGCCAGCAGCGGGTCGACAAGCCGCCAGCCGCTGACGGTGTCGGCGTCCTCGACGACATCGCCGCGGTCGCGCAGGGCCTCGAGTGCCGTGCGAACGGCCCCGCCCCGCGACCCCCCCTGACGGCGACCGGCTGCGTACACCCCTTCGCGGTTCTCGGCGATCCCCGTCAGCACCCGGCGCTGGGACGCCGGCAACGCGGACCAGGCCACCCGCAGCTCGTCCCGCACGTGGTGCATCGCCTCGTCGTAGGCGGAGAGCCAGATCTCCTCCGTCGCCTCGCCTCCCTCGGGAGTGAGCTCCCAGAGCAGGTGCGCGAGGAGCATCGTGCGCTGCGGGTGCCCCCGTGCCGCGTCGAGCAGCGGTGCGAGCGCCGGCCCGACCTCGCGCCCACTCGCTTCGAAACGCAGGACCAGGTAATCGGCAACCTCGTCGGCCGGCAGCGGCGGCAGCTCCAGCGGACCGGCTTGTCCGTAAAAGGCGCGCCTGCGGTCGGAGAAGAGCTCACGCATCATGCCCACGTGCGAGCCGGCGAAGACGTAGCTTGCCGCGTCTCCGTGATGTTGGATCTCGGAGCGGATCACGGCGTCGGCGCGCTCCTTGGTGACGAGGATGTCCTGAAACTCGTCGAAGACGATGAGGGAGCGGGTCCCGTGTCGCTCGAAGAGCCGCGCCGGCAGGGCCAGTCGCTCCAGCAGCGGCGGCTCGGCCTGGGGGTCGACCGAGACCTCGAGACCGGCTGGGACCGGCCCGCCCCCCACGCGCAGGGTCGGGCGCAGCATGCGGCGGGCGCCGGCGAACCAGGTCGCAGAGCGCCCCCGCAGTTGCTCCGAATAAGCGCGCTCGATGCGGCGGGCGACGTCGTCGAGCGTCAGCACCCCGAAGAAATCGACGTAGACGGCAGCCCAGCCATCGCGACGGGCGTCCTCGATCACCCGCGTCAGCAACGAGGTCTTGCCGAACCGCCGCGGGGCCGCCAGACGACTGTTGTTGCCGCCGTGGGCGCGCTCGAGCAGGGTCCGAGCCTCCTCCTCGCGATCGAGCAGCTCATCGGCCGGAACCGGCTCGCTGAAGCGAAATGGATTTCGACTCTCTTCCATAGAGCAAATCTGCTCTATATTCTAGAGCAAGCCAGCTCGAATTCCTCGCGCTCCGCGGTTGGATAGGGTTCCCCGCCGCTGATGAGGTTCTTCGAGTACGAGGCACGCAAGATCGTCGAGCTGGCGGGTATCCCCGTCACCAAGTACGGCTTCTGCACGACGGCCGAGGAGGCCCGCAAGGTCGCCGAGGAGATCGGCGGCCCGGTCGTGATCAAGTCGCAGGTGCTCTCCGGCGGCCGGATGAAGGCCGGCGGCGTCAAGTTCGCCGATACGCCCGATGAAGCCGCCGAACACGCCGCGGCGATCCTCGAGCTGGAGATCAACGGGCACATGCCGCGCGGTGTCCTCGTCGATCCGAAAGCCGAGATCAAGCAGGAGTACTACGCCGGCGTCGTCTGGGACGGCACCGCGAAGCGGCCGCTGATGCTGTTCAGCGACATGGGCGGCATCGACATCGAGGAGGTCGCCGAGACCCACCCCGACCACGTCGGCCGCGGCCACGTCTCCAACCTGCTGCCGATCGCCGACTTCGAGGCCAAGCAGGTCGTCGCCGCCACCGGCGTCACCGGCTCGCAGCTCAACCGCGCCACCCCGGTCCTCGCCAAGCTCGCCCGCCTCTTCCGCGACAACGACATGACCCTGGCCGAGATCAACCCGCTGGCCGAGCTGACCGACGGCAGCTTCGTCGCCCTCGACGCCCACATGGAGATGGAGAACGAGGCGGTCGGCCGCCAGAAGGGCCTGCTGCGCAAGCAGCTGGAGATCGCCGAGGACGACACCCGCGAGACCTATGAGCCCTCCGACTTCGAGAAGAACGTCGCCGCGATCGACGCCGCCGACCACCGCGGCGTGATTCAGGGCAAGGACCACGGCTTCAGCGGCAATCTCGGCCTCGTGATCGGCGCCGGCGGCGGCTCGCTGACCCTGACCGACGCGGTCCGCAGCCAGGGCGGCAAGCCCGCCAACTACTCCGAGATCGGCGGCAACCCCTCCGTCGCCAAGGCCTGCGGCCTGGCCAAGGAGGTGCTGGAAAAGGACGGCGTCGAGAAGATCGCGGTGATGATGTCGATCGTCTCCAACACCCGCGTCGACATCGTCGCCCGCGGCGTGATCAAGGCCTGCCTCGAGCTCGGCAAGGACCCCGGCGAGACGATCGCGATCTTCCGCATCCCCGGCGCCTGGGAGGAGGAGGGCTTCAAGATCCTCGAGAAATACGGCGTCGAGTACTGCGACCGCTCGGTCCCGATGTGGGAGGCCGCCGGCCGCGCGATCGCCAAGATCCAGGGAGCCCCCGCATGACGGGCATTGGCGACTTTCCCGCCTATTTGACGGATAACTCGCCAAAGGCGGCGTGTCGATGAGCATCCTGCTCTCCAAGGACACGACCTTCATCGTCCAGGGCATCACCGGCCGCGAGGCGGTCAACCTGACCCGCGAGTGCCTCGACTATGGCTCCAAGGTGGTGGGCGGCGTCACCCCCGGCCGCAAGGGCCGCGAGGTGCACGGCGTGCCGGTCTTCGACACCGTCGCCCAGGCGGTCGAGCACCACGGCGGCCCGATCGACGGCTCGGTCGTCACCGTCCCCCCCGCCTTCACCAAGGACGCGGTGCTGGAGGCGATCGAGAACGGGATCAAGCTGATCGTCGTCGTCACCGAGCGCATCCCGCGCCGCGACGTCGCCCAGATGGTCGAGCTCGCCGACCTGCGCGGCGCCCGCATCATCGGCCCCAACTGCCTCGGCCTGATCGTGCCCGAGGTCTGCAAGATGGGCGGCATCGGCGGCCCCGCCGTGGACGCGGCCAAGGCCTACGCCCCCGGCCCGGTCGGCGTGATGAGCCGCTCCGGCGGCATGACCACCGAGATCTCCTCCTCGCTGACCCAAGCCGGCCTCGGCGTCTCCACCGCCGTCTCGATCGGCGGCGACGCGATCATCGGCTCCACCTACGCCGAGCTGATGCCCTACTTCGAGGCCGACGAGCAGACCCAGGCGATCGTGATCTACACCGAGCCCGGCGGCCGCATGGAGGCCCAGCTCTCCGAATGGGTCGCCGACAACGACTCGCGCCTGCCGATCGTCGCCTTCATGGCGGGCAAGTTCATGGACGACGAGGAGATGAAGGGGATGAGCTTCGGCCACGCCGGCACGATCGTCGAGGGCAAGGAGGACACCGCGACCGAGAAGATCGCCCGGCTGGAAGCGGCCGGCATCCGCGTGGTCGAGCGGATCGACGAGATCCCCGACGCGGTCAAGGAGAAGCTGGGGGTGGCAGCCCGATGAGCGAGACGCTGAACAAGGTCTTCATCGAGGTCGAGGTCGACGCCTCGGTCGCCGGCGACGCCGAGCTGGCGCGCAAGCTGGAAGAAGTCTGCCCCGTCGACATCTTCAAGGCGACCGACTCGGGCGTCGAAGTGGTCGAGGAGAACCTCGACGAGTGCGTCCTCTGCCGCCTCTGCATCGAAGCATCGCCGCCCGGCGCCGTGCGGGTCAAGAAGCTCTACGACGGCAGCGAGCTGGCCTAGCTCGCGACGGGCGACGGCGCGGCGGCCTCCGCTTCCGCGCGCAGGCGGTCGGGAATGACCACCATCGCGCGCAGCCGCTCGAGCAGCTCGCGGTCGCCCTCGACCTCGGTGCCGCCGGCGCCGGCCTCGCCGACGACGAGCGCCGCGATGACTTCGATCGGCGCACCGGCCAGGAGCAGATCGGGGTTCTCCACCGGACCGCGACCGATCGTGGTCCAACCGCCCTCGATGCGCAGCCAGTAGTCCTCGCCGTCGGTGCGCAGGCCCAGCGTCGCCTCGAAATCCGGTGGCGGCTGCAGGATCACCCGAATCGCGCTCGGCAGCGAAGAGGGCGCCAAGTCGATTACGTCTTCGAGCTTCTGCAGGCCCATCCCCCAGCGCCCCAGCTCGACCATCGGCCGCTCCAGGCCGCGGCCGAGCGCGGTCAACTCGTAGACGGTCGCCGAAGCGGGCGGCGGCAGTTCGCGCCGGACGACGATGCCGTGCTGCTCGAGCTCGCGCAGGCGCTTGGTCAGGATGTCGGTCGGGGCGCCGCCCACCGCCCTCACCAGGGCCGAGAAGCGCATCGGCCCGAGCGAGAGCTCGCGCACGATCAGCAGCGTCCAGCGCTCGCCGATGCGGTCGAGCGCGTAGGCGAGACTGCACGCCTGCCCATATTGGCGGGACCCCATAGTCAGTTGGGATGATAGCAATGAAGTAATTGGTATTTCAAAGATAGTGCTTTGAAATCTGGTACGTTCCCGCGCGTGCTCGTCTCATGCCCCTCCCAGCGGCCGACCCCGCAGCCGCGATGACCCGGATCGCCAACCTGACCTGGCGGCACCCCAAGCTCGTCCTGCTCGCGGTGGGCGCCTTCGCCCTGCTCGCCGTGGCGATCGGCCACGACGTCGAGCGCCATCTCAAGGCGGCGGGCTTCACCGACCCCGCCTCCGAGAGCGAGCAGGCGACCGACCTGCTGCGCGAATCGCTGGGCTACGACCCCAATCCGGCCATCGTCCTCGTCGTGCGCTCGCCCGGCGGCGGCCCGCTCGACCCAAGCGACCCCGCGGTGCGCCGCCAGGTCAACCGGCTGAGCGAGCGGGTGAGCCGGGTCCAGTACGTCGGCAACGTGCTCGATCCGCTGCGTCGGCCGCGTGCCGGCGCCAACCTGATCGCCAGCGATGGCGAATCGCTCGCGATCGCCGCCTACCTCTCGACCAACGACATCGAGGACGCCGGCGGCGTCGCCGCCGAACGGGTCAAGGAACTGGCCGACGCCAGCCCGCTCGACGTCGCCGAGGGGGGCTTCGCCCAGGGCTTCAACGAGACCAACGACCAGACCCGCACCGACCTGACCAAGGCCGAGCTGATCGCCTTCCCCGTGCTCGCCCTCTTCCTCCTCTTCGTCTTCCGCGGCGTCGTCGCGGCTGCGGTCCCGCTGCTGATCGGCGGCGTCTCGATCGTCGGCACGCTGCTCGTGCTGCGGGTGATGTCGGGCTTCGTCGACACCTCGCTCTTCGCGCTCAACATCGCCACCGGGCTCAGCCTCGGCCTCGCCGTCGACTACGCCCTGCTGATGGTCTCGCGCTATCGCGAGGAGCTCGGCCGCGACGGCCCGAGCCGCGAGGCGCACCGGCGCACGGTGCTGACCGCCGGCCGCACCGCGGTCTTCTCCGGCTTCACCGTCGCCGCAGCGATGGCGGCGTTGATCTTCATGCCGCAGCGCTTCCTCTACTCGATGGCGGTGGCGGGCGCCTCGGTCGCGGTGCTCTCCTCGCTGATCGCGATCCTCGTCGTCCCCTCCCTGCTGGCCCTGCTCGGCACCCGCATCGACGCCCTCTCGATCCGGCGCGGGCCGGCGGTCTCCGACAGTTCCGACGGCTGGTACAGGCTTGCGCGCGGCGTGATGAGGCGGCCGCTCGCAGTCGCCCTCGGCAGCGGCGCCCTGCTCCTAGCCGCAGCGGCGCCGCTGCTCTGGACGACCCTGACTGGGCCGAGCGCCGAAGCGGTGCCGCCCGGACAACCCTCCTACGACGCCTACCGCTACCTGGAAGCGCACTACCCGCGCGACGTCACCGAGGCCGTCACGGTCGCCGTCGACGGGCGAGCGAGCCGGGGGCAGCTGGCCGCGTATGAGCGGCGCATCGAGAGCAGCGGCGACGTGGTGCGCGGCACGCCGTTCGTCCGTGTCGCCGCCGACGTCGCCTACGCCAACTTCGCCCTCGCCGAGCCGGCCCTCTCCGGCGCCTCGCAGGACACCGTGCGGGAGATCCGCGGCCTCGCACCCCCCGGCTCGGCGCGTGTGCTGGTATCCGGCAACTCGGCCCGCTTCATCGACCAGAAGCAGAGCTTGCTCGAGCACGCGCCGCTGGTGGTGGCGATCATCGCCCTGAGCACGGTAGTCGTCCTCTTCCTGCTCACCGGCTCGCTGCTGCTGCCGCTGAAGACGCTGCTGATGAACTCGCTGACGCTCGGCGCGACGCTCGGCATCCTCGTCCTCGCCTTCCAGGCCGGCTGGCTCGACGGGCCGCTCGGCTACACCGGCCCGGCGGCGGTCGAGGTGACCAGCCTCGTCTTCCTCTTCGCCGTCATCTTCGGCCTCGCCACCGACTACGCGGTGCTGGTGATGGCGCGGATCAAGGAGCGCCACGACCTCGGCGACTCCAACGAGGAGGCGGTCGCGGTCGGGATCGGCCGCACGGGCCGCGTGATCACCGCCGCCGCGGTCGCGATCGCCCTCGTCTTCCTCGCCTTCGGCGTCAGCTCGGTCTTCTTCGTCAAGCAGATCGCGATCGGCATGGCCTTCGGCGTGCTGATCGACGCCACCATCGTCCGCGCCCTCCTCGTCCCCTCGCTGATGCGCCTCTTCGGCGAGTGGAACTGGTGGGCGCCGAAACCGCTGCGGCGGATCTACTTGCGGCTTGGGTTCTCCGAGGCGTAGGTCTTGCTCTGGACTGGTTGTGCCGATCCCTTGACACCGCTCAGGATTACTCAAGCGAGAGTTGACCCCCCAGAGGTGGGTCGACTCTCGCTTCACGCTTCTCGAGCATTGCCATCGCCGAAATAGCTTCGTTCGGAACGCCTAAACGGCCCGCAGAGCCGCGTGCGATCGATCACATTACTCGCATATAAATTTATATCCGGGTAACGTTGTCGTCGATGGCTGCAACGTCGTCGACCCGCTCGCGGCTCTCGAAGGCCGACCGCATGGAGCAGGCGCTCTCGGTCGCCCACACCCTCTTCGCCGAGCGCGGCTTCGCGGCGGTGACGATGGACGAGGTCGCCTCCGCCGTCGGCGTCACCAAGCCCCTCCTCTACAACTACTTCGGCAACAAGGAGCGCCTCTACATCGCCTGCATGCAGCGCTCCGGCGACGCGCTGACCCAGATGATCCTCGACACGGTCGGCGACGCGCGCAGCCCGGCCGACGCCCTCAACCAGGGCCTGCGCGCCTTCTTCGCCTTCCTCGACGCGGACCGCGCCGCCTGGGCCGTGCTCTTCGACGAGACCCTGCCCCAGAGCGGCGAGCTGGCCGACCGCGTCGGCGAGTACCGCGGCCGCCTGATCGAGCTGGTCTCCGAATCGCTGCTCGCGCAGCTGCCGGAGAAACAGCGCGCCGCGGCGCGGATCGAAGTCGAAGCCCTCTCCACCGCCCTGCTCGGCTCCGCCGAGGCGCTGGCGCGCTGGTGGTTGCGCACCGAAGCGACCAGCGCCCAGGAAGCGGCCGAGCTTCTGATCGCAACCGTCGAGCCGGGCCTGCGCCTGCGCTCCACCCCCTCCGCAAATCCCTCGAGACCGAAACCGAAAGGCGAAAGCAGTTGACCACGAAAACACGACGCGTCGCCGTGATCGGCGGCAACCGGATCCCCTTCGCGCGCTCCAACTCCGTCTACTCGCGTGCCTCCAACCAGGACATGCTCACCGCGGCCCTCGACGGGCTCGTCTCGCGCTACTCGCTCGAGGGCGAGCGGCTCGGCGAGGTCGCCGGCGGCGCCGTGCTCAAGCACTCGCGCGACCGCGACCTCACCCGCGAGAGCGTGCTCGGCACCCGCCTCGCGCCCGAGACGCCGGCCTACGACGTCCAGCAGGCCTGCGGCACCGGCCTCGAGACGACGATCCTCGTCGCCAACAAGATCGCGCTCGGCCAGATCGACGCCGGCGTCGCTTGCGGCGCCGACACAACCTCCGACGCGCCGATCGGCCTCAACGAGAACCTGCGCGAAGTGCTGCTCGACGCCAACCGCGAGAAGTCGGCCTTCGGCCGGGTCAAGCAGCTGACCCGCGTCCGCCCCAGCCACGTCGTGCCGGCGATCCCGCGCAACGAGGAGCCGCGCACCGGCCTCTCGATGGGCGAGCACTGCGCCGTGATGGCGGCGGAGTGGGAGGTCGGCCGCGAAGAGCAGGACGAGCTGGCGATGCAGAGCCATCACAAGCTCGCCGCGGCCTACGAGCGCGGCTTCATGGACGACCTCGTCAGCCCCTACCTCGGGCTCGAGCGCGACCAGAACATGCGCGCCGACTCATCGCTGGAGAAGCTGGCCAAGCTCGGCCCGGTCTTCGGCGGGCCCGAGGGGACGATGACCGCGGCCAACTCGACGCCGCTGTCGGACGGCGCCTCGGCGGTGCTGCTCGCCTCCGAGGAGTGGGCGAAGGAGCGCGACCTGCCGATCCTCGCCTACTTCGTCGAGGGCCAGACCGCGGCGATCGACCACGTGCACAAGCGCGAGGGCCTGCTGATGGCGCCGGCCTACGCGATGCCGCGCATGCTCGACCGCATGGGCAGCGGCCTCGGCGACTTCGACTTCTACGAGATCCACGAGGCCTTCGCGGCGCAGGTGCTCTGCACGCTGAAGGCCTGGGAGGACCCTGCTTTCTGCCGCGAGCGGCTCGGCCGCGAGGAGCCGCTCGGCGCGATCGACCGCGAGCGGCTCAACGTCAACGGCGGCTCGCTGGCGGCGGGCCACCCCTTTGCCGCGACCGGCGGGCGCATCGTCGCCAGCCTCGCCAAGGCCCTGCACGAGCAGGGCTCGGGCCGCGGCCTGATCAGCATCTGCGCGGCCGCCGGCCAGGGCGTCGTCGCCGCGCTCGAAGCCCCAGGAGGAAAGGACTGATGAGCGACCTCTACACACAGGTAGTCAACTCCCCCCCGGGCCGGATGATCGCCGGCCGCGTCGGCCTGCCCCAGCCGACCAAGCTGGAGCGCCGCGCCGACGGTGCGGCGGAGATCGCCGGCGCCGTGCTCAGCGGCGGCGCCCCCGGCGGCCGCCTCGGCAAACCGATCGAGCGGCTGCTCGGCGACCTCGGCGCGCCGCCGCCGGCCAAATCCGACAGCCCGGTCAAGGCGCTCGTCTTCGACGCCACCGGCATCGCCGACTCGACCGAGCTGGTCGAGCTGCAGCGCTTCTTCCACCCCAACGTTAGGCGTGTCCAGCGCTCCGGCCGCGTCGTCGTGCTCGGCACCCCGCCCGCCGGCCTTCCCGCTCGCGCGGCGACCGCGCAGCGCGCGCTGGAGGGCTTCACCCGCTCGCTCGGCAAGGAGATCGGCCGCGGCATCGCGGTGCAGCTGGTCTACGTCGCCGAGGGTGCCGAGGAGGAGCTCGACTCGACCCTGCGCTTCCTCCTCTCCCCTCGCTCGGCCTACGTCTCCGGCCAGGTGATCGAGGTCGGCAAGCCGGTCGCCAAAGCAGAGGACCTCGACTGGTCGCGGCCGCTGGCCGGCAAGCTCGCCCTCATCACCGGCGCCTCGCGCGGCATCGGCGAGGCGATTGCCGAGACCCTGCACCGCGACGGCGCCGAGCTCGTCCTGCTCGACGTGCCGGCCCTCTCCGCCGACCTGCAGGCGGTGGCGGCACGGTTCGGCGCCGAGACGATCGAGCTCGACATCACCGAGGAGGACGCGCCGCGGCGGATCGCCGACGCGATCCCCGACGGGGTCGACGTCGTCGTCCACAACGCCGGCGTCACCCGCGACCGCACGATCGCCAAGATGCCGGAGGACCGCTGGAGCACGCTGATGGAGATCAACCTCTCCAGCGAGGAGCGGATCGATGACGAGCTGCTCGAGCGCAAGCTGCTGCGGCCCAACGGCCGCATCGTCTGCGTCTCCTCGATGAGCGGCGTCGCCGGCAACTCCGGCCAGACCAACTACGCCACCTCGAAGGCCGGCGTGATCGGCATGGTCGAGGCGCTGGCGCCCGACCTGGCCAAGCGCAAGGCGACGATCAACGCGGTCGCCCCCGGCTTCATCGAGACCCAGATGACGGCGAAGATGCCGATCGCGATCCGCGAAGCGGGGCGGCGGATGAACAGCATGTCGCAGGGCGGCCTGCCGGTCGACGTCGCCGAGACGATCGCCTGGTTCGCCAGCCCGGCCTCGGCCGGGGTCAACGGCAACGTCGTCCGCGTCTGCGGCCAGAACCTGCTGGGGGCCTGAGGTGGCGCTCCGGACCCTCGCCAGCCCGCCGTCGGTGCTGCCGCTCTACGC
>DASZSJ010000060.1:0-8938 GCA_035548675.1 Solirubrobacterales bacterium
GCCGCCGCACTCGTGTTTCTAAGCGCGCCCTTCGGGCGCGCTCTCAAATTGTCGCTAAGCACGCGCTCCGCGCGTGCGTGCGACATCAATTCCCCCACAGGACGCCCGACACCCCCGGGGGTACACAGGGTTCACAACCAACCCCCGCCTAGCGACCCCGCCCATCTCCATTGGCGATCGCACACGCCTCCGCGGCCCCGATGAATGGCGCGAGGGTGACGTAGGTGGCGAGCGGCGCCACCTCCTGCATGCTCTCGGCGCCGCCGCGTTTGATCTGGTCGTAGATCATCCCGTAGATGGCGCCGCCGATCGCCTCGGCGGCGATCGGGCTGGCGTCGGGCTTGCGTTCGTAGCCCGGCACGAGCAGTCCCTCCATCGTCTTCATCACCTCGTCGCGCTGTTCGAGCGCGCGGCGGCCGGCGGCGTAGACGTCGACCGCGCCCAGGGTCGTGTACTCCGGCTCTGCGGCGCAGAAGGCGAACATCGCGCCGAAGGCTCCGCGCACCGCATGCGGCCAGTCGGGGGCGCGGCGGAAGGCGGGCAGGGTGGCCGCCAGCATCTGCGAGGAGCCGCTGTCGACCGCCGCGAGCATCGCCTCCTCCTTGTCGGTGAAGTTGGCGTAGAAGGTCGAGAGCGAGATCGAGGCGCGCGCGGCGATGTCGCCGATCGTCATCGCCGGGTAGCCCTTCTCGGCGACGACCGCGGCGAGGGCGCGCAGGATGCGCTCGACCGGATCGTAGCCGTTGGCCCGCCCTCCGTTCTGGCCGTTGCGGCTGCGCGGCCGGCGCAGCGGCTGCGGCGGCGGCTCGTAGGAGGCGAACCAGTCCCACATCTGCGGGATCAGCTCGATCAGCTCCTGCTCCTCGTGGCGGTAGAGGCGGCTGTGGATCACCTTGCGCACGCCGCAGACCATCGAGCGCACGATCTCAGGCGGCATCCCCCGGCGAGTTGGCACTCCCTCCAGCGTCGCCGAGAGAAAGGCCTGGACTTCATCCGTGGTGCGGTCTACTTCTTCGACCGCGCGCGGCCCCGCGGCGTAGATCTCGACCAAGCACATGCGCGCGGCCGCCGCCTGTTCGACGATCAGCTCGATGAAGGCCTCGAAGGCCCGGCGCGCGCGCAGCTCGTCCGGTGGCGGCCCTCCTTCGCCGAAGATGCCGCCGATGGTCGGTCCGACGAAAGCGCGCAGCGCCGCTAGCAGGCACTCTTCCTTGTCCTTGAAGTGGGCGTAGAAGGCGCTGCGCGAGACGCCGGAGAGCTCGAGCAGGTCCTCCACCCTGGTCGCCTCGTAGCCCTTGTCGGCGACCACCGCGACCAGCGCGGCGAAGAGCCGTTCCTGCTGGTTGCGCGCCACCTCCTCGGGCGGCAGTCGTCGCCCCGGCCGGAGCTTGCGATCGCGCAGCGTGCCTGCGTCCCCCCACGGCGTCGTCACCATCGCGACCGGACCATAACCGGCCATCTCGCTACCTCGGTGGATGCTCGAATCTCTCAGAGCGTTTAATAGTAGGAGCGATTCTTTTGGAACGCAAGGTTCACAGCTAATTTCAAACAGAAAATTAGATTTGGCCTTGATTTTCCCGTAGGGCTATGTTTTTATGTGGACGGCCCAAAGATGCCGCAGCGGCCCCGCCGGATTCCCTGCCGGCGACCCCCCTGCCGCCGGCCCCCTTCCGGCGGTACCCAGCAAACACCGACCCGGGCAGGTGCCTCCCTCACCGCCCGGGTCGTTTGCCGCGTCGAGACGCAATCCCGCGAAGGTGCTTTGCGGGTCGCTCCCGGCCGGGCTGTCAGGGCCGCAGTTCGATGAAGCCGGCCGCGGCGAAGTCGCCGTAGAAGGCGAGCGCCTGCTCGATGCCCTTGGCGCGCATGAAGGCGAAGCTGGTCGCGTCGACGAACGAGTACTCGCGCTCGTCGTGCTGGCGGAGCCAGGCGAGGGCCTCGTCTTCTTCGCTCGCACAAACCTGCGCTACCTGGATGTGCTGTCCCTCGCCACCGATGCTGTCGAGGAATTCCACCGCGCGGCGATGCCAGCGCTTGTAGCGGAGCCAGGTCCAGGTCTCTCCCCGAATTAGGTTGGTTGCCACGATTCGCTGTCCACCGAGCCGCCGTAGAAGTGTCAACGCGGTTTCGTGTTTCTGATCGCGGTCATCCATCGCCGCGATCAGAAAAGACGAGTCAGCAAATATCACGGGTAGTCCCTGTCCAGTCCATAGACGACCTCGTCGATTGTCCGCTTGTCGTCGGGGTCGCTGGAGACCGTTCCGCATAGCTTGAAGAACGGGTCCTCCTCGATTGGGGGCAACGGTTCCACTCTCTCCCGCACGCAACGCCTGATCACCTCCGCCTTCGAGAGCCCCTCTTCTTCGGCGCGTCGCTCTACCGCCGCGTCGAGCTCGGGCTCGATCGAGATCTGCAGTCGCTTCATGCGGGCCAAGTTACATCACCTCTACCGAAGTAATGTAACGCAATAGGCGCAGAACTGTGCCAATTCCGAGTCATCTAGGCTTCGTGTATGGCCCGGACCCCGAGCGAGGACGAGTCCGCCGCGATCGCGGCGGCGATCGAGCGGTTTCGCGCGGAGACGGCGCCGGCGCCCGGCACGGAGGAGGACGCCATCGGCCCGTGGCAGCGGGCCGCGCTGCTCGAGGGAGTCAGCGCCAAGGTCACTGTCCTGGAGTCAGAAGGAGGAGAGAGATGGCTGTCGTGAAGATCATCGAGCTCGTCGGTAGCTCGAAAACCTCGACCGATGACGCAGCCCGCCAGGCGCTGGGTCAGGCGCAGGGCACACTGCGCAACATCCGCGCGGTCGACATCGTCTCGACCGGGATCCGCGGCGAGAACCTCGACGAGTATCGCGCCCACGTGCGCGTCGCTTTTCTGATCGAGGGGACCGATATCGACTGAGTTTCGCCCTTCAGCTCCCCAATCGAGGCACGGCCGATACATTCAGCTCATGAGCGAAGAGATACGGGAAGTGACGCGCGAGGAAGCGCGGAAGCTTGTTGAGGAGGGCGCGCAGCTGGTCGATGTGCGCGCCGACCACGAGTGGGAGATGGGGCGGATCGAGGGGGCCACGCACCTGCCGCTGGCGGAGTTGGCGGAGCGGGTCGAGGAGATCGAGAAGGATCGGCCCGTCGTCTTCTACTGTCGCGGCGGCAACCGCTCGACGATGGCGACGGAAGCGCTCGCTGCGGAGGGCTACGACGCGGCGAAGCTGAGCGAGGGCATTGTCGGCTGGGCCGGGGCGGGCCTGCCGCTCGAGCCCGACGGCGGCAAGGTCGCCGAGTCGGGCGAGGCGCAGGCGATCCTCCACGCCGCGAAGCGGCTTCCGCCGGGCTGACCCAGGCACCGCGAGCGGCTCGCGGAGCCGCTGACAACTTAAATACCTGAATCCCTGTCGGGTTTTGCTATTTTTCCCCCGTGGAGCTTGTCGTAGACCAAGCCAAGGAGCAGCGGGGCAAGGGTCGCACCGGGACCCTGGAGAACCCGGAGACCTACACCAACGTCCCGGGCCACATCATCCCGATCATCGAGCGCGAGTTCGACGACTTCGACAACGAAGCCGAGGAGTTCCTCGCCGGCCAGCGGCCCGAAGACGAGTTCATCGGCTTCCGCCTCAAGCAGGGCGTCTACGGCCAGCGCCAGCCCGACGTGCAGATGGTGCGGGTCAAGCTCCCCTTCGGCGGCGTCACGCCGGAGCAGATGGAGGCCTTCGCCAACGTGGTGGAAAAGTGGGCCCCGCTCGACAAGGGTCACATCACCACGCGGCAGAACGTGCAGATCCATCACGTGCCGCTGCGCGACATGGAGTCGCTGCTGCGCGAGATCGCCGCGGCCGGACTCTCCTCGCGCGAGGGTTGCGGCAACACGGTGCGCAACGTCACCGGCGACCCCTGGGCCGGCGTCCACCCCGACGAGGTCTTCGACCCGACGCCCTACGCCGGCGCCTACGCCCGCTACTTCGTCCGCCACCCGACGACGCAGCTGATGCCGCGCAAGATCAAGACCGCCTTCACCGGCTCCGACGAGGACCGGGCGATCACCGGCATCCACGACATCGCCTTCCTCTCGCGCGAACGCGATGGGGTGAGGGGCTTCGAGGTCCGCGTCGGCGGCGGTACTTCGATCATGGCCCGCGTCGCGCCGACGCTCTACGACTTCGTCGAGGCCGACAACGGCGATTACCTCAAGGTCTCCGAGGCGGTGCTGCGCATCTTCGACCGCCAGGAGTGGCTGCGCGCCAACCGCGCCCGGGCCCGGATCAAGGTCCTGATCGACAAAATCGGCATCGACGCCTTCCGCGAGCAGGTCGACGAGGAGCTCGGGGGCGACTGGGTCGCCGAGCGCGACTTCGACGCCGAGCTGGTCGAGCGGCTGCGCTTCGACGACGACGAGGAGGCGAACGCGCCGGCTCGGCCCGCCGTCGCCGCCTCGCCCAACGGCGACCGCAGCGAGTTCGAGCGCTTCGTCGAGGGCAACGTCCAGGCGCAGCGCCAGGAGGGCTTCTCGGCGGTCGAGGTGAAGATCTTCCGTGGCGACCTGACGCCGGAGCAGTTCCGCGGCCTGGCCGCGCTGATGCGCGAGCACACCGGCGGCTACGCGCGCAGCACCGTGCAGCAGAACCTGGTCCTGCGCTGGGTCCGCGACGAGGCGCTCTACGACGTCTGGCAACAGCTCACGGAGCTCGGCCTCGGCGAGGCCGGCGCGCGCGAGATCACCGATGTGGTCAGCTGCCCCGGGACCGATAGCTGCAAGATGGGCATCACCGCCTCGATGGGCCTCAACCAGGCGATCAAAGAGAAGCTCGAGGAGATGGACATCCGCGACGGGCTGACGCGCAAGATCCACGTCAAGATGAGCGGCTGCCCCAACGGCTGCAGCCAGCACCACATCGCCAACATCGGCTTCTACGGTGCCTCGCTGAAGGTGGGCGAGCGCCAGGTGCCCGCCTACATCCCGCACATCGGCGGCAACTACGAGGGCGGCGAGGTCCTCTTCGGCACGCGGCTGAAGTCGCGCCTGCCCGCCAAGCGCGTCCCCGCCGCGGTCGAGCGCTGGGTGCGGATGTACGAGGCCGAGCGCGCCAGCGAGAGCGAGGAGTTCAACGCCTACGCCGAGCGCGCCGGCGCCGCCCGCTTCGAAGCAGAGGTCAAGGACCTGACGCTGCCGGCCGAGTTCAGCCTCGAGACGATGCAGCAGTTCATCGACTGGAACCGGTCCAGCCCCTACAAGGTCGAGAGGGGCGAGGGCGAGTGCGCGATATGAACCCGGTCGCCGCCGCGCCCCAGATCTCCGACCCGGAGGCGATCGCCGCCGAGCTCGAGGACCGCCGGGCCGAGCAGGTGATCGAGTGGATGTTCGAGACCTTCGGCGAGAGCCACTACATCGCCTGCTCGTTCCAGAAAACGAGCTCGGTGACCGCCCACCTGGCCAGCAAGGTCAACCCCCAGGCGCGCTTCTTCTACCTGGACACGGACGTGCTCTTCCCGGAGACATACGAGACGCGCGACCGTCTTGCCGAGGCGCTGGGGATCGAGTTCGACCGCTACCACAACCTGACCCTGGCGGAGCAGGCGGCCAAGCACGGCGACGAGCTCTGGAACCGCGACCCCGACGCCTGCTGCGGCCTGCGCAAGGTCGAGCCGATGCGGCGCGCCCTCTCTTCCGTAGACTGCTGGCTCGCTGGCGTCCGCCGCGAGGACTCGGCCAGCCGCGCCAACACCCCGAAGTTCGCCTGGGACAAGCGCTTCGAGCTCTGGAAGCTCAACCCGCTGGCGGACTGGAGCGAGCGCGACGTCTGGAACTACATCCATGAGCACGACCTCCCGTACAACCCGCTCCACGATCAGGGCTACCCCTCGATCGGGTGCACCCACTGCACGAAGCCGGTCGAGGCGGGCGGTTCGCCCCGCGACGGCCGCTGGGCGGGTCTCGAAAAGACCGAGTGCGGGATCAACTAGGCGCGCTGCCTTCAAATAATGGCCCCGCAACGCGCCTGAGATAGCCCTTCCGTACCCTCCCCCGACCGATTGGTGAGATTCAACGCATGAGTGAGACGATGACTGAGCTTTCTTTGACACTTGACGAGCGCCACACCGCCGACTTCGAGATGATCGGCAACGGCGGCTTCGCGCCGCTGAGCGGCTTCCAGGGCTCCGCCGACTGGGAGCGCGTCTGTGCGGAGATGCGCACCGCCGGTGGCGACTACTGGCCGATCCCGATCACCCTGGCGAGCGACCTCGAGTGCGAGGTAGGCGACACGATCGCCCTCTCCAGCGACGAAGGCAAGCCGCTGGGCCGGCTCAGGGTCGAGGAGATCTGGGAGCGCGACGTCAAGCGCGAGGCCGAGCAGGTCTACGGCACCAGCGACGAGGCGCACCCGGGCGTCGCCGCGATCTACGCCGAGGGCAACCGGATGCTCGCCGGCCCGATCGAGGTCGACTCGCTGCCGGACCACGAGGAGGCGTTCATGCGCCGCTACAAGACCCCGGCCGAGACCAAGGAAGAGTTCGAGCAGCGCGGCTGGAAGCGGATCGTCGCCTTCCAGACCCGCAACCCGATCCACCGCGCCCACGAGTACCTGACCAAGGCGGCGCTGGAGACCTGCGACGGGCTCTTCATCCAGCCTCTGATCGGCAAGACCAAGGCCGGCGACATCCCCGCCGACGTGCGCATGCGCTGCTACGAGGTGCTGATGGAGAACTACTACCCCAACGACCGGGTGATGCTGGGCGTGAAGCCGGCGAAGATGCACTACGCCGGCCCGCGCGAGGCGATCCTGCACGCGATCGTCCGCCGCAACTACGGCGCCACCCACTTCATCGTCGGCCGCGACCACGCCGGGGTCGGCGACTACTACGGCACCTACGACGCGCAGAAGATCTTCGACACCATCGACGTCCAGGAGCTGGGGATCGAACCGCTTTTCTTCGAGCACAGCTTCTGGTGCAACGAGTGCGAGGGGATGGCCTCGGGCAAGACCTGCCCGCACGGCTCCGACGCGCACGTATTCCTCAGCGGCACCAAGGTGCGCGAGATGCTCGGCAACGGCGAAAGGCCGCCGCAGGAGTTCTCGCGCAACGAGGTCGCCGACATCCTGATCGACGCTTACAAGGAGGACTGAACGAGCATGGCTGGCGAGAAGGGCTTCACCCTCTGGTTCACCGGACTGTCCGGTGCCGGCAAGACGACGATTTCACGGCTGCTGGAGGGCCACCTGCGCGAGCGCGGCTCGAAGCTGGAGATCCTCGACGGCGACGTCGTGCGCGAAAACCTCTCCAAGGGCCTCGGCTTCTCCAAGGAGGACCGCGACACCAACATCCGCCGCATCGCCTTCGTCGCCGATCTGCTCAGCCGCAACGAAGTACCGGTGATCACCGCCGCGATCTCGCCCTACGCCGAGATCCGGGGCGAGGCGCGCGAGCTGATGGGTGAGCGCTTCATCGAGGTCTACGTCAAGGCCTCGGTCGAGACCTGTACCGAGCGCGACGTCAAGGGCCTCTACGCCAAGGCGCTGGCCGGCGAGATCAAGGAATTCACCGGCGTCAGCGACCCCTACGAGATCCCGGAGAACCCCGAGGTCGTCTGCGACACCGAAGGCGAAACCGCCGAGGAGTCGGCGCAGAAGCTGATCGAGTACCTCGAGTCGCGGGACCTGATCCCGGCGGCTGTGGCTGCTGCCTAGCTCGAAAGGCGTAGGGAGGGGCGTGAGCCCCTCCCAAAACACTCAAGCGCGGCTCCTGCCGCGCGTTTTGGGAGGGGCTCACGCCCCTCCCTTGTCGTTCGGGCGCAGTAGCCGCAGCCGCCGGAATTCTCGCGGAGCTTGTTGGGATGGACCGGGTGAAAGTGGTGCGCGTTGCCGCGATTGATCGATGGAGACCACCCCCCGCATCCGTGGGTCAATCGATCAATCGAAGCCGAGGTCTAGGGTTGCTTGCCCTTGGTGACGATGATCGTGCGGCCGTCGGCCAGGCGGTAGAGGGTGCCGACGGGCTCGCCTCGGCCTACGACTCGCTGGCCTGGTTTTAGCTTTATTTCCTTGACGCGTTGGCTCTTGCTCGCGACCACTGCGTCGACTGGCCTGGTGGCCCGATCGGCTTTCGACTTCGAGGTCAGAGCTGAGGTCAGGTCGAGGGACGAGAGGGCGGCGAGGAGGAAGGCGACGGAGAGGACTATGCCCAGGTCGAAGAGGTTGACCAGGCCGTCGAGGGGGTCGCCGGCGCGGTCGTCGCGGGCCCTGGCGCGCGGGGTCACCTTCATGGGGCAACCGCCCAGTGGGAGTGCTCCGCGGCGGGGATGCCGTTGTGGGCGGGGGTCGTGAGGGTGGCGGCTATGTACTCGACGTCCGAGTAGTCCTGGGCGTAGAGGCGGTCGCGGACGAGGGAGATGGCGAAGGCGATGGCGCCGACGAGGAGGCCGGCGACGGTGACGCTGAAGGCGACGCGGAGGTTGTCGGTCAGCGCTGCGACGTCCCCGTCGGCGAGGCCGGCGAGAGCGGGGGAGAGCGGGATCAGCGTGCCCATCAGTCCCAGTGCGGGGCCCATGCGGACGAGGATGCGGGTGCGCTCGAGCCGGCGCAGCGAGCGGTAGTCGTACTCGGCCAGGCGCTTGGCGATGCGCGCTTCGGCGTCGGGGCGGCCGACCTGATCCAGCACTTCGCCCAGCACCCCCTGCATCGCCTCGTTGCGGGCAACGCCGTAGAGCGCCGCCAGCGCCTCGGGCCGCTGGCCGGCCGCGAGCCTGCCCTGGCACTCGGCGACGGCGTTCTCGAGCCGGCGCACGCTGCGCCCGCGCCGGCGGCGCAGCTCCACCAGTAGCGAGCCCGTTTCGACGACGACAACGACCAGCGCCACGAGGGCGAGGATCAGCACCGGCACCCGCAGCGCATCGGAAACGTCGAAGAGGATCTGCTCGACGTTCACCGGGAACCTCCTGTGGC
>DASZSJ010000061.1:0-17504 GCA_035548675.1 Solirubrobacterales bacterium
CCGTTCACGCCGACCCTGCACGGGACCGAGCTCGCCAAGCAGCGCGGTGAGCTGGAGGCGGGCCTGCCGGAGCCGAACGTCGCCGCGGTCGCCGCCGCCTGCGCGACCGTCCGCGACGCGGTCCGCGCCGGCAGGCTCTCCTCAGCCCACGACGTCAGCGACGGCGGCCTCGCCTGCGCCCTGGCCGAGGCGGCGATCGGCGCCGGCATCGGCTGCCGCGTCGAGCTGCAGCCGCTGCGCGAACGCGGCTGCTCTCCCGAGGAGGCGCTATTCGGCGAGGGCCCCGGGGGCTTCCTCGTCAGCGGCGAGCGCGAGACGCTCGAGACGCTCGGCGCGACGCTGCTCGGCGAGACCGGCGGCAGCACGATCGAGATCGCCGCCGGCGACCGCAGCTTCACCGTCGGGATCGGTACGGCCGAGAGCGCCTGGCGCTCGCTGGGTGAGCAGCTGGGCTGAGCTCGAGGGCTTAATATTTTCCGGGTTTGAATACTATTTTTTACCTGGTTGTATATCTGATATTTTTCCGGTTGTGAGTTTTGAAAAAAGCCGGTCGCAGGCCTATAGACCGCGTATCGTCGACGCTGAGCTCGGCTTTCTGCTCGAGGCTGCCGGGGCCGTGGTGATAGAGGGGCCGCGTGGCTGCGGTAAGACCGCGACAGCGCGAAACGCCGCGGCGAGCGAGGCGCTGCTCGACGTCGACGAGGAAATGCGCGAGGCCGTCACCGTGAACCCGACCGTCGTGCTGAACGGGGAGGTCCCCCGCCTCATCGACGAGTGGCAACTCGCGCCGCAGATCTGGAACCTCGTGCGCCGGGCGGTCGATGACCGGCGCGAGACCGGGCAGTTCATCCTGACCGGGTCGGCGGTCCCCAAGGACGACGTCACCAGGCACTCAGGGGCCGGCAGGTTCACCAGGATGAGGATGCGGCCGATGAGCCTCTTCGAGCTCGGCCGCAGCGGTGGACAAGTGTCGCTCGCCCGCCTGCTGGCCGGAGAGCGCCCCGACAGCGTCTCCTGCGAGGCCCCGATCGAAGCGATCGCCGAGGACATTGCGGTCGGTGGCTGGCCGGGCCTGCGCGACCGCTCGATCCCCCAAGCGTTGCGCACCCTGCAGGGCTACCTCGACGAGGTGAGCCGAGTGGACGTGAGCAGGGTCGATCGGACGCGGCGCGACCCGAAACGGGTCGAGCGCCTGCTCGAGAGCCTCGCACGCAACGTCGCCAGCCTCGCCGCCGCGACGACCCTCGCGGCCGACGCCGGCGGCGCAGATGGGCCGCTGGACAACGACACGGTGCGCGAATACCTCGACGTCCTCGAACGCCTGATGGTGGTCGAGAACCAGCCCGCGTGGTCCGCCCACCTGCGTTCGACCTACAGGCTCCGTCGTGCCGCGAAGCGCCATTTCGTCGACCCGTCCCTAGCGGTGGCGGCGTTGGGAGGGACCCCGGAGAGGATTCTGCGGGAGATCCGGCTATTCGGGCTGCTCTTCGAGTCGCTCGTCGTCCGCGACCTTCGCATCTATGCCCAGGCCGCAGACGCGCAGGTCTACCACTACCGCGACAGCAGCGGGCTCGAGGTCGACGCGATCGTCGAGGCCCGGGACGGGAGCTGGGCTGGCTTCGAGGTCAAGCTCAACCCCAGCAGAATCGACGAAGCCGCAGCGAACCTGTCGAAGTTCGCAGACCGAGTCGATACGAGCGTGAGTGGCGAGCCGAGGTCCCTGGGCGTCATCACCGCCGGTCGCTTCGGCTACACGCTCGACAACGGAGTCCACGTGATTCCGATCAACGCACTCGGCCCCTGACCCCAACGACCCGCCCTGACTCAGCCGGAACGAGCCTCCGAGCCGGCGATCTGGACGGTTGCCGGCTCGGGTGGCGCTGCCAGCGGTGCGCGGTTCGGGTGGGGCCTGGCGCTGAGCGTCAGGGCCACCCCACCCGAGACAAGCGCGGCGAGGACCGAGAAGAGGTAGGCGTCATTGGAGACGTCGAGGGCGGCGTGCAGGGTCGCCGGTTCGCCGACGATGGCGACGAGGATGGCGGTGCCGAGGACGGCGCCGACCTGGCGGAAGGCGGCGTTGACGGCGGAGGCGGTGGCGAAACGGTCGTCGGGGACGTCGCGGACGGCGGCGGAACCGAGGGTGGGGAAGGCGAGGCCGATGCCGATGCCGGTGAGGCAGGAGCCCGGCAGCCAGAGGCCGAGCCAGTCGGGGGTGGCGCCGGCCGAGCGCAGAACCATCACACCGGCGGCGAAGAAGAGCGTGCCGGGGACGATCACGGCGCGGTGGCCGAAGCGGTCGGCGAGCCTGCCGGCGGGACCGGCGACGACGGTGGAGAGGGTCGGCCCGGGCAGGGTCGCGGCGCCGGCCTGCAGCACGGTGTAGCCCCAGATCGAGGTGAGGAAGACGACGTTGCCGAGGATCAGCGAGAAGAAGGCGGCGGCGAAGAGCAGCGTGCCGAGGTTGCCGAGGCGGAAGGCAGGGTCGGCGAAGAGGGCCGGCTCGACGATCGGGCGCGGGTGGGTGCGGCTGCGCCGGATCATCGCGCCGAGCAGGGCCGCGGCGGTGGCGAAGCAGGCGAGCGTCGCGCTGGCGCTCCAGCCCCAGTCGTTGCCCTCGACGATCGCAAGCGTGACCAGGGCGAGGCTGAGCGCCAGCATCAGCGCGCCCGGCAGGTCGGGCAGGCTGCTGTCGAGTTGGGAACGCTCGCGCAGGGCGCCCCGGCCCGCCAGCAGGACGACCGCGCCGAGCGGCAGGTTGACGAGGAAGACGAGGCGCCAGTCAGAGAGCTCAACCAGCGCGCCGCCGAGGGTCGGGCCGATCGCAGCCGCGGCAGCGGCGGCAGCGCCCCAGATCCCGACGCCGGTGGCCCGCTGCTCGGCCGGGAAGGCGTCGAGCACGAGGGCAAGCGAGGTCGGCGCGATCAGCGCCGCACCAATCCCCTGCACGACCCGGAAGGCGATCAGCAACCCGAGCGAAGGGGCCAGCGCGCAGAGCAGGCTGGCCGCGGTGAAGCCCGCCACCCCGAACAGGAAGATCCGCCTGTGGCCGAAACGGTCGGCGAGGCCCCCAGCCGGCACCAGCAGCGCCGCGATCACGACGAAGTAGCCGTCGAGCACCCAGGAGAGCGCATCCCGTCCCGAGTCCGCGAAGGAACGCGAGATGTCGGGGAAGGCAATGTTGACGATCGTGGCGTCGAGGAAAGCGAGGAAGGCACCCGCGCAGGCCACCGCCACCACTCTTTTATGACCACCGTCATACATCGGCGCGGACTATAGACTATGACTGTGGGCATATCCAGGATCGCCGACGGGGAACCGCAGGAGGGCAAGCGCCGCGACGGTCGCGCGCTGCTGATCAAGGGCGCGCGCCAGCTGCTTGCCGAGAAGGGCTACGCCGGCATGGAGCTGCGCGACGTGGCCGAGCGCGGCAGGGCGCCCCGCGGCTCGATCTACCACCACTTCCCCGGCGGCAAGAGCCAGCTCGCGGCCGAGGCGGCGGCGGTCGAGGGCGAGGAGATCCGCGCCCTGATCGAACGCTCACTGGAAGAGCGCGGACTGCGCGGCACGCTCGAGCGCTTCGGCGAGATCTTCCGCCGCCGCGTGGTCGACCACCCCGAGCGGATCGGCTGCCCGGTCGCCGCCGCCGCCCTCGCCCGCCCCGAGGACCCGCAGCTGGCCGCGGCGGCGACGGAGGCGTTCCGCAGCTGGGAAAAGCCAATTGCGGCCGCGCTGCTCGACCAGAGCGTCGGCCGCCGCGACGCCGAGGCCTTCGCCGGCCTCGTCGTCTCCACCGTCGAGGGTGCCCTGATCCGCGCCCGCGCCGCCGGCAGCACCGACCCGCTCGAATCGGCGATCGGGGGACTGGAGCGGGCGCTGGACCGGCTGCTGGACGATTTGGCCTGATCGGTTGAAGTCGCCGAGCGGCTTGCCTAGCCTGCGGCCATGGCGCT
The DNA here is from genome assembly GCA_035548675.1 of Solirubrobacterales bacterium. Taxonomy (GTDB): domain Bacteria; phylum Actinomycetota; class Thermoleophilia; order Solirubrobacterales; family 70-9; genus VRUE01. Next base: position 3,951 of record DASZSJ010000061.1, read on the forward strand.
CCGCGGCAGCTTGGCGCTGCTCACCCTGCTGGCGGCGACCTCGCTGCTCAACGCGACGACTGCCTTTGCCGCAACCGAAGTCGGCGACGAGTGCGAAGGGAACGACGCGTCGGGGCCCTACAGCCTCGTGCCCGAGCAGCACGCATCGGGCGGCACGCTGCCCCTGAGCGCGCCGAGCGATGGCATCGTCACCGGCTGGAAGATCAACTCTGCCCACGGCGCCCCGGTCACCGAGCGGATCGCGATCTTCCGCCCGACCGATGTGACCGGCAGGTTCGAGGCGGTCACCGAGAGTGACCCGGTGACAATCCAACCGGGCCTCAACCTCTTGCCGGCCCGAGTTGCGGCGCGGGCCGGGGATCGATTTGGCCTGGTCGCGGTCGGCACTGAAAGTCCCCTGGCCTGCATCACCGCGGAGGTCGAAGACCACGCCTGGTCGTACCCCGGCAGCGTCGAGGCCGGCTCCACCCAGCAGTTCGCCGCCGGCGCCTTCGAGCGCGTGCCGCTGATCGCCATCGTCGAGCCCGACGCGGACGGCGACGGCTACGGCGACGAGACCCAGGACGGCTGCCCGCAGAGCGCTGCCTTCAGCGGGCCCTGCCCGTCGCCGGTAACGCTCAAAGTGCGAGCGAGGGTGCGCAAACGATCGATCCTGCTCGAGGTCCGCACCGAGACCGAAGCCGACGTCCTCGTCTACGGGCAGGTCGGCTGGAACTTCAAGCCGAAACCGAAAGGCAGGGCCGGGCGGGGCGATGCCCGCCCATCGAGGAAGGGGACCCGGCGCTTGATCGTCGGGCTCGACGGCGGCACCAAGCGGGTCGCGCCGGGGGCGGTCACCCGCTTCACGATCAAGCTGCCGAAGCCCGTCCTCCTGCGCCTCGGCCGGCTGACGCGACGGGAGTCGGTACGGGCGAAGCTGACGCTGGCCGCCACCAACGCGGTCGGGGTGGCAAGGAACACGCGCCTGCGGGTCAAGCTGAGGGGCTGGAGGAAAAGCAACTGAGGAGGGTCATGGGGACGCGAATCGCAATTTCGGCGGCGGTGCTCTTCGTCGCCCTCGCCAGTGCCTCGAGGGCCTCCGCCTTCGCCGAATTCGGCGACAACTGCGTCGGGAAAGTGCCCCTCCCCCTCGCCGGGACCGTATTCCAGTCCGAAACGACCAAAAAAGTGCCGCTCGCCTCGCCGCTCGCCGGGGTGATCACCCGCTGGCGGGTCAACGCGGAAATCCCTCCCGGGTCCATGGAGGAGACCCTCAAGCTCCTGCGCGGCGGTCCGACGAGCTTCCAGGTTGCAGGCGAAAGCGGTGCGGAGGCGGTCGTCGACGGGCCGAACATGTTCGATACCCGGCTCGCCGTGCAGGTGGGCGATCGCCTCGGCCTCTACGGGAAACTCGGCTTCATCGGGTGCGAAGGGGAAAGCAGCGACGTGATCGCGGCCAAGAGCGGCAACATGACCACCGGCACGCCCTTCAGCCCGGACATCACTACCGGGTCGCTGCGAATTCCCCTCGCCGCCATCGTCGAGCCCGACGCGGACGGCGACGGCTACGGCGACGAGACCCAGGACGGCTGCCCCGCCGACGCCTCCACGCACGCCGCATGCCCGCTGCCCCGACCCGCGCCAGCGCTGAAGCTCGACGCCTTCCCGATCGTGCTCAAGCGCTCGATCCTGCTGCTGGTCGGGAGCAGCGAAAGCCGTCCGGTCGAGGTCTTCGGTCAGGTCGGGCTGAGGCGGCGCCACAGGGGCGGAGCCCTGGCCTCGAAGACCCGCAAGCCCAAGGCGCCGGGCGCCGGCACGATCGTCGGGCTCGACGGCGGCACCGAGGACGTCGAAGCGGGTGAGATCGCCCGCTTCAACGTCAAGCTGCCGGGCGCGGTGAAGCGAGAGCTGCGCCAGACCCCACGCGGGAAGTCGCTGAAGGGGACGATCACGGCCCGGGCCACCGACTCGAGCGGGAAGGTCGTCGACCGCACGATCTCGATCCGGCTGCCGGGCCAGAAGCCCAGGCACGGCTAGGAGGGATTGGCGAAACCCGCGTGTGGCGGCCCTAGGACAAACCGGGTCCTGCCCTCAGGCGGCGGCGACCAGACGGGCCATCAGCTCGGCGGCGCGGCTGTCGTCGAGCCCCTGGGTCCGCGTCAGGTCCTGCCAGGTGCCGAAGGCGAGCGCGTGACCGATCGCGGCGCGGGTGCGCTTGGCGGCGCTTCCGCGCAGGCCCCTGCCTCGCATCAGGATCCCGACCGCCCGCTCGAGGAGGGCGCGATAACCGCCCATCAGCTCGCCGACGATCTCAACCGTCTGCGCGTCGCGCAGGAGCTTGTCCATCATCCCCTCGGTGCGGCGGTAGTAGGCGTAGAGGTCCGAGAGGGCGGCGTCGAGGCGCGCGGCGGGATCCCCGATCGCGGACCAGCGGCCGATGTCCGGGGGCGGGTTCTGCTCCGCCCAGTGGGCCGAGCAGGCACCGAAGAGGGTTCGCTCGTCGGGAAAGTGCCGGTAGAGGGTCGAACGGCGGACGCCCGCGTGCTCCGCGACCGCGCTCATCGAGGTGCGGGCGGGCCCGAGCGAGCCGTGCAGCGCGACGGCGCTTTCGGTGATCCGCCGCCGGGTCTGCGCCTCGGCTTCGGCGCGGGCCTTCTTCTCGTACTTTCGCTTTCGGTCGGACATATATGTACGGCGAATATTGACAGATCGGTCAAGGGCCGCTACGTTTTCGTGCAACATTATTGTTCAACGAAATTGCAAGGAGAAAGAGATGGCAACGGTTATCGGTCCCGGCGACGGCAAGGCGGGCTTCCTCGGCAGCATCGGGGTGCGCTTCATGATCGACGGCGAGGACGCGGGCGGCGACTTCTCGCTGGTGGAACACCCGCTCTCGCCGCGGGCGCTGGCGGCACCGCTGCACCGGCACACGCGTGAGGACGAGTACAGCTTCGTGCTCGAGGGCCGGATGGGCGGCCTGCTCGGCGACGAGGTGGTCGAGGCCGGTCCCGGCGAGCTCGTCTTCAAGCCCCGCGACGAGTGGCACACCTTCTGGAACGCCGGCGAGACGCCCTGCCGGATCCTCGAGATCATCGCCCCGGCGGGCTTCGAGCACTTCTTCGCGGAGCTGGTGGAGCTGGGCGGCGCCCTGGAGGCGGACCCCGAGGAGATGGCGGCGCTATCGGGCCGCTACGGGCTGGAGATGCAGCCCGAAAGCGTCCCCGGCCTGCTGGAGCGCTTCGGCCTCCTCATCGGTGAGCCGATCGAGACGGTGCTGCAGCTGGCGTAGCCCTGCAAATAGCGATAATCGAAGGTGGAGCTGGCGACCGTGCGGCGCTGGTACCCTGCGCAGGTAGGCAGTCAGTCTGCCTGCGCGTCCGTCCTTCGACCGCGAGGAAAGCACGCGCTTGACTCCGCCCCAGGGGCAGCCGATAGATCGCGAGGGCCCGCGCGAGGAATGCGGGGTGTTCGGCGTATACGCACCGGGGCACGATGTCTCCCGCCTCGCCTACTTCGGCCTCTACGCGCTGCAGCACCGCGGCCAGGAGTCAGCCGGGATCGCCACTTGCGAGGGGGGGCAGATCACGACGATGCGCGACTCAGGGCTGGTCTCGCAGGTCTTCGACGAGGAGAAGCTGCGAGCGCTGGAGGGCGACATGGCGATCGGCCACGTGCGCTACTCGACCACCGGCGGCGGCTCCTGGGAGAACGCGCAGCCGGTCTGGCGCGACGACGGCCGCGAGCTGGCGCTCGCCCACAACGGCAACCTGACCAACGCGGTCGAGCTCTGGGGCGAGCTGAAGGAGCGCGGCATCTCCTTCCGCGGCACCTCCGACTCGGAGATCATCGCCGCCCTGCTCTCCTCCAACGAGGGCAGGCTGATCGAGGACGCGGTGGCCGACGTGATGCCGCGCCTGCAGGGCGCCTACTCGACCGTGGTGATGACCAAGCGTGCGATCGTCGCCTTCCGCGACCCGCACGGGGTGCGGCCGCTCTCGCTCGGTCGGCTCGAGGACCGCTTCGTCGTTGCCTCGGAGAGCTGCGCCTTCGACATCATCGGCGCCGAGCTGATGCGCGAAGTGAAGCCGGGCGAGATGGTCTCGCTGACCGAGCGCGGGCTGGAGACGCGCCAGGTGGTGAAGGCCGAGCGGCCGGCGATGTGCGTCTTCGAGCACATCTACTTCTCGCGCCCCGACAGCCGGCTCGAGGGCAAGGTGCTGCAACAGGTGCGCGGGCGCATGGGCGAGATCCTCTGGCGCGAGGCGCCGGTCGAGGCCGACCTGGTGATCGCCGTGCCGGACTCGGGCAACCCGGCGGCGGCGGGCTTCGCCCGCGCCTCGGGCCTGCCGCGCGACGACGGGCTGATCAAGAACCGCTACGTGGCGCGCACCTTCATCCAGCCGGGCCAGGAGCTGCGCAAGCACGGCCTGCGGATGAAGTTCAACCCGCTGCCGGAGATCGTCGCCGGCCGGCGCATCGTCGTCGTCGACGACTCGATCGTGCGCGGCAACACGACGCGGCAGATCGTCGGCATGCTGCGCGACGCCGGCGCCCGCGAGGTCCACATGCGGATCTCGGCGCCGCCGATCCGCAACCCCTGCCACTACGGCGTCGACATGTCGACCCGCGAGGAGATGATCGCCCACGGCCGCTCGGTGCAGGAGATCGCCGACGAGCTCGACTGCGACTCGCTCGCCTACCTCTCGCTCGAGGGCGTCTACGAGGCGATCGGCACCCCGCCCGAGGACCACTGCGACGCCTGCTTCAGCGGCCGCTACCCGCTCGGCGATCCGGACGCGGCAAACGGCAAGTTCGCCCTCGAGACCGTCGGGTCCTGACCAAGCAGGTCAAGGACGCAGGGAGCGAAGCGTGCTCTGCACGTGAGCGACCGAGGACGCGGAGATGCGCCGGTCAGGACCCGACGACTAGTTCCAAACCCAACCAGACAACCACAAGCGTGAGGCCGAGGATCGCGGCCTGCAGGGCGTGCAGTTTGGGCTTGCGCAGGTGGACGAGCGTGAGGCCGATCACGGCGCCGACCAGGGCCAGCTTCCACTGCAGGGTGGAGTTGCCGAAGAGGTCGTAGTGGGAGGCCATCGCCCAGCCGGTGAGGATGAGGACGCCGAGCGCGACGAGCGAGCCGTAGCCGAAGCGGCGGGCGATCGCCCGCATCCGCCCGCGATCGTCGTCGCCGCGCAGGACCGGCACCACGGCGATGCCGAAGACGAGCTGGCCGCCGACGAAGAAGGCCATCGCCAGCAGGTGGACGTAGAGGACCGCCTGCCAGAAGTCGTGCTCGCTCATCGCGGCGAACGTTACTTCGCGAAGATGCCGGTGTGAGTGACGGATTCAAGCTCGTGGTGCTGGCCTCCGGAACGGGCTCCAACCTGCAGGCGATCCTCGACCGGCTGCACCGGCGGGGGGGGATCGAGGTGGTCGGGGTCGGCTCCGACAAGCCGGGAGCACGGGCGCTGGAGCGGGCGCGGTCGGCCGGGGTCCCGGTCGGCGTCTTCCCGCGCGAGGACTACCCCGACCGCGAGGGCCGCGATGCGGCGATGGGCGACTGGATCGAGGGGCGCGGCGCGGAGCTGGTCGTCCTCGCTGGCTACATGCAACTGCTCAGCCCGAGCTTCGTCGCCCGCTTCCGCCACCGCGTCGTCAACGTCCACCCCGCTCTGCTGCCCGAGTACCCGGGGCTCGACGCAATCGGGCAGGCGCTCGCCGCCGGGGCCACGCTCACCGGCGTCAGCGTCCACTTCGTCGACGAGGGGGTCGACACCGGGCCGGTGATCGTGCAGCGCGAGGTGCCGGTGCCGGCGGGCGGCGGGCGCAGCGAGCTGGAGCGGGCGATCCACGCCACCGAGCACGAGCTCTACCCGGAGGCGATCCGCATGATCGCGGCGGGCAGGGTTAGGATCGACGCCGACGATCCGCGCCGGGTCACGATCGATGAGTGAGGCAGCCGCAGACACCCAGAGCGAGGCCGTGAGCGGTCAAATCGACACGGTGATCGCCGGTCGTTCGAATCCGTGGCGATTTGACAGCGAATCCAATGTCTGAGAGCGACGGCGCGATCCGGGTGCGCCGGGCGCTGCTCTCGGTCTCCGACAAGACCGGCGTCGCCGACTTCGCCCGCGGCCTGGCCGCGCTCGGCGTGGAGATCCTCTCCACCGGCGGCACCGCAGCGGCGCTGCGCGAGGCTGGGCTCGAGGTGACCGACGTTGCCGAGTTCACCGGCCAGGAGGAGATCCTCGGCGGCCGGGTGAAGACGCTGCACCCGCGGCTGCACGCGGCGCTGCTGGCGCGGCGCGAGGATGCCGAGCACATGGCGACGCTGGCGCGCGAGGGGATCGAGCCGATCGACCTCGTCTGCGTCAACCTCTACCCCTTCGAGGAGACCGTCGCCGGCCACGACGTCGAGCCCGCGGTCGCGGTCGAGAACATCGACATCGGCGGGCCGACGATGATCCGCGCCGCGGCCAAGAACCACGCCGGCGTCGCGGTCGTGGTCAAGCCCGAGTCCTACGACGCCGTGCTGGCGGAGATGGAGGAGGCCGGCGGCGAGATCTCGGCCTCGACCAGGCACTGGCTCGCCAACGAGGCCTTCGCCCAGACCGCCCGCTACGACGCGGCGATCAGCCGCTGGTTCTCGGCCGAGTACGAGGACTATCCCGAACACCTCGCGGTCGCTTACGAAAAGGTGCTCGACCTCGCCTACGGCGAGAACCCGCACCAGCGGGCGGCGCTCTACGCCGAGGCGGGCGTGCGCAGCCACGTGCTCTCGCGCGTCTCGAAGCTGCACGGCAAGGCGCTCTCCTTCAACAACGTGCTCGACCTCGACTCGGCCCGGCGCCTGGTCGACGACTTCGAGCAGCCCGCCTGCACGATCGTCAAGCACAACAACCCCTGCGGGGTCGCGATCGGCGCCGACGCGCTGGAGGCGTATGAGAAGGCCCTGGCCTGCGACCCGATGTCCGCCTTCGGCGGCGTGATCGCCTTCAACCGGCCGGTCTCCGAGGCGCTGGCGGGCCGGCTGCACGAGAACTTCGTCGAGGTGCTGATCGCGCCGGACTACGAACACGGCGCGCTTGCCGTCCTGCAGCAGAAGGAGGCGATCCGCATCCTCTGCGAGGAGGAGCGCCGCCAGCGCGAACCGGGCGAACGCGACGTCAAACGGGTGATGGGCGGCCTGCTGATCCAGGACCGCGACGGCGACCCCGAGCCGCGCGAGATCATGGAGGTCGTCACCGAGAACGAGCCGAGCGAGCGGCAGTGGGACGACATGTGCTTCGCCTGGACCGTCGTTCGCCACGTCCGCTCCAACGCGATCGTGATCGCCAAGGACGGAGCGACACTCGGCATCGGCGCCGGTCAGATGAGCCGCGTCGACTCGGTCCGCCTCGCGGTCGAGAAGTGCCGCGACGCTCGCGGCGAGGACACCGACGCCCTGCTCGCTGGCTCCGCCGTCGCTTCCGACGCCTTCTTCCCCTTCGCCGACGGTCCCGAGCTGGCGATCCGGGCCGGCTCGAACGCCGTAATCCAGCCCGGCGGCTCCAAGCGCGACGCCGAGGTGATCGAGGCCTGCGAAGCCGCCGGCGTGACGATGGTCTTCACCAAGCATCGGCACTTCCGCCACTGACTCTGCTTACCTGCTGAGTTACGCTATTTTTTGCCGCTATCTCTGCATTTAAGCTGAGTTAAATTGTCGATCTATATTTAGCTCTCAATTTGACTGCTAATCTTATTTCTCTGCTTAAGTGCTGAAATATAATTGTAATTAGCTTTGATTCAGCAGTCGAGCTGAGTTATGAAAATAGAGGCAAGTAACAGCGACAGCGTCGTCCTCGCGGAGCTCGGTGCGCGTCTCGCCAGGACTCGGCTGGAGCAGAACCTCAGCCAGCAGTCGCTGGCTGAGGAGGCCGGCGTCTCCAAGGCAACGATCGAGCGCCTGGAGGCAGGCGAGCCGGTGAAGTCGACCAGCCTCGTCCGCGTCCTGCGCTCCCTGGGTCGCCTCGACGCGCTCGATCGCCTGCTGCCGCAGCCCCTGCCCAGTCCAGTGCAGAGGCTGCGGCTCCAAGGTCGGCAGCGACGGCGGGCGAGCTCTCCCCGCGGCGGGTCGGCGCGAAGCGAGCCGTCGCCCTGGCGCTGGGCCGATGACTCGGCGCCCGACCGGCCCCGATGAGCGAAACCGCCGAGGTTCGCCTCTGGGGCCGGACCATAGGCGCCGTCTCCCTCGAGCCTGGGGAGCGCACCGCGGTCTTCCAGTACGTGCCCGAGTTCGTCCCCAGCGGGATCCAGGTAGCCCCCCTGACGATGCCGCTGAGAAGCGAGCCCTACTCGTTCCCGGAGCTTTCCTACCGCTCCTTCAAGGGTCTGCCGGGAATGCTCGCCGACTCGCTTCCGGACCGGTACGGCAACGCCCTGATCGACGCCTGGCTCGCGCGGCAGGGGCGCGACGCGGAGAGCGCGAGCGCGGTGGAGCGCCTGTGCTATCTGGGGCAGCGGGCCGGTGGGGCGCTCGAGTACGCGCCCGTCAGGGGGCCGGAGCCCAGCGTCGACGAGGACATCCAGGTCGGCGAGCTGGTCGCGCTGGCATCGAGGATCCTCGCCGAGCGCGACGGGTTCGAGACCACGCTGGCGGCGGGCGAGGAGGAAGCCGGCCTGCTGGAGATCCTCAGCGTCGGGATGTCCGCCGGCGGGGCGCGGGCGAAGGCGATGATCGCCTGGAACCCAGTGACGAAAAGGGTCCGGTCCGGACAGGTGGAGGCCGGCCCCGGCTTCGAGCACTGGCTGCTCAAGTTCGACGGCGTCAGGGCGAACCGGGACAAGGAGCGTTTCGACGATCCGGAAGGCTACGGCGCGATCGAGTTCGCCTATTCCCAGATGGCGGCCGCGGCGGGCGTCGAGATGGCTGCGTGTCGATTGTTCGAGGAGAACGGTCGCCGGCATTTCATGACGCGGCGCTTCGATCGCCCGACGGGGAGCACGAAGCTGCACATGCAGTCCCTGGGCGCGATGCGGCACTTCGACTTCAACCAGGCGGGCGCCTACTCCTACGAGCAGGCGCTGATGACTATTCGCAAGCTGGGCCTGCCGATGGCGGTCGTCGAGCAGCAGTTCCGGCGCATGGCCTTCAACGTGATCGGCCGCAACCAGGACGACCACGTGAAGAACATCGCCTTCCTGATGGACCAGGCGGGGGAGTGGTCGCTCTCGCCCGCCTTCGACGTCACCTACAACTACCGGCGCGACGGCGAGTGGACCGCCTCACACCAGATGTCGCTCAACGGCAAGCGCGACGGCTTCGAGCTCGACGACTTCGTCCAGTGCGCCGAGGTCGTCTCGATGCAGCGGCGGCGGGCGCTGGCGATCGTCGACGAGGTCGCCGGGGCGATCGCGGACTGGCCCGCCCACGCTGCGGGGGCGAAGGTGCCGGAGTCTCGTGCCGTCGAGATCGGCGACACGTTCCGGCTCGAGCTGCGGCCCGGGCGCCGAAGCCGCTAAGAGCCCCTCTAAACCAGCTCCTTCTGCGCGGCGCTGGCGCGGCGGACGTGGTCGCAGACTTCGTCGGGGGTGTCGGCGAGCATCAGCAGGTCCTTGTCGACGGAGGAGATCATGCCGTTGTCCTCGAGGCCGCGGTCGATCCACTCGAGCAGGGGGCGCCAGTGCTCGGAGTCGACGAGGATCGCGGGGAAGTGCTTGATCCGGTGGGTCTGGATCAGGGTCAGGCACTCGAACATCTCGTCGAGGGTGCCGAAGCCGCCGGGCATGATCACGAAGGCGCGCGCGTAGCGGACGAACATCAGCTTGCGGGCGAAGAAGTAGTGGAATTCGAGCGCGCGGTTGACGTAGGGGTTGGTGCGCTGCTCGTGGGGCAGCTGGATGTTGAGGCCGACCGAGAGACCGCCGGCCTCGGCGGCGCCGCGGTTGGCCGCCTCCATCAGGCCCCCGCCGCCGCCGGTGACGATCGAGAAGCCGTGGTCGACGAGGCAGGCGGCGATCTCGCGGCAGCGCTCGTACCAGCGGTGGCCCGCGCCGATCCGGGCGGAGCCGAAAACGGTGACGCCATCGTCGATGTCGCGCAACGCGTCGAAGCCGCGTTCGATCTCGTCGTGGATCCGCTCGAGGCGGAGGTCGTCCTGCTCCTCGACGTCGCAGGGCGTGCGCAGCAGCAGCTCGTCGCGCCTCGCCCCTGTAATCCCGTTCGAGCCGGCCAAAGTGCCCCCGGCGGGATTCGAACCCGCGCCGCGCGGCTTAAAAGGCCGCCGCTCTAACCAACTGAGCTACGGGGGCAGAAGTCAGGGATTCGGCTCTAGGATGCCGTTTCCTCGACCGTGTTGCCTACCAGGTTAGAGCCTTGGGCAGGGTCGGTGTCGGCTTCGCTGCCCCGTTGCTGCCCATCCGGGGGATCAAGCGGTCAGGGGGTAGCGGCCATGCAGGCGCTTGTGGGCGCGCTCGTAGACAGTGCGCGTAGCCGGGTTGCTTGGATGGCGCTCTCCGAAGGCGAGGAAGTTCCAGACGAGGCTGCCGTCCGGGTCCTGCGCCAACTGAAACACGAAGCCAAATGGCGCTTCAGATGCCCCCCGCCCGAGCGGCACGTAGAGCTTCACGCAGCCGGGGAGCCTCGTCCGAGCGCGCGTCCAGGCGCTCAACCTCGTCGCACCACTCCTCGCGGTCGAATCGGATTGAAATGTCCGACAAGCTAGATCCTGGCGAAGCCACGCGCGCACGATAGGCACTGGCGGAAAGCGAAACCGCCGAGCGGGTCCTGCCAGAGCGAGACTAGCCCTCGCCGTCGGTGGGGAGGTCGCCGGCAATTCGCTCGAAATCCTCCGGCGAAGCGGGCTTCATGCCGCGCTTTTCGTATAGCTCCGAGATCGAAGTTATCGGCGGCTCGATGGTCAGTCCGCCGGTCTTATCTGGCACGACCTCGTAGCGCCGACCGTCGATTCGACCAACTCGCCCAGGTGCAAGTCGAGCTTCTTCACTGCCGTTGCCATGTGCCTATGGTTGGTAGCCAGACGCGACAGATGCTCACGCTCGCGATTGGCCCTGCTACGCCATTGCCCTGGCAGCCGGTTGAGGTCGCGCCAGTCGAGCGCGCACAACTCCCACTCGCAGGCCCGCCCCGGCGAGGGTCGCCAGGACCGCTCTATGTCGCTCCGGCGCGGTGTCGAGAAGCGCCACCAACTGCTCGGGCTGGACCCGACCTGGAGGGCGACGTTTGTAGAGGAGCAGCGGCTGCGCTCGCAGTCAGGAAAGCTCGGGCAGGCCCTGCTCGGGGGTGGACGCCTCGGCGTGGGTACGGCGGGGGATGCGGCCGGCGGCGCGGGCGGCGCGGCCGGACTCGACGCCGAGGCGGAGCGCCGTCGCCATCGCGACCGGGTCGGCGGCACCGAAGATCGAGCTCGCCGCCATCACCGCGTCGCAGCCCAGCTCCATCGCCAGGGCGGCGTCGGAGGCGGTGCCGATGCCGGCGTCGAGCACGACCGGCACCGCGGCCCGTTCGGCGATGATCGCGATGTTGTAGGGGTTGCGGATGCCGGCGCCGGAGCCGATCGGCGAGCCGAGCGGCATCACCGCGGCGCAGCCGGCCTCCTCGAGGCGGCGGGCGAGGATCGGGTCGTCGTTGGTGTAGGGGAGGACGGTGAAGCCCTCGCCGACCAGGGTCTCGGCCGCGTCGAGCAGCTCGACCGCGTCGGGGAAGAGGGTGCGGTCGTCGCCGATCACCTCGAGCTTGATCCAGTCGGTCTCAAAGGCCTCGCGGGCGAGCCGGGCGGTGCGGACCGCGTCGCGGGCGGTGTAACAGCCGGCGGTGTTGGGCAGGGCGAAGAGGCCGAGCCGGTCGAGCACGTCGAGGACCGAGCCCTTGGCGTCGGGATCGATCCGGCGCAGGGCGACGGTGACGATCTCCGCGCCCGAGGCCGCCAGCGCCCGCTCCATCTGCTCCAGCGAGCGAAAGCCGCCGGTGCCGGCGATCAGGCGCGAACTCCAGGCACGGCCACCGAGCTCCCAACCCTCGGCGCCACCCTGGATCGCCGCCAGCACCTCGACCTTGCTGCCCTCGGCGAGGGGCGTCGTCGCCCACTCGCCGCGGGGGACGACCTCCCCGTCGAGCGCAATCGCAACCCCCCGTGTCTCCTCGACCCCCGCGGCGCGGGCGGCATCGGCAAGCGTCCCCCCCTCCCAAAGCTCCCGCCCCCTCCCATTCAATTCGATCCTCACGAAGCCACCCTCCGCTGACTTCGCGTTTCTGACTCCGTATGCCCCAAAAAACGCGAACTCAGCGGCTGGGCTGGGGTGAGGAGGGGCGCGGGGGGCGGCTCGCCCGTGAGGAGGGCGGCGACGGCTTCGCCGGTGATCGGGGCGAGCAGGATGCCGTTGCGGTAGTGGCCGCAGGCGAGGAGGAGGCCGTCGAGCGCGCCGGGGCCGATCAGGGGCAGGTTGTCCGGGGTGCCGGGGCGCAGGCCCGCCATCGCCTCGACCAGCTCCATCTCGGCGACGTCCGGCAGCAGGCGGTAGGCCTCGCGCAGCAGCTCGTGCACGCCGCCGGCGGTGACGGTGGCGTCGAAGCCGCGCTCCTCGGTCGTCGCCCCGGCGATCAGGCGACCGTCGGGCCGGGGCACGAGGTAGACGCGCTCGGAGGCGACGATGCGCTTGCAGGGAGCCTCGCCCTCGGGCGCGCGCAGCTCGAGGATCTGGCCCTTGACCGGGCGCACCGGCGGGCGCGCCTCCTCCGGCAGCCAGCTCTCGGCGCCGGCCCAAGCTCCGGTCGCGAGGACCGTGTGGGCGGCGCGCAGCTCCTCCCCGGCCTCGGTTCGCACGCCCTCGATGCGGTTCCCGTCGAGGAGCGCAGCGGTGACGGCGGCGTTGGTCCGCACCGCGACGCCGGCGCCGTCCAGCGCTGCCCGCAGCGCGCCGACCATCCGCCGCGGGTCGATCGTCGCCTCCTCGGGGGCGTGGACGCCGCCGTTGAAGGACGGGGTGAGGCCGGGCTCGAGCTCGCGACAGCGGCGCGGCGGCAGCCACTCGGCGCCGAGCCCGAGCGAGCGCTGCAGGTCGTGGACGCGGCGCAGCTCCGCCGCCTCGTCGCGATCGAGGGCGACGTGGAGGGCGCCGTGGCGGGCGAAGCCGGTGCCGAGCCCGCTGGCCGCCTCCAGCTCGGCGACGAAGTCCGGGTAGCGCTCGGCCGCGGCGACGGTCATCCGCAGCAGCTCCGGCTCGCCGAAGGCGAGCTCGCCGATCGGCGCCAGCATCCCGGCGGCGACCCGGCTCGCCCCCGCCGGCGGCTCCGCCCGCTCGAGCACGACGACCTCGGCGCCACGCTGCGCGAGCCGCCAGGCGCAGCAGAGCCCGACGACCCCGCCGCCGACGACAACCACGTCATAAGTGCCTCGTTTGCTCAAAAGCCTTGCCTCCGCCGGCATTACCCGGATCAGGTCCAAACGGTCGGCGGCCTCGTTGCCGCCCTCTCAGCCTTTTGGGCTCCCGTACCCCACCGATGCTACCCCTATTGACCACCGAGCCGGAGGGGTGTGTGAGCTTGACTGTCATATAGATGGTCAAGCTCACACA
>DASZSJ010000062.1:0-22028 GCA_035548675.1 Solirubrobacterales bacterium
TGTCGATATGTCACGTTTGAGGCCCGTCGGCCCGGCGAGGAGGGGGCGGGTGGCGATCAGCATGGCCAGGGGGGCGGCGATCATCAGGGCCTTGGCTTGGGAGTACTCGCCGCTGCCGGCCAGCGCCGCGAGGTAGAGGACGGCGCAGGCGGCGAACGCGATCGGCACCGCGTATTCGCGTCGGCGCAGCCACCAGACGCCGCCGACGAGGATCGCCAGCGCCGCGATCGCCGTCGCCACCCCGCTCAGCTGCGCGCCGCCCGCGGCGCTGAGCCGGTAGTTGGAGGTGAACCAGACGCCCAGCGCCTCGACCGGTGAGACCGGCCCGTAGGTATCGGTGCCGGCGACGCGGTTGAAGCCGTGGATGAAGGCGAAGGGGCCGACGACGGTCAGCACGGCGAGGCCGACCAGCACGGCGACGGTGAGCAGCGCGGCCGGTTGGCGCAGGGTGGAGATCCAGTGCCGCGGGTAGAGCGCCCGCCGCAGCGGCGGCACGGTCACGGCCCAGAGGACGAAGACGAGGACCGGCCAGGCGAGCCCGGCGAAGCTGTAGGAGAAGAAGATGCCGGTGATCAGCGCCAGGCCGGCCACCGCCGTGCCGAGCAGCGTCGTCCGACTCCCCGTTTCCGCCGCCGCCGGGCCTGCGGGCGGTCCGTCTTCCGCCTTCGAGTCCCGTTGGCGGTCGATGTCGTGGAGGAGGAGGGCGAAGGCGAGGACGAAGAGGGCCTCGGCGGTCTCCTTGAAGGCCGCCTGGGCGAAGTAGGAGGCCCCCAGGTAGGGGATAGCGACCAGCGCAGCGGCGAGGACGCGGCGCACCGGGCCGAGGCCCTCGAGCGCCACCAGCGCGGTCAGCGCGGTGAGGATGCCGATCGCGAAGATCTCGCCGACGAAGGCCTGGCCGAGGCCGATCCCAGGCAGCGCCGCGACCGCATCCGCCAGCGCGTGCGGCCCGAGTGGATAGCCGGCTTCCGGCGCCGGCCCGAGCCCGCTGCGCAGCCACTCGGCCCAGGCCAGGTGCAGGCCGAGGTCGTTGTTGAAGCCGACGCCGATCACGCCCCAGCGCCCGCTCACGGCGAAGGGGATCGAGAGGACGAGGCCGACGACGATCGCCAGCGGCAGCCCCTCGCGCAGCATCGAGACGGCGCCGCCCCCACCCGAGACTGCGCCGCCCCCGCCCGGGCGCGGTAGCCACCAGAGCAGGGCGGCCGCGACGACGACCAGCGCCACCAGGCCGAGCGTCGCCGTCGTCGCGTGGCCGGGCGCCCGCGCGAGCACACCGGTCACGGTGAGGACGGCCCCGAAGCCGACCGCCGGAGCCAGCCAGCGCCGCGAGTCCTCGCCGCCGCCGAGGGCGAGGATCGCGCGTCCAACCAGCAGCGAGGCGGCACAGATCAGCGCCGCCGAGGCGTAGGTCCCGATCATCAGGGGCGGAAACTATGGCAGCAGCGGTCCTCGCCGCTGCTCGCTCAGTACTTCTCCGCCGCTCGTTCCAGGGCCGGGCGCAGGTCCTCCCCCCGCAGCGGCTCGTCGTGCCCGGCGCAGACGACCCGCGGTTCCAGCGCGGCCAGCTTGCGCACCGACTCCTTCGCCCTGGCGTGATCCCAGTTCCAGGCCGGGTGGGGGACGCTCGCCTCCCCCGCCGGCAGCGGCCGTCCCAGCTTGGTCGAGTCGATCAGGTAGACGACGTCGCTGACGATCGCCACCCGGTCGCTTTCGCGCCAGAGGCCGATCAGCCCCGGCGCATGGCCCGGGAAGTGCAGGACGCGGAAGCCCGCCACCTCATCGCCCTCGGCGACCGTGCCGGCGATCTTCACCTCGCCGCCGTTCCAGCGCCGCAGCAGCAGCGGGTAGATCCAGCGCACCGGCGCCGGCAACTCCTTCAGGTCCAGGTACGGCCAGCGCCAGTCGTCGTTTTCGGCGTCAGCGACCTCGTCGGCGTGGCAGAAGACGGGCGCGCCCAGCGCCGGCGCCGCGCCGCGGTGGTCGGCGTGCGCGTGGCCGAGGACGACGCGCTTGATGCCCCCGAGCCGCTGCCCCGCCTCCCGCGCCGCCTCGGTCATCGCCTTGGTGCCGGCGTCGAACTGCACCGCCCCGTCGCCGTCCTCGAGGAAGTAGATGTTCATCGCCTTGCGCGTGTCCCCGCGCAGCAGCCAGACCCCATCGGCGACCTTCTCCATGATGAGATCAGCCTAATGCCCGTCCTCTGGAAAGTGGGAATGGTCGTGCTGATCGTCTGCCTCCTGGCCTCGATGGCGATCGCGATCGTGCGCCTGGCGACGACGCCGACCGAAATCCTCGGCGACGGCTTCCGCGGCCTGCCGGCTCGTAATCACAACTCCATGTCCGGCGCCCACGGCTCGCGTTAGTATCGGCCGCGTTCAGCGACCGAGCAGAGGAGGCGGCGTGTTCACTCGCATCGTTGTTGGGACCGACGGGTCGGATACGGCGGCCGAGGCGGTTCGCCAGGCGGCTGACCTGGCCAAGCTCTCCAGCGCCCAACTCAGCATCGTCAGCGCCTACGAGCCGATCCCGAAGCGGCGCCTGGAAGAAGAGCGGGAGGAAGCGCCGCGGGACGTCCAGTACGAGATCGGCCCGCGCGAGGACGTCAACCTGGTGCTCGACGCCGCCGCGGCCGCGGCGCGCAAGGAGGGGATCGAGGTGCAGACCCATCCGGTCGAGGGCGATCCCGCCGAGGCGATCCTCAACGTCGCCGAAGAGACCAAGGCCGACCTGATCGTCGTCGGCAACAAGGGCATGACCGGCGCCCGCCGCTTCCTGCTCGGCAGCGTGCCGAACAACGTCTCCCATCACGCGCCCTGCAGCGTGATCATCGTGAGGACGACTTAACGGAGGACTGGCTGGGCTTGCTCGCGGCTTCGGTCGCCGCGGCGGCGTCGATCAGGCCGGCGCCCTGGCGCAATTCGGATTCGCTCAAGCTGCGGGCGGTGCGGCGCAGGCGCTTTGTCACCGCGCTGACGCGCCCCGGCCCGCGCTTGCGCGAGACGGTGCCGCTGGCGAGGACCAGCGCCGCCACGCCGGAGACGTGCGCCGCCGACATCGAGGTGCCGATGTAGTTACCGGGCTCGCCGAAACGCTTGGTGCTTCCCGCCTTCAGGGTCACCTGGTAGATCGAGCTGGCAGCGACCGAGGTGCAGCCGGGTCCCGGCGGGCCGCCGCCGGGGGCGAGGAGGTCGACGTCGCGGCCGCTCAGCGAGTAGGCGCCGAGGCAGCCGCCCTCGGTGCTGCCGCCGACGCCGATCACGTGCGGGCCCGTCGCGGGCGGCGAGACGCAGGTCTCGGAGCCGAGGTTGCCGATCGAGGCGATCGCGATCACGCCCTTGCGGTAGGCCTGGCGCAGGGCTTCGTCGACCGCCGGCACCTCGCGAGCACAGCCGAAGTTGAAGCTCATGTTGATCACGCCCGCACCGTGGGAGACCGCGAAGCGGATGCCCTTGGCGATCTCGTCGGCGCGCCCGCGCCCGTGCGCGTCCAGCACCCGCACCGGCATCAGCTTCGCCCGGTAGGCGATGCCGACCAGGCCGACGCCGTTGTTCGTCCTCTCGGCGATCGTGCCGGCGACGTGGGTGCCGTGCCCGTATTCGTCGAGCGGCAGCGGGTCGTCATCGACGAAGTCGTAGCCGGGGACGAACTGGCTGGCGGCGAAGTCGGGACTGCGCTTGAAGCGGGGGGGACGGGAGCGGTAGGCGACGCCGCTGTCGAGCACCGCGACCGTCACCCCCTTCCCGCCGGGGCGGCCGCTGGCTTCGAGGTTTTCCCAGGCCCCGACGACGTCGATGCCCCCGGGTGAGATCGGCAGCAGTGGCGTTGGCGAGCCCTCCCAGGGGAGGAAGTTCCACTGCCTGAGGACCCAGCCGCCGGGGGGTCCCGGCGTCCCTCCGATCGGGCCGGGGTCGTCGGGCACCGGGTTCGTCACGTCCACCGGCGTGGTCGAGGCGGTGGCGAGGAAGTTCGGCGCGGCGTAGGCGACGGCCGGGTCGGCGCGCAGGGCGGCCACCGCCGCGCGCACGCTCGCCCGCGGCGGCAGGGAGACGGTGCGGGCCGGTGAGCCGGCGAGCTTGACGATCAACTGGCGCGGCACGAAGCCGTGCGCCGGCGCGACGGCGGGCGGGCCGGCGGCATCGGCTCCGCCGGCCAGCGTCAGGGCCGCGAGCAGGGTTGCGGCAGCGATCGAAAAACGTCGGTTCATCTTGGCTCTGCGCTCCCGAAATCCCTGCATTCCGGCGAGCTTCCTCCTAACACGAGCCAGCCGGCGAAGTTGTAGTGCCACATACTCCCCCATGTATGGAGGTCGGCGCCAGCGAAGCCCCGCACGAGCGGATGATGCGGCTCGCGATCGAGCGCGCGCGCGAGGCCGAGCGCCACGACGACGTGCCGATCGGCGCCGTCGTCGCGCGCGGCGAGGAGGTGCTCGCCGCCGCCGGCAACGAGCGCGAGCTGCGCGCCGACCCCACCGCCCACGCCGAGATCCTCGCGATCCGCGCCGCCGCCGCGGCGCTCGGCGGCTGGCGCCTGCCGGGCACGACCCTCTACGTGACGCTCGAGCCCTGCGCGATGTGCGCCGGCGCGATCGTCCTCGCCCGCGTCCCCGCCGTCGTCTACGGCGCCCCGGACCCCAAGGCCGGCGCCGCCGGCAGCGTCCTCGATGTCCTCGCCGAGCCCGCGCTCAACCACCGCCCCGCCGTCCTCGGCGGCGTGCTCGAGCCCGAGTGCGCCGCCCTCCTGCGGGAGTTCTTCGCCGCGCGGCGCTAGCTCGGGGATCTCCTCGCTGCCAAAGTCGGGCCCAGGGTCGACGGTTGGCGTCCGACCGGGCCGGTCGGTTCTCAGAAGCCGCCGGGCTAACTCTGGCCACTTGCCACTGCTGGCGCGCATCCGACATTGACCCACCTCTGGTGTGGTCAATGTCGGATTCGGGATGCGCGACCCATACCTACTTCTTGGGCGCGGTGCCCACGGGTTCCGCCGGAGGGGAACTCAACCCGGCGAAGACGGAGAGGGTGGGATTCGAACCCACGAGGCGGGTTAACCCCGCCCACGCGATTTCCAGTCGCGCTCCTTAAGCCACTCGGACACCTCTCCGTGGTGTCCCAAGGGTATTGCCTCCTATGCGGCTGCGGTGGTCGCGACGGGCTCGGGGGCCGGCAGCGGCAGCACGATGGCGTCGCGCTCGTTTGCCGGGGCCGCGGGGCGGTGGCCGCGCAGGCGCTCGTGGTTGCAGACGACGTAGCACCACTCCATCAGGCGCATGCGGGAGGTCGGGTCGATTTCGGTGATCGCGGCGCCGACCAGGTGCTGCCCGTCGGCCTCGCGGCAGGAGCGCACCTCGACCTGGGCGGCGACCTCGTGCGACTCGCCCGCGGCGTCCTGCAGCGAGAGCAGGACCGCCGGTTTCGCCCCGATCGCCAGCGGCGCTTCGAGCACCAGGCCGACGCCGGCGGCGCTGGCGTCGATCAGACGGCCGGCCACGTGCCCGTCCTCCGAGTAGCACGCGGCCGGCGCGTCGCCCTCGAAGCGGTAGACGAGGCGGCGCTGCTGGCGGCGGCCGACGGCGAACAGGGTGCGCAGGATGCGGCGCAGCTCGATCAGCCCGAGCAGCGGCACGATCACCGCCGCGACCCCGGGCAGGTCCGGCAGCGGGCCGGCCCCGGCCAGGTCGAGCAGGCGCAGCACGGTGCCACCGCCGACGATCACGGCGCAGAGGAGGACGAGGTGCAGCTTGCGCACGGCCGCGATCCCGCCGCCGCCGGTGCCCTGCTTCGGCGTCACCTTGAAGGAGGTGCGACCGGGGCGGACGATGCAGCGCAGGGCCCGCGTGTAGATCTCCATCGTCAGCAGCTCGTAGTGGGCCGTCTCGCCGATCTTCATGTAGCCGCGGGCGAGGGCGGCGCCGGCGCCGAGGTTGAGGGTGAGGTAGGGCAGCCAGAGCGCGGCGAGGGCGACGACGCTGATCTTCATCGGCAGCTCGCCGGTCCACAGCACCAGGCCGAGGGTCAGCATCAGCAGCAGGCGCATCGGCGGCGCCAGGTAGGCGGCGAGGCTGGCGAAGTAGGAGAGCCGCTGCAGCGGCCGCAGCTCGGAGGCGCGCAGGGGGGACTCGGGCAGGGTGAAGACGGCGAGGTTGCCGCGCGCCCAGCGGTCGCGCTGCAGCAGGTAGCCGTCGAGGTCGTGCGGCGCCAGCCCCTGGACCAGGACCTCGTCGTGGTAGCGGGTCTTCCAGCCGCCCCGCTGCATGCGGATCGTCGTGTGGAAGTCCTCGGCGATCGTCTCGGTCGCGACGCCGCCGATCTCGAGCAGCGCCTCGCGGCGGATTAGCGCCGCCGAGCCGCACCAGTAGGCGGCGCCGTGGCGGTCCTTGCCGGGGCAGATGACGCGGTAGAAGAGCGACTGCTCGTGGCGGCCGACGACGTAGTGCTGGACCGAGTCGTGGTTGAAGAATTCGTGCGGGCTCTGCACCAGCGCCATGCGCTCGTCGTCGAAGTAACCGACCATCGCGTCGAGCGCGTCGGGCATCGGCACGTGGTCGGCGTCGAGCATCAACACCAGCTCGCCCTCGGTGCGGCCCAGGGCGGCGTTGATGTTGCCGGCCTTGGCGTGCGAGTTGTCGGGGCGGGTCAGGTACTCGGCGCCGGCCAGCCGCGCCAGCTCCTCCATCTCCGCCCGCCGCCCGTCGTCGAGCAAATAGGTCGTGTGCGGGTAGGTGAGGGCGCGGCAGCCGGCCAGGGTCGCCGCGACCACCTCGGCCGGCTCGTTGTAGGTGCAGACGTAAACGTCGATCGAGCGCCCCGGCGTCACCGCCGGCCGTTGCGTCGACGGCCGCGACCAGGAGAACCAGGCCAGCGTGCCCAGCGCCCAGAGCCCGTAGACCTCGGTCGCCAGCAGCATCCCGTAGGCGACCGGGCTCGCCCCCTGGCTGCTCCAGCCGACCCGCCAGACCAGGTAGCCACCGCCCCAGAGCAGCGCAACGACCGCCAGCGTGCGCAGGAGCAGGGGGTGGCGGTCGAAGAACCGCCCGAGCCGTGTCTGCGCGCTGCCTTGCACGCTGCTGCATCGGCGGGGACGCGCCGGTTCTTGAGTCTGGGAGGCGCCTGGCGATCTCCGCGAGAAGACGGCTACGCGCCGGCGGGATGCGCTCGCGTTCTGGATCTTCCGCGGACCTTGGATCCCCGCGGGCACTGGCTCAGTTCGAATCGACCCCAGCCGGTCGATTCGACAGAACCCCACGAGCACAACAGAACCCCACGAGCAAAGGGCGAGCGAGCTTGCGAGCCCTGTGGTGCCTGAGCCGCACCTTGGAGGAGCCCGCACGTTGCCCTGCGCTCGATTTGCCACCGTATACGTGGGTCAATCGATCGCAGGGCAGCGCCTGGGCGACCCACTTAGGGCGGGAAGCTCTGAGCGGCGCGGCCAAGAACACGATCGCGAAGCTGCTGGTCGATCTCCCTTGGGGGAGTTGTCAAGCTGGTCCGCTACCCCCGCGGACGGTGGCGGCAGCCGAGGCGGCGAGCCTGCTGGCGCTGGCGAGCGCCGCTGGGATGAAATCGCCTTCGCGCTGACCGAGGACGGCGCCGGTTACGGTCAGGGTGCGGCCGTCGACTTGGACTCGTCTGGCGAAGAGGAGGCAACCCCCAGCCGCCTGGTCGGAGCCGGTCTTGATCCCGACGAAGCCTTCGTGGCCGACCAGCTCGTTGAAATTGGCGACAACGCCTGCGACCGGCAGGACGGTCGAGGGCATGGCGACGATTTCGGCGAAGGTCGGATCGGACATCGCCGTGCGGCCGAGCTTCAGCTGATCGGCGGCGGTCGAGACGGTGGTGTCCTCGAAGCCGCTGGGGTCCGTGTAGTCGGTGTTCCGCATCCCCAGCTCAGCGGCCGCTTCGTTCATCTCGCTCACGAATGCTTCGACGCTGCCGGCCTCGTGGATGGCAAGCAGGGCGGCGACGTTGTTGGCCGAGGGGAGCAGCAGCGCCTCCAGCGCCTGTCGCTCGCTCAGCACCTCACCCGCTTGCACCGCGATCACCGACTGGTTGAGGGCGATGCGCCGGTGCAGGTCTTCGACATCGGCAGGGCCGATCGTGAGCGTGAAGCCTTCCTCTCCTGGTTCCAGCGGATGGTCTCTCAGCACCAGGTAGGCAGTCATCACCTTGGCGAGGCTGGCGATCGGCAGCGGCTCCTCGCCGCCGCTGGAGCCGAGGTGGCCAAGACCCTCGACCGCCACTGCCGCCTGGCCTTCGCGCGGCCAGGCCAGGTGGAGGGACTTCCGTGGAGTCTGCTCGATGGGCCGCGAACCGCTCTCACGAGCGCCGCCTGCCACGGCCCCTGGCCCGGGCAACCTGTGGTCGACGACCCAGTTCCAGGCAAGCGCGAGGACACACAGAAAGACGACAGCGGCGAGCGCGCGACCCAGGGCCCTCCGACGGCGGCGACCCGCGGAGGAGTAGACCTGACGGGCTTGCGCGCGGGCGCCCCCTCGCGTGCCCGTCACGTGGCCCGCAGCGCCTCGGTCGGGGTGAGGCGGGCGGCGCGCATCGCCGGGTAGAAGCCTGCTGCGGCGCCGAGCAGGCAGGCGGCGGCAAGACCGCCGGCGACCGCTGCCGGGGGCACCAGCAGCGTCAGCCCTTCGAAGGCGGCGTAGGCGCCGGTCGCTGCAACGCCGAGCATCACCCCCACGGCACCCCCGGTTATCCCCAGCACGAACGACTCGCCGAGGAACTGCACGGCGATGTGGCGTCGCCGGGCGCCCAGCGCCCGCCGCAAGCCGACCTCCGAGCGCCGCTCGAGCACCGAGATGATCATCACGTTGGCGATCCCGATCGCCCCGACCAAGAGGGCAACCGCGCCGAGACCGAGGAAGAGCGAGGTGAGGGCGCCTTCGGCGGCGGCCTGCGCCTCGAGAGCGTCGGAGGGGCGACTGACCGCGACTTCCCGCGGGCGCCAGGGGTCGGCGGCCCTTGGCAACAGCGCCGCCGCGGCGCGCACCCGCGCTTCGCCCTCGCGAGAGCGGACGTAGACCTTCGACGGGTTGCGGTCGGTGCCGAAGAGGCGCGCCGCCACCGGGTAGCCGATCAGCGCGGCGCTGTCGAGCTCGGGGACGAGCGGCAGCGGCTCGAGGATGCCGACCACGGTGAAGAGGCGACCCGAGACGTAGGCCTGGACGACGCCGCTGACGCTGTGGATCCCGAGTCGCCTCGCCGCCTTCGCCCCCAGCACGATCGCCGGGTAGCGTTCGCTCGCCCCGTCGACGAAGCGCCCGGAGGCGACCCTCCCGTCCAGCGTCGCCAGCAGCTCCGGGTCGGCGGCCTCGACGAAGACCCCGCCGGTGATGTTGGCCGGCACGTAGGAACTGCGGCGCACGGTGACGCCCTCGACCGCGGTGACCGCGGCGGCCGATTCGACGCCGTCCAAAAGGCGGATGCGCGCGGCGGCGGCAGCCGGCAGCCTCGTTTCTTTGCCGAAGAGCGATTCGCCGGGACCGACCGTGAGCAGGCTCGTCCCCAGCGCTTCGATCTTCGCCAGCAGGTCCGCCTTGCTGGTTTCCGAGATCGCCAGGACCGCCACCAGCGAGGCGATCCCGATCGAGATCCCAAGCACTGAGAGGGCGGCGCGGAGCTTGCGGGTGCGCAGGCCGACCGTCGCCAGCCGCAGCAGGTCACGGGGCAGCAACCGGCTCAACCGTCCCCCTCGATCAGGCCGTCGCGGACGGCGACCCGGCGCGGTGCCGAGGCGGCGACCTCCTCGTCGTGGGTAATGATGACCAGGGTTGCGCCGCTCTCGCCCAGGCCGCGCAGCAGCTCCATCAACTCGCCGCCGGTCCTGGTGTCGAGGTTGCCGGTCGGCTCGTCGGCGAGGACGATCGCCGGCTCGCCGATGAGCGCCCGCGCCACCGCGACCCGCTGGCGCTCGCCGCCGGAGAGCTTTGAGGCGCTGTGGCGCTCGCGGTGGGAGAGGCCGACCCGGGCCAGCGCCGCGGCGGCGCGCTCGCGGCGCTCGCGCGCCGGCACCCCGGCGTAGAGCAGGCCGTCGCCGACGTTGTCGATCACCGGCGCTGCCTCGAGCAGGAAGAAGCGCTGGAAGACGAAGCCGATCCTGGTCGCCCGCAACCCCGCCAGCTCGTCGTCTGAGGCCTGCGAGACGTCGCGACCCTCGATCGCAACGCTGCCGTCGCTGGGCCGATCGAGCGTTCCCATCAGGTGCAGCAGGGTCGACTTGCCCGAGCCGGAGGGGCCGACGATCGCGGTCAGCTCGCCCCGCTCGATGCTCAGTGAGACGCCGCGCAGCGCCTCGACCCCGCCCGGATAGGTCTTGCGAACCTCGCGGAGCTCGAGGACTGGACCGCTGCCCGCAACCGCGGGGGAGGATGGGGAGAGCGGCTCGCTCACCCGCCCGTCTCCACCGTCATCCCCGGCCGCAGCCCCTTCCCCTCGACCTCGACATAGCCGCCGGCGGCGAGGCCGGGGGTGACGACGATCCGCCGCCGGGCGCCTTCTCCGCGGACGTAGACCGCGAAGCGCTCGCCGCCGATCGCGACCAGCGCGGTCAGCGGCACGCTGAGCACGTGCCTGCGGACCCGCTGGGTGAAGAGCACGTTGACCGTCGCCCCGTCGAGCGAGGGGATGCGGCGCCCCCCGGTCACCGAGATCGTCGCCTCAACCCCAGCTTCGGGTTCTTCGCCCGGTTCGCCGGTACCGCCCGACGATGCGACCGCGGCCAGCCGCTCCACCTCGCCCGGCGCCTTGGCACCGCCGGGGAGGACGACCTCGACGCGCTGCCCGCGATGGGTGAGCGATTGCTGGTCGGCCTCGAGCTCGACATTGACGATGCGCCGCGTTGAGCTGGTGCGCAGCACCGGGACCGAGGACGGTCTGGATTTGCCTTCCCCGCCGCCGCCCAGCCCTTCGCCCAGCGTTGCCTCCAGCTCGGTCACGCGCTGCGGGCCGCGCAGGAAGGCGACCCTTCCCAGTTCGAGCTCGCCGCTGGCTTCGAGCCCGATGTCTTCCTGCCAGCTGGCAAGTGCCGCGGCGGTGGCGTAGGTGAATTCCTCGTCGACTGTGCCCGGTTCGTAGCCGAGTGTCGCCAGGTTGCGCTCGAGCTGTTCGACGTCCCTGCCTTCGCTGACTCCTTCGGCCAGTTTCCGGTAGGGCGGCACCGCCCCGTACAGCAGCGGCACCGGTTCGTCGTCCAGCGCATAGAGGCGCTCGCCGCGGCGGATCACGGCGCCGACCGCCGGCAGCGCGGTAACCGTCCCCGAGAGGCGGGCGAGCACGGTCGTCTCGCCGGCGTAGCCGATCGTCCCCGTGGCGGTCAGTCGTTCGACCAGGGTGCGCCGCTTGACCGTGCCGGTTCCGGTGGCGGCGGCGGGGCGGGTTCCGATGCCACTGCTGGCGCCGGAGTCGCCGAGCAGCAGCACCAGTGCGGCCGCCACGAGCAATGCTGCACTCACCACCGCCGCAACCAGCGCCCGCCGGCCGGGGACCGTCCCCAGTCGGCGCCGCAGGTGCTTCATCCGCCCGGTCACCGAGCTAGCCGCCGACGGACGGGCCGGACAGTTCGGGCAACTCATCGCCGCAGGCTGCCTGCGCCGCCTTGAAGGCGGGGGAGCTCGTGTCGATCCCGTCGATGTCCAGGTGGAATTTGCCGGGGCCGAGGAATTCCGGGTCCCCCATGTCGATGCCGTGTTCGCGCATGCATTGCGCGAGGGCCAGCGCGCCCTCCCTGAATTCCTCCTGTTCTTCGGAGGAGAGTTCCTGGCCGGCGCTGCCGAGCTTGCCATTGCAGGCGGCGAGCGCCCGCTTGGTCGCCGGGTCGCCCGTGTCGCCGACTTCGATGTTCTTCTGCCCAGGCTTCGGGTCTTCCACTTCGAGGCCGTGCGCGCGCAGGCATTCGGTGAATTCGAGCGCCGCTTCTTCGTCGGAGGCACTCTTGTCGTCGCCCAAGCCCGAGCCGCCTCCGCCACAGGCCACCAGCCCGAAGACGCCGAGGGCCAGAATCGCAGTCACCAGCCAGTACTTCCTCCTCAATTCCCGCTCCTTTCGGATTGCTCTCCTGGCGTTTTAGGAAACGGGTGGTCACACGACGGTCATGGGCGCTGTGACCGTTTTGTGACCGCCGGTCGGGCATCCTTGGGGAGACGATGAGAGTCCTGGTGGTCGAGGATCACGCCGAGCTGGCCGGGTCGGTCGTCCGCGTGCTGCGCCGCGATGGGATCGCCGCCGACGTCGCATCGGACGGTGAAGAGGCGCTGCGGCGCGCCGGGGTCGTCGAGTACGACGTGGTCGTACTCGACCGTGACCTGCCCCGCCTGCACGGCGACGAGGTCTGCCGCGCGCTGGTGGCGCGAGGCGGAGGGGCGAAGGTGCTGATGCTGACCGCCTCGGACACGATCGCGGAGCGAGTGGAGGGGTTGAGCATCGGCGCCGACGACTACCTCTCGAAGCCGTTCGCCTATGCCGAGCTGCTGGCGCGGATACGCGCTCTCGCCCGGCGCGCGCAGCCGCCGCTACCGCCGGTCCTCGAGCACGGCGACCTGCGGTTGGATCCCAGCCGGCGGGTCGCGACGCGGGCCGGCGAGCGCCTGGCGCTCAGCCCGAAGGAGCTCGCGGTGCTCGAGCACCTGCTTGCCGCTCAGGGCCGTGTCGTCTCCGCGGAGGAGCTGCTGGAACGGGTCTGGGACGAGGCGGCCGACCCCTTCACGACCACGGTCAAGTCGACGATCAACCGGCTACGGGCGAAGCTCGGCGAGCCGCCCGTGATCGTGACCGTCCCCCAGGGGGGCTACCGGATCTGACGATGCACCGCCTCTCGCTCGCCAGCCTCACTCCGCGCCGGATGCTCCACCTGCCCCCGCGGACAGTGCGCCTGCGCCTGACCCTGCTCTACAGCGGCCTGTTCCTCGTTTCGGGGGCAATGCTGCTTGCGATCACCTACTTCCTCTTCCGCCGCGCCACCGGGATCAACCTGATCGTCGTCCCGACCGGGACTCCACAGGAGCCGGCTGGCCCGGACTCCCTCAGGCATCTTCTGGATAACCCGGAGGTTGCCCGCTACGTGCGCCATGCCGCCGAATCGCGGTTCGCTGGGATCGAACGGGGTCGCGGTGCCGAGCTTCACCAACTGCTCGTCCAGTCCGGAATTGCGCTGGCGATCATGACCGTGGTTTCGATCGCGCTCGGCTGGCTGGTCGCGGGCCGGGTCCTGCGCCCGCTGCGGGCGATGACGGCGACCGCCCAACGGATCTCCGAGCGCAATCTGCACGAGCGCCTCGCGCTCTCGGGGCCCCGCGACGAGCTGAAGGATCTCGCCGACACCGTCGATGGGCTCCTCGCGCGGCTCGAGACCGCCTTCGGCGCGCAGCAGCGCTTCGTCGCCAACGCGGCGCACGAGTTGCGCACGCCGCTGACGCTGTGGCGGGCGCTGCTCGAGGAGAGGCTCACCGACCCCGCCGCGACGGTCGACTCCTTTCGGGCGACCTCGCGACGGCTGCTGGCGCTCGGCGAGGAGCAGGAGCGGCTGCTCGAGTCGTTGCTGACCCTTGCCTCGAGCGAGCGCGGCCTCGGCCGGCGGGAGCCGTTCGACCTCGCCGCGGTCGCCGGAGCGGTCCTGCGCGACCCGCCCCCGGAGGCGGCGTCCCTCGGCGTGCGGATCGACAGCGAGATCGAGCCCGCTCCCACCGTGGGGGACGCCGCCCTCGCCGAACGCCTCGCCCGCAACCTGCTCGACAATGCCGTGAGCCACAACATCCCCGGGGGCCGGGTGCGAGTCAGCACCGGCACCGATGCCAGCGGCGCGTTCATCTCGGTGACCAACGATGGCGCCGTCATTCCCGCCGCCGAGGTGGAGCGGCTGTTCGAGCCCTTCCAGCGCCTCGACACCGAGCGCACGGCATCGAGCGACGACCACCACGGCCTCGGGCTCTCCATCGTCCGCGCCATCGCGACCGCCCACCGCGCCACCCTGCTCGCCGAGGCACGGCCCGATGGGGGGCTTGCGGTGGAGGTCAGGTTTCCCTTGCGCGGAGCCGATCGCA
The DNA here is from genome assembly GCA_035548675.1 of Solirubrobacterales bacterium. GTDB lineage: Bacteria > Actinomycetota > Thermoleophilia > Solirubrobacterales > 70-9 > VRUE01. Next base: position 14,039 of record DASZSJ010000062.1, read on the forward strand.
ATGCGGATCTCACGGCGGCGGACCGCCACGAGTCCCTCGTCGTCAAGCGCGAAGCACCAACCGGCTCGATCGGCAAGCCGGCCCCATGACGGCATGAGGCTCCCCCGTCGATAGGATTTGGCTCTGCAGTGCCCCGGAGGGGTGCCGGAGTGGTTGAACGGGGCAGTCTCGAAAACTGTTGGCGTCGCAAGGCGCTCGTGGGTTCGAATCCCACCCCCTCCGTTTAGCTATTCCAAGTAAGGCGCGATCCAAGCGCTGTAGGGCCGGATGAACTTGCGGGCAGAGGGAAGGCCCAGCTCGATCGCCGCGTGCAGCCGACCGGCTTTCATGCCGGGGTAGTCGTGCTCCACGTCCGACCGCGCTCTTTGGGTGCGCTTCAGGTTTCGGCAGAGTGAGCCGTCGATCACACCCGCTTCCTTCAGCGCATCGAAGGCTCGGGTCGAGTTCCCCTCATGGGTGTCGGGAAGCTCCAGTTGCGCCAGTCGACATCCCCGCTCCGCTAGCTCGACCACATAGTTCTGTACCCGACTGAAGGCACGTTCGACGGCCTGCACCCTGTTGTATGCCTTGATCCCGTCCTTCTTTTCGAAGGCCCGTTTGAACTCTTTCAGCTGAAAGTCATTGCCGAACTCCTCCATCGCGCTTTCGAGCGCGAGGATCTCATCGGGAAGGCCGTCGAGCCGCTCGACGATCTCGCTGTGCAGCCGCTTCGACACTTTAGGCCTCGCCGGCCAGTCGATCGATCCCTGCCAGGGCGCGGCGGCTTCGCTCGCGCAAGTGCTTCCGCGCAAGACGATCCACCGCCCCGGCTTCGGAGCTGAGCTGCGCCCAGCGTTCCTCGCGGTCGACGATCGTGCGGCCCTCGGCCACGGCCTCGGCTACGAGCACTGGATTGGCGCGGGCATCCTCCAGCGTGAGCACGTCGACGCGCCGGCCGAGCAGCCCTTCGAGCTTCAACTCGAGGTCAACGACGCGCATCGACGAGGGATCGCGCATCTCGACGATCAAGTCGACATCGCTTCCCTCGCTGTCGTCCCCTCGGGCGGCCGAGCCGAAGAGGAGGGCAAAGCGCACGTTCTGCTCGGTCCTCAGCCCCCTCCGCAGCGCCCCAAGGAGCTCCCAGGAGTGACGCAGGTACTGCTTCTCGGCGGCATCGAGCTTCAGCTTGCGCGGTGTCGGGCGCTCTGCCCGCAGCGTCCCTTCGTTGAGCGCGCGACGCAGGGTCCGCTCGTTCGCGCCAACCTGGCGCGCCAATAGCTCCAGCTCAGTCATGTGTCCATTATAAATGATTCATGTGTCCGATCCGATGCACTTGCGGCCAACGGTTGGGGACTTGGACGCAAAAGGGCCTTCCTGTCTCTCCGTTCTCCTCACCAAAAAGACCTGCAAATCGCAATACCAGTTTTGTTCCTTGACAAAGCCAAACTCGTCTGTTTATCTTTGCGAGGTCGTTTAGGAACCTGACTGTCAGTTCAGGGAACCAGCTCGTTTGAGCAGCGACGCAACAGGGACATAACCGAGCCTCACGGAAGCCGCAAAGGGAAGCCGCGGGCAGAGGGGCTCACGGGACAAGGAGAGATTCGAAACATGTTCTCGACGCTACGCACGCGATTCGGGATCCCGGGAGTCATCTCGGTGATTGCCCTCGTCTTCGCAATGCTCGGCGGCGCCTACGCCGCCTCGAATTCTTCAAGCGGTGGCAAAGCGACCGCCTCCAAGGCCAAGGCCAAGAAGGGGCCGCGTGGCCCGAAGGGCCCTAAGGGCGACACCGGTGCAGCCGGTCCGCAGGGCCCCGCCGGCGCCAACGGCAAGGACGGCGCCCCCGGGCCGGAAGGCAAACAGGGTCCGCAGGGCGGTACGGGAGCCACCGGTGCTACAGGTGCAACCGGCGCAGCGGGCACCAGCGTCAATAGCAGCACCGAGCCCGCCGGCGCCAACTGCGCCAACGGTGGTTCCAAGTTCGTCGCCGGAGCGTCCACCTCCTATGCCTGCAACGGCGCAAACGGCACCACCGGCTTCACCGACACTCTGCCGTCGGGCAAGACCGAGGCCGGCACCTGGGTGCTGGGCAACGCCAGCCCCCTGGTCGTGGTCTTGGCGGGCTTCGCCGAATACCACGTCAGCTCGATCTCCTTCCCGATCCCCCTGCAGGCGGCACCCACTGGTCTCTTCTACATCGGTCGCACCGAGGCCGTCCCGCCCGAGTGTGAAAACACCGACCATCCGGGCACGGCGAGCGTCACCAATCCGGAGGCCGACCCGGGCAAACTGTGTGTCTACACCACTACTAACTCCAAAGCACCCGATAACCCCACCGCCGTCGAATTCAACCTCGACAACACCGTGGTTGGCGTCAATCTCACAAAGCTGACCAGTACCTCGGGGACGTTCTGGGGTACTTGGGCGACCACCGCGGCGCTCTAGGGGACGGTGTGCGTTTCACGTCCTCTTGACGACCCCACCCCCGATGGCGAATGCCCGTCGGGGGTGGAGATGTCGAACGAAATCAACCGATGACTCAATCGCCATCCACAGAAGCAGGGAGGTCCAAGATCACAACCAGGCGAAATATTCTCGCAACCTCGCTGGCTCTTGTTTTGCTCGGAGGACTCTTCCTGGTTCCGCCTTGCGTACGGGCGGCCGAACAGCGCCCCGTCACCTCGCAGACCTTCGGCGCCTCTGCCCAGCCTAGCTTCGGCCAGCCCGCCGGCTTGGCAGTCGATCCCGCCACCCATGACGTGCTCGTGATAGAGAGGGGAGTCAACGAGAAACAGCAGCTGACGGTCGGCGCCACGGCGGGGCAGTTCAAGCTCACCTTCGATGCCCAGACGACCGGTGACCTGGCCTTCAACGCGACCGCCGCGCAGGTGCAAACGGCGCTGCGAGCGCTCAGCTCGATCGGCTCCACCGGAGTCACGGTCACCGGCGGTCCAGGGAACGCGACCGGCTCCAACCCCTATGTCGTCACTTTCCAGGGCACGCTGGCCACCACCGATGTTGAGCAGCTCACTCCCTCTAGTGGCACGACGCCGCTCAGTGGCGGCAGCGGCGCGAGCATCGCCACCACGACCCCTGGGATCTCCAGCTCGGTCAAGCGCTTCAAGCCCAATGGCGAACCAGACACCTTCTCGGCGCTTGGCAGCAACGTCATCGACGGGGCGGGGCCCGGGCCCGATGCCACCCCCCAGGGCAGGCTCTTCTTCGGCACCGCCCCCGAAGCCCAGATCGCGGTTGCGCCCCCGGGGTCGGCGGCCGGCACCGCCGGCAACATCTATGTCACCTACTCTCAGTTGGCGGTCCACGCGATCGACGTCTTTGCCTCCACCGGCGCTTACCTGGGTCAGCTAACGGCCACGGGCGCGACCGACTTCGAAGAACCCTGCGGCGTCACCGTCGACCCCGCCGGCGCGGTCTATGTTGGCGACTTCAGGAGAAAACAGATCCACAAGTTCCTGCCTACGGTAAACCCGCCGCTGAACGCAGACTACGTCACCAGCTTTAGTCAAGCGCAGACCGGGATCGAACGCCCCTGCGCCCTTGCTGCCGGCGCCGGTCCCACCGCCGGGTCCCTCTTCGCCACCAACTTCCGAACCAAATACTCAAAGTTGAACGGCGCCACCGGGGCGTTCGAATACGACATCGCCTCCGTCGTCGGGCTGCCGAGTACGAGCACGGTGCTCTCGGTGGACCCGACCAGTGGCCACCTGATCATCGCCAGGAACACCGAAGTCCGCGAGTACGATGCCTCCGGCGCCACCGCGGCCGAGCTGAAGCTGCGTTGGTCCAGCCCATCCCTGATCGGAGCGGTCGAAGGGGTCGCCAGCGAAGAGACCCTCTACACCGCCCGCGCAGGCAAGATTCGACTCGAAGAAGTCGGCCCGTTTGAGCTTCTTCCGCCCCAGATAGAGGCCCAGTGGGCGTCTGACGTGGTGTTTACCGAAGCGACGCTGAAGGCACAGTTCCCCGCGGAAGAAGAGGAGACTACCTACCACGCCGAGTACCTGACCGAGTCCGCGTTCGAAGCCAATGGCGAGAGCTTCAGCGGGCCAAACGTCCCCACCATCCTGCCGGTCCCCGATGCGAATGTCGGCGATCAGAAAGTGGTCAGTGTCGCGCTGTCAGGGCTATTGCCAGATACGACCTATCGCTACCGCTTCGTCGCGACCAACCCGACCGGCGACGCAACGGGTCAGGCGCAGGCCTTCACCACCTACCGGCCGATCCCTCCGCAGACCGACTGCCCCAACCAGACCCTGCGCAGCGGCGCCGGGGCGCTGCTGCCCGACTGCAGGGCCTATGAGATGGTCAGTCCGATTGACAAGAACGGCGGCGATATCTACAACGAACCGGCCGGCCTGGGGATCCACGACGCCTACATCCAGAGCAGGCCCGACGGCAACAAGATCACCTACTCGGCCGCCCCCGCCTTCGGCGATCAGCTCGCCAGCAAGTACTACAACCAATACATCGCCACCCGCGGGGCGGGGGGCTGGTCCAACCATGGGATCAACGCGCCGCTGGGCATGCAGCTGAAAGGGCCGGTCTATCTGGTGCGCCACGTCGGCGTCTTCACGAAGGACCTATGCGGGATGTGGTTCGCCGACTACAACACATCGCCGCTTCGCCCCGAGGGCCAGGAAGGCCTCGCGAACATCTACCGGCGCCAGAATTGCGCGCCGGGAGAGGGGGGCTTCGAGACGCTGACGACGGCGGCGCCGCCGTCGGGTACGGGCCTTGAATACGTGACCCGCGACTCGGTGCAGGGGCTCTCCGAGGACGGCTCGGCGGCCTTCTTTGTCGCCAACGCGAAGCTGACGGCTGACGCGGCGAACACCGAAGAAGCGCAGATTTATTTGCACCTGGCGGGTGACCCGGCACCGCGGCTGGTGAGCAAGCTGCCGAGCGGCGTGGCAGCAAACACGGAAGGTCAAAACGTAGTGGGTAGCGCCTACGGCGGCGAAGGCAACCTGCACAACGCGGTCTCGGCAGACGGCCGACGCATCTTCTGGACGGCGGGAATCGTCAACAGCTACCTAAGGGGGAAGCTCTACCTGCGGGAAAACCCAGCGCAGGCGGAAACGACAGTCAAAAACGGGGAAGGCGACTGCGTGCCCGACCCGGCGCTCGCCTGTACGGTCGAAGTCTCACAGACCAACAACGACGCGATCTTCTGGGCGGCGACGGAGAACGGATCCGCAGCTATATACACAGAAGGCGACATTAGAAGCAGCGCGGCGACGCTGCGCCGCTTCCAGACGGCGAGCGGGACACGGACCGTGGTTGCGGAAGGGGTGCGGGGAGTGCTGGGGGCGAGCGAGGACCTGGCGCGGATCTACTTCGTCTCGGTGAAGGCGCTGACGGCGGGTGAGCGGAACAGCGAGGGCGATGAAGCGATCGAGGGGCTGCCGAATCTCTACCTCTGGGAAGAAGGGGCTGGCTTGACCTACGTGGCGACGCTGCCGGCAGGGGAGGCGACAGGCACCCGCGGTCCGTCAAAAGGAGTAGGTGGCTCCTACAGCATTGTCTCCCCGATACCCCGCTTCCGCGCCGCGCGGGTCACCCCCGACGGGAGCCGGATCGTCTTCCAGTCGGGGGGGGCGCTGACGGGTTATGACAACACCGACGCCAACAGCGGCGAGGCGGCAGTGGAGGTCTTCAGCTACGAGGCGGGGGGAGAGCTCGTGTGCGTGTCGTGCAACCCGACGGGGGCACGGCCGCGGACGGGGGAGCTGTCGCGGCCCTACGTTTACCCGCGGGTCAGCGCTATAGGAGATGGCACCGACATCCAAGCCGCCGCTTGGATCCCCACCTCCGAACACCCCCTGCACGCCTCCAACGTCCTCTCGGAGGACGGCGATCGGATCTTCTTCAACAGCCTAGACGCGTTGCTGCCTCGCGACAACAACGGCACCCAGGACGTCTACGAGTGGGAGCTGGCGGGGGCCGGGGGCTGTGACGTCGCCAACGCGGAGTTCTTCCCCCAAAACGGGGGCTGCCTCAGCCTGATCTCCTCGGGAGAGAGCCCGCTCGAATCGGAATTCTGGGAGGCGAGCGCCGACGGGCGCGACGTCTTTTTCACCACCGCATCGAGCCTCCTGCCCCAGGATCTGGGCCTAATCGACCTCTACGACGCCCGCGTGGGGGGAGGTTTCGCCCAGCCAGCCCAGCCGGCGATCTGCGAGGGGGAAGCCTGTCAGTCGCCGCCCTCAGCGCCGGATGACCCCACCCCGGCCTCCTCCACCTTCCACGGCGCCGGCAACGTCGTCGAGAGCCGGGCAAGGGCCTGCCGCAAGGGCAAGGTCCGCCGCCACGGCAAGTGCGTGAAGAGGAAGTCGAAGCGCAAGAGCAAGGGCGCAAAGCGCAAGGAGCGCCGGACGCGCCGAGCCGACCACGACCGGAGGAGTACCCGATGAAGCGCCTCACCGTGATCCTCACGATCACCGCCACAGCACTGCTCTGCGCCGCGACCACAGCACCGGCCGCCACCAACCTACAGCTCGAGCAGTTCGGGGTGGCTTTCTCCAACGAGGACGGTAGCCAGGCCGACGAGGCGGGCCCCCACCCCTTTGCGATGCGCACCTCCTTCCGCCTCGCCCACTCCGGTAGCGGTCCGCTCTCCGCTCCCAGTGCCAGGCTCCGCAACGTCATCCTTGCCCAGATTTCGGGCGTCGTCGGCGATACCATTGCGTTCCCCCGCTGCTCGAGCGCCGACTTCTTCTCCGTCACAAGCGGCGAAAATCAGTGCCCGCGCGAAACCGCGGTAGGGATAACTGGTAACGCCATCATTGAAGCGGGCAACTGGTTCAGCTCCCCCGTATACAACCTGGTGCCGCCTCCCGGGGTGCTGGTGCGGCTTGGCTTCCGCGTCGTGAACCAGAACATCATCGTCGACATCACCCTCAACCCCGTCCCCCCCTACAACCCGATCGCTTCGGTGCGAAACCTGCCCCAGCAGGAATACATATTCGCCAACATCACCGAGCTTTGGGGCAATCCCACCGATCCCGCCCACGACAGATTCCGCGGCAACTGCGCCTATGCCACTACCCAGCTGGATCCCGGCGACCCGTTTGAATTCTCCCCCTCATCCTCGGCTTGTCCGGTCGGGCCCCGCGGCGCATTCCTGACCACCCCCACCCGCTGCCTGGGTGCCAACCTGACCTCCTATGCCTTCGACTCCTTCGAAGACCCCGGCGCTTTTCTTGCCGACGGACGCCCCGAACTCTCCGACCCAAACTGGGTCAGTGGAGCCTACGAAAGCCCTCCCTTCACCGGCTGCGGCAAACTGGGCTTCTCGCCCTCGATCATTGCGAAGCCGACGACCAGGGCCGCAACCTCGCCCACTGGGTTGGACTTCTCCCTCGACACCGCCGACGAGGGCCTGAAGAATCCCTCCGGCCTCGCTCAGTCCGATATCCGCAAAGCCGTTGTCACCTTGCCCGAGGGGATGTCCGCCAACCCGGCGCTTGCCGAAGGTCTCGAGGTCTGCAGCGAGGCCGACCTCGAGCGCGAGACCCTCGGCTCGGTCCCCGGGGAGGGTTGCCCCGAAGCCGCCAAGATTGGCTCGCTCGAAGTCGAAAGCCCGCTCATCGCAGAGCCGGTGAAGGGCTCTCTCTATCAGGCGACCCCTTACGACAACCTCGCCGGCGACGCCCTGCTCGCCTTCTACATCGTGATCAAGGACCCCGAGCTGGGGATCATTGTCAAGCAGCCCGCCCGGGTCGAATCGGATCCCCTGACCGGGCAACTGACGGCGACAACCGACGAAATTCCCCAGTTGCCCTTCTCCCACTTCCGCCTCCACTTTCGCGAGGGCGCCCGCAGCCCTCTGACAAGCCCGTCCTCCTGTGGCGCCCACGCGGTAAGCGCCGTTCTCTACCCTTGGTCGGGGACAGAGCCCGTCACCTCCACCTCCACCTTCCAGATCATCAGCGGCCCCGACAACTCCCCCTGCCCCACCGGCGGCCTGCCTCCCTTCCACCCCGACCTC
>DASZSJ010000063.1:0-55921 GCA_035548675.1 Solirubrobacterales bacterium
GGCCGCCTCCGAGGTGGTCGGGCGGGCGGACGACGGCGGAGACGCGCTCGGCTCGGCGTCGAGCGCCGGCGCTGGTGACGGCTCGCTTGGGATCGGCGACCTCAGGGGGGAGGGGCGATGAACCACCTGCTGCGCGGGATCGCGCCGCTCTCGGACGGAAACTGGCAACTGCTCGACGACGAGGCGCGCGAGCGCCTGCACGGGCCGCTTGCCGCCCGGCGGCTGGTCGACTTCGTCGGCCCGCGCGGCTGGGAGCACTCGGCGACCAACCTCGGCCGGATCGAGAAGCTGGCGCCGCCGGACGGCGCCGGCGTCGAGGGGCGCCGCCGCCGGGTGCTGCCGCTGGTCGAGCTGCGGGCCGACTTCTCGATCGCCCGCGAGGAGCTCCGCGACGACGACCGCGGCGCCCTCGACGTCGACCTCGAGCCGCTCGACGAGGCGGCGCTGCGAATCGCCAGCTGCGAGAACGTCGCCGTCTTCCACGGCTGGGCCGAGGCCGGAATCGTCGGCATCGCCGACGCCTCGCCGTTCGCGCCCGAGGCGCTGGGCGAGGTCGACGACTACCCGCGCTGCGTGGCGCGGGCGGTCGAGTCGGTGCGCGCCGCCGGGGTCGGTGGGCCCTACGGCCTGGCGCTCGGTCCGGACGAGTACACGCGGGTGATCGAGACCGCCGAGCACGGCGGCTACCCGCTCTTCGACCACCTGGCGAAGATCCTGCGCGGCGGGCCGATCGTCTGGGCGCCCGGGGTGGAGGGCGCGGTCGTGGTCAGCCTGCGCGGCGGCGACTTCCTCTTCGAATCGGGCCAGGACCTGGCGATCGGCTACGAGGGCCACGACGCCTCCTCGGTCGACTTCTTCCTCGAGGAGAGCTTCAGCTTCCGGGTGGCGACTCCCGAGGCGGCGGCGACCCTGACTTCCCGGTAGGGATTGGCGAAGCCCCCGCGCACGTCCGGCGGCGGCGGACACTGCGCGGTACGGCGTCCTCAGTTGGCCGACGAAGACCTGCGGGCGCTGAAGGCGGCGAAGCCCGGCTCGGGCCCGATCTCGACCCCGGCGAGGCCCGCCGCGGCGAGCCAGGCGGCGACCTCCTCGCGGGCCGGTGGCAGGGCGTGGCCGCTGCGGCGGCCGGCCTCGAAGAGCCAGCGCGCGCGACGGCTGCCGTCGGCGAAGAAGGCGGTGCCCACCACTCGGCCGCCGGGCTTCAGGCAGCGCGCGATCTCGGCAATGGCCCGCTCGGGCCGGTGGATCATGTGCAGGCCGCTGTAGGAGAGGAAGAGGTCGACCTCGGCGTCGGCAAAGGGCAGGTCGGTCATGTCGGCAGCGACGAGCTCGACCTGGTCCAGGGAGCGCCGGCGGGCGCGGCGCTCGGCGCGGCGGAGCATCTTCGGATCGAGGTCCCCCGCCAGGTAGCGCACCTCCTGCCCCGGCCGCAGGGCCCGAAGTGCCACCCCTCCGCCACAGGGCACGTCGGCGATCGTCGAGCCGGGCCCGGCGCGTTCGATCGGCGCCATGCTCGAGTAGAGGACCGAGGCGTCGATGCCCCAGATGGCGCGGCCGATCAAGCCCATCAGCCAGGGTCGCTCGATGTAGAAGTCGTAGAAGGCCCCAAACGGCCCGGCGCAAACGTTGACCGCCCGGTCCGCCATCTAGGAGGGCGCTCGCGCGGTGGGGAGCCGTTTGAGCCCCCAGGTGGCCAGGCCGGCGACGAGGTAGGCGATCGCGATCGCGATCAGGGCGAACTTGCAGGCGGCGAAGATCGTCGCGAGGAAGGGGAAGGCTGCTCCGGCGCCGCCGAGCGTGAGCAGCAGGCAGATGTTCTCGAGCGCGTCGAACCCGGCCCCGAGCGCCCCGAAGGGCGCGACGACCCCGCCGATCGCGGCGAGCCTGCGCCAGTCGCGCCCGCGGGCCAGGTCGCGAACGGCGCCTGCGGCGAGGGTGAGGAAGGTCCCGTAGGCGATCATGAAGCCGAAGTCGATCCAGAGCTGCTCGCGGGCGGCGTCGCGGCCGTCCTCGCCCCATTCGGCGAGGATCTCCTCGGCGCGATGCTGGCCCCCGGTCAACTCGAAGGTGACCATCCCCGGCCCGTTCTCCTGCATCCGGTCCTCGGCCGGAGAAATCGCCAACAGCAGAAGCACCATCGCGATACCCGATGCGATCAGCCCCCGCCGGCGAGTCATTGCCGAATTTCTACTGGTTTCGGCGTTCGCGCTGCAGCTGCTGCTTGCGGGGCAGGACCGGCAGGCCCCAGCGCGCGCAGCCCAGCGCTTCCGCCTGGGGCAGCAATCGCCACCGGTGTCCGGCGTATTCCCGGTACCCACTTGGCATCTCCGCTGCCAGCTTCCAGACCGTTTCCGGGTAGGCGCCATCCTTCGCCATCTCGTGCAAGATCGGCCAGCGCTTTGAACTGGCCATCGCCCTCTCCGCTTCCTCCTCGGCGGCTCGGTCATGCGCCCGGCGCGCCTTGCCCCACTGGCGGAACCAGAGGCAGGAGACGATTCCGGCTACGGACGCACCGACCTGGTAGCGGTTGGTGGTCAGGCCTTCGTCGGGGATCTGCGACGGCCTGAAGCCGCTGGGGACGGGGATCCCCTTCAGCATCTCGCGGACGGCGGCATCGTGTTCGGTGGACTTGACGACCTTCGCGGGCATCGCGTCGAGCCAGGTTTCCGAATCCACCCGGCTGAGCCAGTCGAGCCGTTCTTTGAAGCCGGCAAGGTTGGGCACCCAGGCGCGCAATTCGAGCGTGTAGCCGCCTTCGTGCCAGATCGCCGCCATCTGGCGATCGCCGGGCCCACCCGATTCGATGCGCTTTTTCTCGGTCCTGGTCACTATGTAGGCCGTTTCCGCCCTGGTATTGACGAGGGCTGTGGCGTCGAGGACCGGTGCCTCGACCGGCCGATGGACGATGGGACCGGGGAACCCCAGCTTGCCGGGGTGCCAACGCAGCTCCACTTTGCGTTGCCTGACGGCCTTCGGGGCCATTCCGCGTACCGTCCCGTCAGCCGAGATGGTCGTGCTTTCGTAGGGAATCGCCGGGCCGGTGACGAATTCCATCGACCCTTCGCCCCGACTGCTGCGAGGCATGTAGGCCCCTTCCCCCGCCTCGTAGACGCTCTGGACTCGCCAGGGCTCGTCGAGCAGCAGCAGCGGCGTCGATTCGGCGAAACGGACGAGCTCGGCCCCATAGGCGCGAGAGGGGTGCCCGCCCTCGCGGCCGGTGGCGAAGAGGAAGGCGACGACGGCCGAGGCCAGGGCGGCGACGGCAAGCGCGAACGTCAGGCGCCGAGGGCGCGAACGCCAGGGCCTCGGAGCGGGCTCCCGCAGCCCCGACGGCACTCCCTCGAGGTCGGCCAGCAGGTCCGCCTCCGTCGCGCCGAGGTCGACGGCTCGGAGCCGCTTCCAGTCGACCGGGTCGGCGGTGGCGAGCAGCGGTTGGAGCTCGTGCGTCCTCATCGTGCCTCCTCCATGTCGAATTCCGGATTGCTGCCGCCTTGACTGGACGCCGCTTGCCGTTCCTCCAGCAGCGCCCGCAGGCGACGGCGGGCGCGGTGAAGGCGGCTGCGGGTGGCAAGCGAAGAGCTGCCGATGACCCTCGCCGCTTCGCTCGGGGTGAGCCCCTCCCAGGAGACGAGCAGGAGCAGCTCCCGGTCATCCTCGTTCAGCGCCGACATCGCCCGAAGGACCTCGGCCGTTTCGCCGCTCGGCGCGCGATGGGTCGCGAGCTCGGTTCGCAGTGACTGGGCGAGGCGTTGGCCGAGGCGGGTCTTGCGTCGTTCGGTCCGGTGCAGGTTGGCGATCACCCCACGAGCGACGGCATAGAGCCAGGGCCTTGCGCCGCTGCCGATCGGAACCTCGCCGAGGCGCCGCCAGACGACCAGGAATGTCTCGGCAACGACATCGGCCGCATCCTCGGGATCCTCGACACGCCGCAATGCGTAGGCGAGGATCGCTCGTCCCTGGTCCCTGTAGAGCTGGCTGAAGCGTGCCTCGGCAAGCTCTCGGCCGAGCTCTCCCGTCTCGATCTGGGTGGGGGTCATTCGTATCTATATGTCCGGCTTACGGCTGGCGTTGCACGGCAAGAGGATGTCTTGTCACAAGTTGTCGCCCCAAGAGAGGAACGTCCTGTGGAGGCCTTTGAGCAGATGAGCGACGAGGAGCTCCTGGCTGCGACGTCATCTCAGCCGGAGGCGTTTGGCGCCTTCTATCGCCGGCACGAGCGGGGAGTCCTGGTCTTCTTCCTGCGCCGCACCTCCACCCCTGAGGCGGCCGCCGACCTGACGGCGGAGGTCTTCGCGGCGGCGCTCGTCTCCTCGCGACGCTTCAAGCCGGGCGGACCACCGGCGGTCGCATGGCTCTATGCGATCGCCAACAACAAGCTCTCCAGCAGTCGCAGCCGCGGCCGAGTCGAGGAAGAGGCACGCAAGCGCCTTCAAAGCGAACCGCTGGTCCTGACGGACGATGCCCTGGAGCGAGTCGAGGCCCTAGCCGACGCGGAGAGGAGCGCGGAGGTCGTCGGGGAGCTGCTCGCACGACTTCCTCCCGACCAGCGTGACGCGGTGCGGTTCCACCTTCTCGAAGACCGTGGCTACGACGACATAGCGGACGACCTGCGGTGCTCACAGGCCGTCGTCCGCCAGCGCGTCTCACGGGGGCTGAGGGCCCTTCGCATGGGACTGGAGGAGGAGCGATCGTGAACACACCCGGAAGTGATTCCCAGTCGTCGGTCTTGCCGGCTTTGGAGCACTTGCTGGTCCGCGCCGCACGCCAGCGGAGGACGCCGCTCTTCGGACGCCGGCGATGGGTTCTCGCGGCCGCAGCCGCCACCCTGGTTCTCGCCGCGGGTGCCGCGGCAACGACCGGAGTCCTGCACGTGACCGATGGCAATACGTCGCGAGGCACCTTCAGTATCGAAACTCGGCCCGCGCCCGCGACGCTGCCGGGCGAACCGCCGCGTGGATCCGTTTGCCTCCAGCTGAGCTATGGCGAGGGCGGCACCTCCTACGGCTGTGGGGAGCGGCCTAGCGCTGCGGAGCCCTTCGGTTTGCTCGTTGCCGACTCGCTTTCTCGAGGGTCTCGCGAGCGGGTGGTATACGGCCTGGTCTCGAGGGATATCGCCCGTGTCAGCGTCCTCGGGCCGGAGCCCACAGACACCGTGACAGAAGCCAAGCAGGGCCTACCGGGACGATTCTTCGTTGTCCTGGTCCCGCACCTCGGCCGCATAGAGGTCGTCGGCTATGACGCAACGGGGCGCGAGCGCGCCCGGATCGGGAGTCTCGCCAAGCCATCCCATCCACCGATGTCCCACGCCGAAGCGGTGGCCCAGGGCGATCCGGCCGGCTTCGCCCCCACCGCCGCGCCGCCGTCGCGCTGAGACCCGGCCTCCCGCGTCCACCGCCTGGCCTTCCCAACAGTGCCGCCTCGCGACACAGGGGTCGATTCGCTACGACATCAACGCTCCAAGCCCCACAACAGAAAACGCCCCGGCGGGGAGCCGAGGCGAATTCTGGGGTTACTACAGGGAGGAGAGTCCTCCGACCGCTCGCATTGCAGAGCGGAACCCCGCTTCCAGAGCCAAGCTTGGTCCGGCTGAATCCGGTTGTAACCGGCCGAAATGGTGTCTGACTGTGGCACCGACTGTGGCACCAGGCGGGCAGGCCTGACCGAAAACCGGGGGCCTACGCACTCAATGCGGGCGTCAGCTCCGCAGCGGGCACGTCGCTCGGCACCGGAACGGTGACGCGCAGCTCTGCATTGCGCTCCAGCAGTCGCTTGGGACGAACCAGCGTCAGGCCGACCAGCTCCCCCTCGCGGTCGAAGCGAACTGCGTGGCCCTCCGGAGTCTCGTCGTAATCGACGGCGCGTGACGGATCGCCAACGTGGAGGTAGAGGACATCGGCGTCGGCGTCGTATTCGACGCGATCAAACTCGATATCGGCAATCGTCACGCTCATGGCTTCCTTCTGCGGGCGAACGAGGTGATGATACGCCCCTGGTCTGTGCTGTCGAAGACCACGACCACCTTCAGCCATCGACTCGGCCCGGCTCCCTCCAGATACAGCCACTCTTCATCCGGCTCTCGGCCCGCCACAACAGCCGTTGGCGCTTCGACCGCGCGGCGAATGTCCGTCACGTAAACCTCGATCTCGGGGTGGCCGCTGACGATGTGCTGCCAGCGCTCGGCGCTTAGCGTGACCTCGCGGCCTTGCCGATCTCGAAACCTCTCGGGTCCGTCCATCACTTGCCCCGATGAATCGGGCGAGCGACTGGCTCGCCCGCGGTTTCCGCAGCGCTCAATCCGTCAGCCGACTGACCGAGTCCGACCCTGGGCCGACGGTGCCGGGCCTGCTCCTCCCTGGCCAGCCAGCGTTCAAGCGCATCATTGACCAGTTGTTTCAGCGTGATGCCCCGCTCGTCGGCCACTCGCTGAGCACGCTCGATCAAGTCGGCGTCTAGCTCGACTGTCTTTGTCTGCGGTGCTGCCACGTGCGGATCGTACTGCCACGGGTGGGCTCTTCGATGAGCAGCCGAGAGGAGACTCGCCAGGATGCAGACGCTAGATCATCAGGGCGCGGGCCGGGACAAAGACCTCGCGCAACGAATCGAGCGCGCCGGGAACGAGGCTGAAATAGCTGCGGGTGCCGCGCCCCTCGCGTTCGACCAGGCCCGCCTCGACCAAGACTTTCAGGTGATGGCTGACGGTGCCCTGTGAGAGATCGAGGAACGGCTCGAACTCGCAGACGCAGATCGCCTTGCCTTCCGCTCGCAAGAGCATGTTCACGATTCGCAGCCGGTGACGGTCGGCGAGCGCCTTCATCACGGCCTCAAGCTGGGCGGCCTGACGCTTGCCGAAGGGTGCGCCAGCGAGGGGGGTGCAGCAGTTGATTACGGGCAGATCGGCCACCCCTCGACGGTATCACCTTCATTGATGATTTTCGATGATTGCCGTGCCTGAGAGGGGTCCAGTTTCGGGGGTTCGCCCCCTGTAGATCAGAAGGCCAATGAATGACCAGCAGACCAACAGAGATTTTTCACCGCTTCTCCGTTCGCCTCGGGAGGCGACTAGGGATTCGCAATCCCGCAATTGCGCAACTGCGCGGTTGCGGAGAGGGGGGACCACTTTGGCCGCTCGGTGCTCCCTTTTATATGGAGGTCAAATTTTCACCGCCGCCGTTTCGCCTCTGGCTTCGAGCGTGGCTGCGCCCATCGTTTCCCTCATCGCTTCACGGCCCGACTCGCCTTAAGGGCGACCAAAGCCCACCGCAGCGCCGTTTGCGGGCTTGTCGTTTTGCCGACATTCCTACTGCACCCCCGGGTCAAAACATCAACGCGGTCTTGGTCGTCACCCTCTCGATCCTCCCCGCGTCCCTTGCACTCGACGCCTGCGCTAACACCTCCGCGCTGGTTCGGCAACGCTTCTGCATCACCTCGGCGACCGGAATCGCCTCGGTGCCTGCAACACCAGCACCACAGACGATCATCCCCGGCTCGGCGCTGGCTCCGCAGCACCTCGCCGTCAATCGGTCGCGGGCTTGGAGGTCGGCGTGAGTTGGAAGGCAGCAACGAAGCTGCGGCTGCCCGAGGCGACCGCCGAGGTGCTTGCCTCGCTTGGCGAGCATCGCATCCTCTCCGCCGCCCAGGTCCACGCGATCCACTTCCCGGATCGCGGCCTGCGCCGTGCGCAGCAGGTCCTCGCCTACTTGGTGCGGGCGGAGCTCGTCGCTTACGTCGAAGCGCGCCGCTCTCCCCGCCGCCTCTACTTCCTGACCGAGCGAGGTGCTGACTTGGTGCTCGACGCCGGCGAAGTCGAGCGCCGGCCGAAGATCCTCACCCCGGAGCAAGCGGCGGGGCCGCTGCGCGCCCACACCATCGGCGTCAACGAGGTCGGGATCAGCTTCCTGCGAGAGGCGCGCGAGAGGGGCGAGGAATTCGGCCCGCTCTCCTGGCGACACGAGATTGCCCATCCCCTCAACCGTGGTCGCGGCAGCGCCCGCCGGATGCTGATTGCCGACGCGGTGCTGAGCTACGTGCGCAGCGAGGACAAGCACTTTTTCTTTGAGCAGCGCTTCGTGGAGCTGGACCGCGCCACGCTCTCGATTGAACGCCTCGTCGCCGAGCTGGCCCGCTACGGCCGCCTCTACCGCGCCCGCGACAAAAGCAGCGAACCGCTGTGGCGCAGCCACTACCCGACCTTCCCGCCCGTCCTCTGCGTCCTGGCCGGTGCCTCGCGCAAGACGCTCCTTCGTCGGCGAAGCCTCGCGCTCGTGCTACTGGACGACAGCCCGGAGCTATCGCGCGCATACGGCAGCGTGACGATCTCCTTTTGCCTCTTGGACGACCTGACGGAGCGCGGGCCCTTCGCCCCGATCTTCCGCGTGGTCGGCGAGCCGGACCGGCAGGTGGACTGGCTCGGTGAGACGGACGATGAGGGTCAAGCCGAGGGACGATGAGCAAGAAGCTCGTAGTCTCGATCCCCCGCATTGCCCTCACCCCGTCCGAGGCGGCAGCGGCCATCGGGGTCGGGCTGGACTTCTTCGATGCCAACGTCGCGCCTGAGCTGCGCCTGGTGCGCCGTGGCCGCAAGCGGCTCGTGCCGGTCAGCGAGCTTGAGCGTTGGGCGATGGAGAACGCCGAGCGAGTGCTGGGAGGACCGTGACGTGGACGAGCTTCTAGGCTGCCGGTCATGGCTGACGCCAAAGACGAGAAAGCGCGTCGCGCGGTGCGGGCCGCCCAGGCGAGGTTCGAGCGCGACCAGAACGCAGCCCAAGAGGCGCGACGCAAGGCATTTGCGGAGGCGCAGAAAGCCGGGCTCACGCTGCGCGACATTGGCGAAGAGGTCGATCTGCACCACACTCGCGTGCTCCAGATCATTCAGGGTAGGTAGTCGTTTTGGTGATTATTTCTCACCAAGCCTGCTAACCTCGCCACCAGAACCAAAAAGCGGCGACCCGCCGTGCGGTGAACACGACGGGCCGCCTGACCACAAGGAGGCTGTGCTCCTCATGGCTAGCGAGAACCCTACGGGTCGCGGCTCTGTCGTTGCCCTCACGATTACGGCCGATCAAGTCCGCTTTCTGCGCAGCGTTTTCCGCATGGCGCAGGACGGCATCAAGGACGAGCTGGAGAACTATCCGAAGCAGCTAGGCGACCCGACTCGTCTGCGCCGCGAAGAGGCTGCCTATGGACGGCTTCTCTTGGCGCTGGACGAGTTGGTGATCGCTCCCGACGACGATGTGCGGACCATCCTGCGCGACCTCGCGCAGACGATCGACGCTGCGAACGAGTACGAGCGCGTCGTCTCCGAGCACGAGGCGCTGTCCGGCTTGTTGGAGCAGGTCGGAGGATCGAGGGGGGCGGCCTGATGGTGGCGGCAGGCATCGAGATTGCCCAAGTGTTCGGCGCGAACCTCTCACGCGCCCGCGACCAAGCAAAACTCTCCCAGGAAGAGGTCGGCTTTCGCGCCTCGCTGCACCGCACTGAGGTCGGCCAGTTGGAGCGGGGGATACGACTCGCGCGGATCGACACGGTGGTCAAGCTCGCGGGTGCATTGAGGGTGCCTCCGGGAAGCCTTCTCGACGGCATGGCTTGGAAGCCGGGTGATTTCCGTCCCGGTGAGTTCTCGATTGGGGAGCGCTGATGGTTGTGGCAGACCAGCTGGGCGCGAATCTCGCCTACTGCCGCAGGCGCGCCAAGCTCTCCCAGGAAGAGCTGGCGGTCATGGCCTCCCTGCACCGCACGGCTGTCGGCCTGATCGAGCGTGGTGAACGGATGTGTCGTGTAGACACGCTGGTCAAACTCGCAGGCTCGCTGGACATTCCTCCCGGCGACCTGCTCGATGGGATCGGTTGGGACCCTGGCAGCACGCACCTGGGGCACTTCACGGGCGGTGAGGACTGATGGCGGAAGGCGTCCGCAAGCGGCACTCCAGGGGTTGTCGCGCACCGCAGGGCGGGCGTTGCAACTGCAATGCGGGCTGGGAGGCCTCCGTCTATCTCGCGCGGGAGGGCAGGCGGATCACGAAGTCCTTCCCGCGTGAGTCCGAAGCCAAGGGCTGGCGTTCAGATGCCATCCGCGCGGTTGAGCGTGGGGAGCTGAAGGCGCGGTCGCGCGATGGACGCAAGCTCTCCGAGGCGCTGAGCGAGTTCATCCGGGGGATGGAGGCAGGGCAGGTTCGCCCGAAGGGCCGCGAGCGCTACAAGCCGAACACGGTTCGCTCCTACGAGCGCGCCTTGCGAGTCCACATCGAGGGCTCCGGGGTCGCTGGCATCAAGGTCGGCAATCTCCAGCGCCGCGAGCTTCAGGGCTTTGCCGACGAACTGCTGGCTTCGGGTCTGTCGTCGGGCACCGTCAGCAACGTCCTCAACCCGATCCAGGCCTTCTACCGCTGGGAAATCAACCGCGACGAGTTGACTTACAACCCCTCCGAGCGGATTGACCTCCCCAATGGCGACTCCAAGCGGCCGACGCGGATTGCCTCAGCAGCCGAAGCGGCGGCATTGCTGGCGGCGCTTCCGGCCGATGATCGCCCGGTGTGGGCCACTGCTTTCTATGCCGGTCTGCGGCGAGGGGAGTTGCAGGCTCTGCGCGTTTGCGACATTGACTTGGCAGGAAACCTGATCGCTGTCGAGCGCGGCTGGGATCAGGTCCAGGGCGTGATCGAGCCGAAGTCACGCGCAGGGAGTCGCGGTGTCCCCTTGCTGTCGATTCTGCGCGGCTATCTCGTCGCACATCTGGATCGGCGCGGGCGAAGGGGAGAGGCCCTGGTGTTCGGCCGCACGACTACGGAGGCGTTCTATGCCTCCACGGTGGACGGCCGGGCGAAGCGAGCCTGGAAGAGGGCGAACAAACGAGAGAGGACCGCTGCCGAAGAGGAAGCCCGCGAGGCCTGCCTGCTCACGCCGATCACCCTGCACCACTGTCGTCACACCTTCGCGTCGTTGCTGATCGACTCCGGGGCGAACCCGAAGGCGATTCAGGAGTTCATGGGTCACTCGAAAATCCAGACCACCTTCGACGTCTACGGCCACCTTTTGCCGGGCAGCCGGGACGAGGTTCGGAAACGAATGGATGCCTATTTGCGTCGCTTTTAGTTCCGAATCGTGATCCCATCCGATCTCACTGCGAAGCTTCCGGGACAATGGCATCGTTGCCGGGAAAATCCGAGCCGCTGTTCCTTACGAGGCTTGAGCACAACGAGCACAAATTCATCGAGCGTTGCGACGGCGACACCGATGGGGTCGTCATCAGCCTGCGCTTCGACTCTCCGCCGAAGCACGGCGGCTTGAAGCGCGCGGCAATGGAAAAGCGCCTGCCGTTCGTGATCGATATCGAGACTTGGCGCTTGGTGTTCCTCTCGGGGCCCGAGGATGAGTCCTTCGGGTCGGACATCCACACGTCGCTTGCCGCCGCAGTTCCTTTGCCACTTGAGCCAGAGGCTTTTGATAGTCAGGCCGCGCTCGAAAAGTTGGTCCGCGCTGCGGCTCAGGCGCAGGCGGGAGCGCTTTACGCCTTCGCCCCGTATTTTCAGGTGGCCTCGCTCGAGGATCCTTGGCTTGAGGTCAATCTGCGTGCGATCCGCGAGATGCGTCGCGTTGCTCCGCGTGAGCCGCTCGCCGCCTGGATCTGCGTCAGCTTCCAGACCATGATGGAAGGGGTCGTGCCCTACCTGGCTGAGCGTTACCGGCGCGAGCTGCCAGCGGGCAGCGTCGTCGTTCTCACCGTCAGCGATATCCGCGCTGGTGAACGCACGCCAGAGGAGATCGCTACCTATCTGAATGCCATTGAGTCCTTGCGCGCAAACGGCTTGCACGTGATCGCTGACCGTGCGAGCGAGATTTCGGTTCCCGCTGTCGCCAGCGGTGCGGCGGGCTGCATGCTTGGCAATCGCATCTACCGGACTGCGCCCGCCAGCCCGATTTGGGAGAACCGCTTCAATCCGGCAATTAGGTTGCGCTACTTCGACGGCGAGCGAGTCGAGAAGGTGGACCGCGAAAAAGCCAGAGCGCGCGCCCAAAAGGGGAACCTTGATTGTCGCTACGCGCCAGAGGCTTGCGATGCAGTCAATGCCGATAAGCGCCGCAATATCGAGGTGCGTCTTCATGCCTCCCATGAAATGCGGGACACCTTGCGACGCGCTGAGCAACTGGGAGCGGTCGCGTTGCAGCAACTGTGGAAGGGAGCGTCGCTGAAACAGCTGCGCGACTTCGCTCAGGCTTTGGCGTTGGCCGAAGCCCGAAGCCAGGAAGCGTAGGCCCACTCGCCAAGTGAGCGAGAGGTCGCCGCTGCGGCGACCTCCCAGGCGACGCATTCAGGTGGGGTCTTTTCCAGCGTTGCGGCAATCCAGCGCGGCATCTCAAGGCGCGCCTCCCCGGCCGCCGCATTCCATGCGCCGCTGATCTCCTCCGGCAGGCGGAGCGCCAGCACTTCTCCGGCCTTAGTGGTCGGATGGCCCTTGCGAAGTTCGGCGGCGTAGCGCCGTAGCTCAGAGGCCACAGGATTTTGCACCTCGTCCAAGGGAGAGATGGCTGCAATGTCGAGCTGTCTGATCACCTCGTGGTCCGGGCGACCCGTCAGAGATGAAATCTCGCTCGCCAGGCGCGAGGACTCGACGGCGATGCGGACCCAAAGCTCGGTTGGGAGCGCCGCCTCTCTGGCCTGCCTCCAAACTAGATCGCGGGTTGCGTGGTCAAGCGGCACCCAGGCAGTAACCGGTAGCTCGCCGGGGCGGAAGGGCGCAGATGCTAGAAAGGGTGCGGCAGGCAGGCGCGGCAGGGCGGGCTCAGGATTCGCGAGTAGGCGCAGACGTGGCCTACCTTCCCGCTTCTCGACATCGCAGCCCATTGGAACCGAGTTTTTCCGCTTTCTCTTCCGCTCCTGCGTCGGAATGCGTGCTTGCAAACTTTCCAAGTCCACCGTATCCGAAGCACGCTGTTGGCCTACCCCGGGATGTGCAGCGCGTTTGACTGTGGCACCGACTGTGGCACGGCCGGTTTTCAGCAGGGAAGCGAGGAAGCGCTCCGCTCCCGGTCAAGCTCCGCATTCCGCTTGTTAAAGCCCTCCACAACAGAAAACGCCCCGGCGGGGAGCCGAGGCGAATTCTGGGGTTACTACAGGGAGGAGAGATATGTATCTCTATATATGTGGATCCGTGGGAGGTAGGTGGGCCCTTTGATGTGCCGCGGGTGCGTCATCGTGGGAAGCGATGAGCGCCATATGGGCGGCGCCGAACCCAGCCAAGAAGTCTTGTGTTTTGCCCCTTATCGGTCGTCCTCTCTGAATCCTTGAACAGCATACGAACGTATGTGCGATCAGTGTGTGAGTGCGATCACAGACCTTGTTCGCGCCTTCCGGGCGCCTCCGCTGGGGGATGGCTACCCGGTATGCGGGCATGGAATCAGGCGAGTCCAAAGCGTGGTTAAAAACCTGTATCGCGCCTGAGCGCGGGCTTGCTCGTGAGGCCGGCGCTACCGTTGCGGCGATGAAGAAGGCGCGCATAGACGCGGTATTGGCGGAGCGGGGGCTGTTCCCCTCGCGCACCGCCGCGGCCGGCGCGGTGCGGGCCGGCGCGGTGCGGGTTGGCCGGGACGGCCCGATCGCCCTGCGGCCGAGCCAACTGGTCGAGCCAGGCGCGGCCCTGATCGTCGCCGAGGGGCCGCGCTACGTCTCGCGCGGCGGGGTCAAGCTGGAGAACGCGCTCGACTCGCTGGGTGTCGACGTCGCCGGCCGCGACTGCCTCGACGTCGGCGCCTCGACCGGCGGCTTCACCGACTGTCTGTTGCAGCGCGGGGCCGCCCGCGTCGCCGCCGTCGACGTCGCCTACGGTCAGCTCGACCTGCGCCTGCGCGAGGACCCTCGCGTGAGCGTGGTCGAGCGGCTCAACGCGCGCTCACTCGAGCTTTCCGACCTGCCCTTTGTCCCCGCGCTGGCGACGATCGACGTCTCCTTCATCTCGCTGGCCAAGGTGCTGCCCGCCGTCGCCCGCTCGATCGCCACCGACGGCGAGATCCTGGCGATGGTCAAGCCCCAGTTCGAGCTGGGGCGCGAGCGGGTCGGCAAGGGCGTTGTGCGCGACCCCAGTGACCGGCGCGAGGCGGTCCTCTCCGTGGCGCGGGCCGCACAGGGACTGGGCTTGCCGGTCCGCGGCTTCGCCCCCTCGGGCCTGCCCGGCCCAAAGGGCAACCGCGAGACCTTCCTCTGGTGCGGCGGCGGGGTTGACGGCATCGACGACCTCGAGGGCGCGCTCGGCGAGGTGGACGCCTGATGATTGGCGAGTTTTCCGTGAAATACACGGATAAGTCGCCAAAGGGGTGCGAGTGCGATGCCTGGGGGTGCGAGTGCGATGCCTGAGAGGACCGCGGCGCTGATCACCCACTCGCACCCGCCCGCGGCGACCGAGGCCGTCGCGGTGGCGGCCGAGGTCGCACGCGAGGCCGGCTGGCGCCTCGTCGCCACCGCGGCGGAGATCGAGAAGCACAACCACGCCGCCGCGGGAGTCGAGGCGGTCGATTCGCTGCCCGCTGATCCCGACCTCTGCCTGGTACTCGGCGGCGACGGCTCGATCCTCTATGCGCTGCGCAGGTTTGCCCGCACCGGGGTGCCGGTCTTCGGCGTCAACTTCGGCACCGTCGGCTTCCTCGCCGCGGTCGAGCGCGCCGAGGCGCGCGAGGGCATCCGCCGCGCCTTCGCCGGCGAGACCGAGACGATCGACCTGCCGGCCCTCGCCGTCGAGCTCAACGGCGCGGAGCGCTTCGCCTTCAACGACGTCAGCTTCAGCCGGCGCCCGCGCGACCGCGTCGCCGAGCTGACCTACCGGATCACCGGCGAGGAGGTGGGCAACGTGCGCTGCGACGGGCTCGTTGCCGCCACGCCGGTCGGCTCGACCGGCTACAACCTCGCCAACCAGGGGCCGATCCTGGCCTGGGGCGTGAAGGGCTACGTGGTCAGCTACATCTCGCCGCACTCGCTGACGGCGCGGGCGCTGGTCGTCGCCCCCCGCGACGTGCTGACGGTCGGCAACGCGGCCGGGCGCGAGCCGGTCGAGGTCGCGATCGACGGCGCCCAGGTCGCCACGCTCGACCCCGGCGCCGCCCTCGACCTGCGCTTCGCCGAGGCGGTCGGTTGCCTCGCTCAGCTCCCCGGCACCAGCTTCTACCACCGCATTCGCGAGAAGTTCGGCCACCTGGCGGTCTGAGCCTCGCTTCGAGCGGGCCGACGATCGCTGTTCTCTAGGGTGTTCCGCAATGGAGCGCAAGTGGTGGACCCTCGTCCTGATCACGATCGCGACGTTCATGCTGCTGCTGGACATCACGGTCGTCAACGTCGCCCTGCCGGACATCCAGCGGGAACTGAACGCCAGCCTCTCCAGCCTGCAGTGGGTGGTCGACGCCTACTCGCTGATGCTCGCCGCCTTCCTGCTCACGGCCGGCTCGCTCGGCGACCGACTCGGCCGCCGCCGCGTCTTCACGATCGGCTTCGGCGTCTTCACCTTTGCCTCGTTCCTCTGCGGCATCTCCGGCGACCCGACCCTGCTCAACCTCGCCCGCGGCCTGCAGGGAATCGGCGGCGCCGGCATGTTCGCCACCTCGTTGGCGCTGATCGGCCAGGAGTTCCACGGCAAAGATCGCGCCACCGCCTTCGGCGTCTGGGGCGCGACGATCGGCGGCGCCGTCGCGATCGGCCCCCTGGTCGGCGGCTTGATCACCGAGCACCTCGGCTGGGAGTGGATCTTCTTCGTCAACGTGCCGATCGGGCTGGTTGCGATCGCGCTGACCGAGATGAAGCTGGCCAACGTCTCCGCGCAGGACCCGCAGCCGCTCGACCTGCCCGGCCTGGCGACCTTCTCGGCCGGCCTCTTCCTGCTCATCTTCGGCCTCATCCGCGGCAATCCGGAGGGTTGGGGCAGCCCCGAGATCGTCGCCTCACTCGGCGGCGCCGTCCTCTGCCTGCTCGCCTTCCTCGCGATCGAGGCGCGCAGCCCGCACCCGATGCTCGAGCTGGGCCTCTTCCGCAAGCCGGCCTTCAACGGCGTCTCCGCGGTGGCCTTCGGCCTCTCGGCCGGGATGTTCGCGATGTTCCTCTACCTGACGATCTACCTGCAGGGCGTGCAGGGCTTCTCGCCGCTGGAGGCGGGCCTGCGCTTCCTGCCGCTGACCGTGCTCTCGTTCGTCGCCTCGCCGATCGCCGGCTCGCTCTCGCACCGGATCCCGATCCGCGTCCTGCTCGGCGTCGGCCTGACGCTCGTCGGCATCGGCCTGCTGCTGATGCACGGCCTCAGCGCCGACTCGTCGGTCAGCGACCTGCTGCTCGGTTTCCTCATCGCGGGCGTCGGCATCGGCACCGCCAACCCGGGAATCGGCCAGGCGGCGATCGGCGTCGTACCGCCGCAGAAAGCCGGCATGGGCTCGGGAATCAACACGACCTTCCGCCAGGTCGGGATCGCCACCGGGGTCGCCTCGCTCGGCGCCATCTTCCAGTCTCGCGTCGACGCAAAGCTGGGCGAGCTGCTGCCGAACGCGCCGCACGGCCTGGGTGAAATCGTCTCCTCCGGCGGCTCGGTCGCGGCGGCGAGGGCGGTGCCGCCGGGCCAGCGGGCGGAAGTGGTCGCAGCGGCCAAAGTCGCCTTCGTCAGCGGCTTCAACGAGATCCTCCTGATCGGGGCCGTCCTCTCCTTCCTCGTCGCCGGCCTCGGTTTCTTCCTCGTCAGGTCCAGGGACTTCGTCCAGGCAACTTCGTCCCAAACTGAGCCTGCGACCGATCCGGCCCCCGCGTAGCGGCGCCTCGCGGCGGGTGGCACCGTAGGGCCCCCACCCCGAGGACGCTTCAGCGACCGGGGGGGTTGGGGTCCCCTGCGGTGACGGAACCCGCCGCGCCAAGTGCTACACAGAGCACGTGCTGCGCGAGCTGCGGATCGAGAACCTGCTGCTGATCGAGAAGGCGGAGTTGAGGCTCGGGGAGGGGCTGAACGCGATCACTGGGGAGACCGGGGCCGGCAAGACGGTGCTTGCGCACTCGCTCGACCTGCTGATGGGGGGCAAGGCACGGCCGCAGATCGTGCGGCCGGGAGCCGAGGAGGCCTGGGTCGAGGGCGTCTTCGACCTGCCGCCGGAACTGCTCGCGGCGCCGGAGCTGGCCGAGCTGGCCGAGCGGTTGCCCGAGGCCGCCGGGGAGATCGTGCTGGGGCGCCGCGTCTCCGCAAGTGGGCGGACGAGTGCCTTCGTCGCCGGCCGCGCCGCTACGGCCGCGGACCTGAAGCTGCTGGGCGAGCGCCTGCTCGCCTTCTACGGCCAGCACGAGCACCGCAAGCTGACGATCGCCGCGGCGCAACTGGACGTGCTCGACGGCTTCGCCGGGCCGGCACACCTGGAGCTGCGCGGGGAATACCGCGAGGCGCACCGCGAGTGCCTGCGCCTGGCGGCCGAGCTGGCTGAGCTGCGCGAGCGCGACGGCTCGCGCGAGCGCGATCTCGACCTCTACCGCTACGAGCTCTCCGAGATCGAGGCGGTGGCGCCCGATCCCGCCGAGGAGGCCGAGCTGGGGGCCGAGCGCGAGCGCCTGCGCCACGCCGAGGGGTTGCGCGAAGCCGCGGCGGGGGCGCACGCCGCCGCGCTCGGGGCTGAGCAGGACGGTGGCGCCGCCGGTGCGCTCGCACAGGCAGAGGCGCTGCTGCAGGGCGTCGCCGGGGTCGATCCGGAGCTCGACGCGCTGGCGCAGCGGCTGAGCGCGGCGGCGATCGAGCTGGGCGACGTGGCGGCCGGGTTGCGCGACCGCCTCGAGGCCCTGGAGGCTGACCCGGAGCGGCTCGCCGCGGTCGAGGAGCGCCTCGAGGCGCTCGACCGGTTGCGGCGCAAGCACGGCGGCAGCGTCGAGTCGGTGCTCGCCCACGCCGAGCGCTGCCGGGCCGAGGTCGCCCGCCTCGAGAGCGCTGAGGAGCGCGGGGCGGAGGCCGAGGCAGCCCTGGTCGAGGCCGAAGCGCGCCGGGCGCAGCTCGCCGCCCGGCTGAGCGAGGGGCGGCAGGAGGCGGCGCCGGCGCTCGAGCGCGAGGTCGCCGCCGAGCTGGAGGGGCTGGCGATGCAGGGCGCGCGGCTCGAGGTGGCGTTGGAGCCGCATCCGGACGGCTTCGGGCCCAACGGCGCCGAGGCGGTCGAGCTGCGGCTGGCGCCCAACCCGGGCCTGGAGGCGGCGCCGCTGCGCGACGCCGCCTCGGGCGGCGAGCTCTCGCGGGTGATGCTGGCGCTGAGCGGCTTCGGTGCGGCCGCGGGCGCCGGCACGCTCGTCTTCGATGAGATCGACGCCGGCGTCGGCGGCAAGACGGCGCGCCGCGTGGGCGAGCGGCTGCGGGCGCTCGGCGCGGGTCGCCAGGTGATCTGCATCACCCACCTGCCCCAGGTCGCCTCGCTGGCCGGCACCCATTTCACGCTGGAGAAGGACGTCTCCGGAGGGCGGGCGAGCGCCCGCGTGCGCAGGCTCGACGGCGACGGGGTGGTCGAGGAGATCCGCCGCATGCTCGGCGGCGATCGCAGCGACGAGGCGGCCACGCGCCACGCGCGCGAGCTGCTCGCCGCCGCGTAGCCCTTCCGGTGCGCTTTATCCCCTCTGACGGAGCAAAGGCGCACCGGAAAGGGGAAGCGGTTGCTTTGTTCCACTTGTCGCGCGGGATAACCTCTTTTGGTGGCAACCGCCAGTCGCCGTCGCTTTCCCGCCCTGCTCTCGCGTCGCGACGCTGCCTCCCGGGTCGAGGCGATCGAGGGCCGGGTGCGGCTCGGCCGTCGCACCAAGCACCTGGTCAAACGGCTGGGGCCCGGCGACGTCGCCGTCATCGACCACGTCAACATCGACCGCATCGCCGCCGAGGAGCTGATCGCCACCGGGGTCAGGGTCGTCCTCAACGCCTCGCCCTCCTCCAACGGCCGCTACCCGAACGCCGGGCCGCTGCTGCTGGCACAGGCCGGCGTGCGGCTGATCGACGTCGAGGACGCCGATCCGTTCGAGCTGCTCGCCGACGGTGGCACGGTCAGCGTCGCCGGCGGTGCCGTGCTCGGCGGCGGCCGCGAGCTGCTCCGCGGCCGTGTGCTCGGGGTTGAGGAGCTGGAGGCCCAGCGGGACCGGCAGCTCGAGCGGGTCGACGAGGCGCTGGCCGAATTCGCCGAGAACACAGTCGCCCACGTGCGTCAGGAGACGGACCTGCTGACCGGCAGCGTCGAGTTCCCGCCGACCCGCGTCTCCTTCCGCGACCGCCACGTGCTGATCGTCGTCCGCGGCGATCGCCACCGCCGCGACCTGAAGGCCCTGCGCGCCTACATCCGCGACGTCCGCCCGGTCGTCGTCGCCGTCGACGGCGGCGCCGACGGCGTGCTGGAAGCGGGGATGAAGCCGGACGTGATCGTCGGGGACATGGACTCGGCCGGCGACGAGGCGCTGCGCTGCGGCGCCGAGCTGATCGTCCACGCCTATCCCGACGGGCGCGCCCCCGGCCGCCAGCGCCTGCTCGACCTCGGCCTCGAGCACACGCTGCTGCCGGCCGCCGGCACCAGCGAGGACGTGGCGATGCTGATGGCGCACGAGAAGGGCGCGGCGCTGATCGTCAGCGTCGGCGCCCACTTCAACCTGATCGAGTTCCTCGACCGCAAGCGCGGCGGCATGTCCTCGACCTTCCTCACGCGGCTGCGGATCGGCGAGAAGCTGGTTGACGCCAAGGGGGTGAGCCGGCTCTACAACCCGAGCTCGCCCTTCGGCCCGATGGCGCTCTTCCTCGCCGCCTTCATGGTCCTGCTGGCGATCGTCGTGATCACCTCGCCGGCGCTCAGCGACCTGGTCGACCTGGTCTGGCTGAAGATCAAGATCTGGCTCGGGCTTTAGCGGTCCTCGCCCCTGGGCGCGCCGAGGCTCAGCACGATGAGGTCCGCTTTTCCTGCCGAGCACTCGACCGTGCCCTTGGCGTCGAGGCGGAACCAGTCGCCGTGCCTGAACCCCTTCACCGAGCGCCTCAGCACCAGGCCGAAGTTCCGCCTGCCGTTGTCGCCCGCGTTGGGCTGAAAGGAGACGAGCCCAAGGCGATCGCCGGCCGAGTGGCGGGCGCGAAAGTAGGCGATAAGCGTGTCGCGGTCCTTTGCCCGCCTGCCGAGGCGCGCGCCCGGCGCGTTCTGCGAGTACCACTGGAAGGCGGGGCTGGGGGCGAAGAGGGCGTCGAGCCGCTCGTGGTCGCCGCGGTTGAACGACGTGACGAAAGAGGAGACCGCTGCGCGGGCGACCGCGCTGCCGCAGGCTCCCCCTGCTCGGGCCGTCGCATCGGTGGTGGGGGCGGAGGGAGCAGCGCCGGCTGGGCCGGGCGCAGCGGCGAGGGCGAGCGACGCCGACCAGGCGACGAGCAGGTTCCTCACTGTGCGGCCCATGGTCACGAGGCTATATCGCAAAGTTGCGTAGCGCTTGCGCAGGCCACCATCTAGCCTCCCGGCGTGGGTTACAGCGCCCGATACCACGCCACTTCGCTGATCGCCGTCTTCCTCGCCCTCGCGATCGGCATCCTGATCGGTGCCGAGTTCGGCGGCGACGCGCTGACCAGTACCCGCAAGGACCTCGAGCGGAGCCTGACCGGCAACCTGCAGGACGAACGCGAGCGGGCCGCCGAACTGGGCGGCAAACTGGCGCGCTCCGACGAATTCGCCGATCGCGTCTACCCGGCGCTGGTGCGCGACCGCCTGGCGGGACAGCGGATCGGCATTCTCGCGATCGGCGACCTGCCGGGGGAGGCGAGCAGCGCGATCGAGGAAATGCTGGGACCGACGGGGGCGCGGCTGGTCGGGATCGGCGTCGTGCGCGAGCCGGTCGACCTCAGTGGCCTCGGTACCGCGCTGGCGAAGACGCGCTTCGCCGAGATCCGCCGCAGCGAAGAGGCGCTGAGCGAATTCGGCACCGGAGTGGGGCGGCAGCTGATCCGCGGCGGCACCCTGCTCGAACGGGTACGGGGCAACCTCTTCTCGCGGGCGAGCGGCAACTTCGGCAACCTCGACGGGATCATCGTCGTGCGCCAGGTGCCGGAAGAGCTCGGTCCCGTGCAGCGGAGCAAGGCGGCGAACCTCGAAACGGCGCTGATGGCCGGGATCGCCGGCACCCACAGGCCCGCCGTCGGGGTCGAGACGACGAGCGCCGAACCGTCCTCGGTCTCCTTCTTCGCCGGCAACGACCTCACCAGCGTCGACGACGTCGAGGCGACGGCGGGCAAGGTGGCGACGGTCTTCGCCCTGCTCGGGGCCGAGGGCAGCTTCGGCGTCAAGGGCTCGGCCGACCGCCTGCTGCCCGACCTGCTGCCGCCGGCCGGGTCGCGCTAGTGGGTACCCGATGACCTGGGTCGGCTTCCCGGTCGCGATCGCTGTCGCCCTGCTGGTCGTGCCGGCCGGGGTGCGGGGGCTGCTCGACGCCGGCCTGGTGCGGGCCAACTACCGCGGCGCCCGGCTCGCCTTCCCGCTCGGCGCCGTCCTGGCGACGGCGGCGCTGGTGGCGCTGGCGCCGCTCGCCTTCCTCAACGACCGCGGCGACCTCGACCTGCTCAGCCCCGGGCTGCGCCAGTGGATGCCCTACCTGCTGGGGCTCGCCTTCCTCGGCTTCCTCGACGACTCGCTGGGGCGGGGGGAGGAGGCCGGGGCGCCGCGCGGCTGGCGCGGCCACGCGCGGGCGCTGCGCGAGGGGAGCCTCTCGACCGGGGCGGTGAAGGCGCTGGGGGCGTTGGCACTCGCCGCCTACGTCGTCTCCGGGCGGGGACTCGAATCGTGGCGCTACGTCGCCGACGTGGTGCTGCTGATCCTCGCCACGAACCTCTTCAACCTGCTCGACCTGCGGCCGGGGCGGGCGGAGAAGGGCCTGGCCCTGCTTGGAGCCGGCCTCTGCCTCGGCGCCTGGACCCTCGCGCCGCTCGAGCTGCTCGGCATCTTCGCCGGACCGGTCCTGGTCGGCGCCGCCTTCACGCTGCGCGAGCGGGCGATGCTGGGCGACACCGGCTCCAACCTGCTCGGTGCCGTCGGCGGGGTCTGGCTGCTGACGACTTTGGGTGAGGACGCGCGCCTGATCGCTCTCGCCCTCGTCGCCGGACTGACCATTTACGGGGAGTTGCGTTCGATCTCGGCGACGATCGAGTCGGTTCCGCCACTGCGCTGGCTAGACTCGCTCGGCAGATGAGTAAACGGCTCGATCGACTCCCGCGCACTGAGAGTCCGCCTGTGACGTTCGCGGGACTCAATCTCGCATGAGCAGGCCCTCGCAAGGAGATACCCGCTTCATCTTCGTCACCGGCGGCGTCGTCTCGGCTCTCGGCAAGGGGATCGCCGCCGCCTCGATCGGCCGCCTCCTCGTCTCCCGTGGCTACCGGGTTCAGCTGCAGAAGTTCGACCCCTACATCAACGTCGACCCGGGGACGATGAGCCCCTTCCAGCACGGCGAGGTCTTCGTCACCGAGGACGGCGCCGAGACCGACCTCGACCTCGGCCACTACGAGCGCTTCACCGACGAGAACACCTCGCGCGCCTCAAACGTGACGGCGGGCGCCGTCTACAACTCGGTGATCAACCGCGAGCGCCGCGGCGACTACCTCGGCGCCACGGTGCAGGTGATCCCGCACATCACCAACGAGATCAAGAACCGGATCCGGATCGTCGCCGAGTCGCAGTCGGTCGACTTCGTCATCACCGAGATCGGCGGCACCGTCGGCGACATCGAGTCGCTGCCCTTCCTCGAGTCGATCCGCCAGCTCTACACCGACCTCGGGCCGAAGCGGGCGATGTTCGTGCACCTGACCCTGGTGCCCTACGTCGGCCACGCCGGCGAGCTGAAGACGAAGCCGACCCAGCACTCGGTCAACGAGCTGCGCCGCATCGGCATCCAGCCCCACGCTTTGGTCTGCCGCTCCGAGGGGCGGCTCGACCGCGAGATCCGCGAGAAGATCGCCCTCTTCGCCAGCCTGCCCGTCGACGCGGTGATCTCCGCCAACGACGTCGACAACATCTACAAGGTGCCGCTCGTCTTCCGCGCCGAGGGCGTCGACGACCTCGTCCTCGACCACTTCGGCATGGAGGCCCCCTCGCCCGAGCTGGGCGAATGGGAGGCGATGGTGAAACGAGCCGAAGCGGCCGAAGGCAAGGTGAAGATCGCCCTGGTCGGCAAGTACGTGCAGCTGGCCGACGCCTACAAGTCGGTGATCGAGGCGCTCGAGCACGGCGGCATCCACCACGGGGTCGAGGTCGAGGTCGAGCTGGTCGACTCCGAGAACTTCGACCCGGAGCGGTTGGAGGACGCCGACGGCATCCTCATCCCGGGCGGCTTCGGCGAGCGCGGCATCGAGGGCAAGGTCGCGGCGGCGCGGATCGCCCGCGAGCGCTCGATCCCCTATCTGGGGATCTGCCTCGGCATGCAGATCGCCGTGGTCGAGTTCGCCCGCACGGTGGCGGGCATGGAGGGGGCCAACTCGGCCGAGTTCGACCCCGAGACGCCGTTCCCGGTGGTCGACCTGCTGCCCGAGCAGAAGGAGGTCTCCGAGATGGGCGGCACGATGCGCCTCGGCGCCGACCCGGTGAAGCTGCACGAGGGCACGCGGGCGCGCGAGATCTTCGGCGAGGCGGTCATCTACAAGCGCCACCGCCACCGTTACGAGGTCAACAACCAGCTGCGGCGCCGGCTCGAGGACGAGGGCCTGGTCTGCGGCGGCACCTCCCCCGACGAGCGCCTGGTCGAGATGGTCGAGCTGCCCGATCACCCCTTCTTCGTCGCCTCCCAGTTCCACCCCGAGTTCAACTCGCGCCCCAACCGCCCCGAGCCGCTCTTCCGCGAGTTCGTCGGCGCCGCCGCGCGCCAGGCGGGGGAGAGGCCGGCGGACGGCGGCAAGCTGCCCGTGGCCGAGACGCAGCGCAGCGAAACCAGCGTCCGCAACTAGCCCCGCGCGCCCGCCGGTTAGCCTGTCGCTCGTGGAGCGACTGCATGAGACGTTCATCCGCCTCTGCGAGATTCGCAGCCCGACCGGGGAGGAGCGGGAGGTTGCCGACACGCTCGCGGCCGAACTACGGGCGCTGGGGCTCGAGGTGAGCGAGGACGGTGCTGCCGGGCCGGCGGAAGCTGGGGCCGGCAACCTCCTGGCGCGCCTGTCGGGGGCGGGTGAGGAGTGGGTGATGTTCTGCGCCCACATCGACACGGTCCCGCACCGGGGGCAGATCGAGGTAATCGAATCCGAGGGTGTCTTTCGCAGCGCCGGCGACACCATCCTCGGCGCCGACAACAAGGCCGCGGTGGCGGTGTTCATGGAGTTGGTCGCCCGCCACGCCGAGGCGCCGGAGCCGCCCCCGGTGGGGATCGAGCTGCTCCTGACCGTCGCCGAGGAGCAGGGCCTGCGCGGTGCCAAGGCCTTCGATGCGAGCGCGCTGCGCTCGCGGGTCGGCTTCGTGCTCGACCACGCCAGCGCCGTCGGCGAGGTGATCGTCACCTCGCCGACCCAGCAGAGCGTGCGGGCGGACTTCCACGGGGTCGAGGCGCACGCCGGTATCCGGCCCGAGGACGGCGCCAGCGCGATCGCCGCTGCCGGCACCGCGATCTCGCGCATGGAGCTGGGTCGCCTCGACAAGGAGACGACGGCGAACGTCGGCGTGATTCGCGGCGGCACCTCCGGCAACGTCGTCCCCGGGCACTGCGAGATCGTCGCCGAGGCGCGCAGCCTCGACGCCGGGCGCGCCGCCGAGGTCGCCGGCGCCCTCAGCGACGCCTGCGCCTGGGGGGCGAGCGAGCATGGCTGCGACGCCGACGTGCGGGTCGAAGAGCTCTTCCGCGGCTACAGGATCCCGCCCTCCTCGCCGGCGCTGGCGCTGGCCGAGGCGGGCCTGCGGCGGGCCGGCTTCGAGCCGGAGCGCACCGCGACCGGCGGTGGCAGCGACGCCAACGCCCTCATCCTCGACGGCTTCGACTGCGTCCTGCTCGCCAACGGCACCGAGGC
The DNA here is from genome assembly GCA_035548675.1 of Solirubrobacterales bacterium. GTDB lineage: Bacteria > Actinomycetota > Thermoleophilia > Solirubrobacterales > 70-9 > VRUE01. The sequence continues at coordinate 24,959 of DASZSJ010000063.1, forward strand.
GAACCACACGCCGGACGAGTCGGTCAGCGCCCGCAACCTCGACGCGATGCTCGCGGTCTGCGAGGGCATCGTCGCCGAGGCGGCGGCCGGCGCGTGAGCCGAGCGGGAGGCCAGCGCAGGGCCGGGAGGACGGGCCCGTGAGCGGCCGGCTGAAGCTGCGTCGGGGGGTGATCGTCGGCGAGGACCCGCTGACGGTCGAGGTCGGCGGCGAGCGCCGCCGCGCCTGGGCGGACGAGGCGCTGCTGGGCGAGATGCGCGAGGGCGACGAGGTCGTCGTCAATACCGCCGCCCTGGACCTCGGCCTCGGCTCGGGCGGCTTCGACGTCGTCCACGTCAACCTCACCCGCGGCCTGGAGAGTCCCGGCGCTCCGGCGGGCGAGCACGTGGTCAAGCTCAACTACACCTCGCTCCAGCACCCAATCGAGCCGGTCGAGGCCCTTGGGTCGATCAAGCCGAGCGAGCGGAGCGGCCCGAGCGAGCTTCCGGTGCGCCTTGGCTCCCTCATAGGGGGCAAAAGCGCACCGGAAGCGGCTGGAGCCGGGATGCCCGCCTTGGTCCTGCCGCTGCACGGGCACCTGGCGCCGGCAGTCTGGGCGGCGGCGCAAGTCGCGCCGGGGCTGAGGGTTGGGTTCGTGCAGAGCGGGGGAGGGGCCCTGCCGGGATCGCTCGGCCGCGATGTCGCTGAGCTGCGCGAGCGGGAGCTGCTCTGCGGTCACATCACCGCGGCCGCGGCCTACGGCGGCGAGCGCGAGGCGATCTCGGTCGCGGGGGGAATCGACGCGGCCGCGGCCGCGCTCGGCTGGGACGCCGCGATCGTCGGCCCCGGCCCCGGCATCATCGGCTCCGAGACCAGCCTCGGTCACGGCGGCATCGCCGCGCTCGACAACGCCCATGCCGCCCTTACGCTCGGACTGCCGACGCTGCTCTCGCCCCGCCTCACCTCTGCCGACCCCCGCCAGCGCCACAAACCCGTCAGCCACCACACGCTCACCGTGCTGGGGATGCTGCTCGCACCGGTCCAAATCCCGATCCCCGCCGGCAACCCGGAGGTGACCGCGGTCCTCACCGAGGCTGCGGCTCAGCGCCACCAACTGCACGAGGCATCAGTGGATCTGCCGGGTTACGAGGCGGCCGGGTTGCCGTCTCGCACGATGGGGCGGACGATCGCCGAGGACCCGCTCTTCTTTGCTGCCGCACTCGCCTCGGGGCGAGCGCTCGGTGAATTGGCCGCGGGCGGCGCCTTGCGCGGCAAGGGTTGAAGCGCGGCGGCGAGAAAGACGCCGCCATGTCAATCGCCACCGCGCCGCCGCGCACCGAGTCTCGCTTCGAGTCCCTTGTGCTCGACTTCCTCTCCTACCTGGAGCTGGAGCGCGGTCTCTCCCGCAACACGCTCGATGCCTACCGCAGCGACCTGCACCAGTACGGCGAGTATCTCGCTGCCCATGGCCTGGACGCGCTCTCGGCCGGGCCGGCCGACATCGGCGAGTTCCTCGCCGAGCTGGCGACCGGCAACGGGAGGCCGGCGTATTCATCGGCCACCGTGCACCGCAAGGCGGCCTGCCTGCGCTCCTTCTACAAACAGCTGCGCCGCGACGAGCTGATCGGCGACGACCCGACGGCAGCGCTGAGCTCCCCGCGCCGGGCGAAGAAGCTGCCCCAGGTCCTCAACTACGCCGAGGTGCAGAGGCTGCTGGCGGCGCCACGCGGCGACGAGCCGACGGCGCTGCGCGACCGGGCCCTGCTCGAGGTGATGTACGCCTGCGGGCTGCGCGCCTCGGAGACGATCGGCCTCGAGGTCGGCGACGTCGACCTGCACGAGGGCTTCCTGCGCGCCCGCGGCAAGGGCGGCAAGGAACGGCTGGTGCCGCTCGGCCGCAAGGCGATCGCGGCGATCTCCTCATACATGCGCGGCGGCCGCCCAAAGCTGGTCGGCGAGCGCCACGAGGTGCGCCTCTTCGTCAACTTCCGCGGTGGTCCGCTGAGCCGGCAGGGCCTCTACAAGATCGTCCAGCGCAACGCCCGCGAGGCGGGCTTGGCCGGGCGCCTCAGCCCGCACACGCTGCGCCACAGCTTCGCCACCCACCTGCTCGCCGGCGGCTGCGACCTGCGCGCGGTCCAGGAGATGCTCGGCCACGCCGACATCTCGACCACGCAGATGTACACCCACCTCTCAGGCGAGCACCTCAAAGAGGCCTACTTCAAAGCCCACCCCCGCGCCACCGCAGCCTAACTCGCTGACTTCGCCTTTCTTGGGGCATACGGGGTCACAAAGGCGAAGTCAGCGTCGTGTAGAAATCGGGAATGCCCGAGCTGCCCGAGGTGGAGACCGTTTGCCGGCAGCTCGACCCGGAGCTGCGGGAGCGGACGATCGAGCGGCTGGAGGTGCTGGACGCGCGCTGGTGCCGGCCGATGCCGCCGAAGACGCTCGCGCGCCGGGTCAAGGGCGCCAGGATCGAGGGACTGGGCCGCCGCGGCAAGTACCTGCTGCTGGGGCTGGACGGGGAGCGCACCCTGGTCATGCACCTGCGGATGACCGGCAACCTGGTCCTGGTCGAGGGTGAGCGCAAACTCGACCCCTCCGAGGGACGGCGGCTGTACGAGGCGGAGCGCTCGGTCTCCGAGCGGCACCTGCGGGCCCGCTTTACCCTCGACGACGGGCGCGAGCTCTGGTTCACCGACCCGCGGCGCTTCGGCGAGGCCTTCCTGATCGACGACGCCGATCTCGACGCGCGCTTCGTCAAGCTCGGTGTCGAGCCGCTCTCGGCCGAGTTCACTCCCGAGGCGCTGGGGGCGATGGCGGCCAACCGCACCGCGCCGCTGAAGTCGTTCCTGCTGGATCAGTCCGGCGTCGCCGGCGTCGGCAACATCTACGCCGACGAGGCGCTATTCCGCGCCCGCCTGCACCCGCTCTCTCCCGCCGGCTCGATGAAGCCCGAGCATCTGGAGGCGCTCCACGACGCGGTGGTCGCGGCGCTGGAAGCCGGAATCGACGGGGGCGGCGCCTCGATCGACGACTACCGCGACGGCCGCGGCCAGAAGGGAACGATGCAGGACGAGTTCCTCGTCCACACCCGCGAGGGCGAGCCCTGCCCGCGCTGTGACGGAACCGTAGTTCGCATCGTCGTCTCCGGTCGCTCCACCTATTACTGCCCGAGCTGCCAGGTGCGCCTGCGCAAGCGACCCCGCCGCCGCGCCAGGCGATCGTAGTCCGCCTCTGTGCCGTCGTTGCCGGCGGGCGGTCGTGGCGGTCGGAGTTGTTCCGCGGGGTGGTGACAGGTGCGACCGCTGGGCTAAGGACCGCCCGGGTCGGGACGCGTCCGGCCCATCGTTCACCGTTGATCGGCTATGGCTGGACGGACGCTGAAGACCGAGGCGGTGGTGCTGCGCAGCATCCGCTACGGCGAGGCGGATCGCATCCTCCACCTCTATTCGAAGACGCTGGGCCGGGTCGGTGCGATCGCCAAGGGGGCACGCAAGCCGAAGTCGCGCTTCGGCGGCCGCCTCGAGCCCTTCTTCCGCCTCGACCTGGTCCTGCACGAAGGCCGCGGCGAGCTGCTGACGGTGACCGGCGTCACCACCCTCGACGGCTACCCCCGCCTGCGCGCCTCCGGGCCGGGGCTGAACGCCGCCGCCCGTGCCTGCGACGCGGTGCTGCGCCTGCTCGACTCAGCCGAGCCCAACCCGCCCGCCTACAACCTGCTCTGCCGCTACCTGGCGATGCTCGACGACCCTGTGGACGGGGAGGGGGCGGCGAGTCTCGAAACCGCGCTCTCCTTTCGCCTCAAGCTGGCGCTGGCGGCGGGCTTTGCGCCGGAGCTGGCCGCCTGCGCCCACTGCGGCGAGGCCGAGCACCTGAGCGGCTTCTCCGGCGCCGCCGGCGGCGTCGTCTGCGTCAGCTGCGAAGGCGGCGCCTTCCCGCTCTCCGAGGGGGCTCACCGCTTCATGGTCGCGGCGGTCGGCAGCCCGCTGGCGGAGGCCCCCGCGGCCGAGGAGCGCGACCTGCGCCAGGTCGAGCGGGCGGTAGGCGAGACCCTGGAGCATCATGCGCACGTGCAACTTCGCGCTGCGGCGTAAGGGCCGATTCCGGCAGGGGCTCCGCTTAACTTTTTTGCGAGGTCGCGGCCCTGCAGGCCGCGCCTGAATCACGCAAAAAAGTACAAGACGCTCCACCCCTGCCGGGATCGGCCCGTAGGATCGGAGCGATGGAGATGACCGCCGCGTTTGAGGATCGGGTGCGTGCCTGCGAGGAAGCGTTTCTCGCGCCGGAGGCGGAGCTTTCCTATCCCGCCCGGCGAGCCGTTGAGGAGCCCGACAGCCCGCTGCGCACGCCCTTCCAGCGCGATCGCGACCGCATCGTCCACAGTAAGGCGTTCCGCCGGCTCAAGCACAAGACCCAGGTCTTCGTCGCCCCCGAGGGCGACCACTACCGGACCCGCCTCACCCACACGCTGGAGGCCTGTGGGATCGCTCGCACGGTCGCCCGTGCGCTCGGCCTCAACGAGGACCTGACCGAGGCGATCGGCCTCGGCCACGACCTCGGCCATCCGCCCTTCGGCCACGCCGGCGAGGAGGCGCTCGACGCGGCGCTGCGCGAGCGCTGTGGCGGCGGCTTCAAGCACAACGAGCACTCGCTGCGCGTGGTCGAGGTGCTGGAGCGCGACGGCCGCGGGCTCAACCTGACCGAGCAGGTGCGCGACGGCATCCTCAACCACACCGGCTCGCGCAAGCCGGCGACGCTGGAGGGGCGGATCGTCAAGCTGGTCGACCGCGTCGCCTACATCAACCACGACATCGACGACGCGCTGCGGGCTGGGGTGCTGCGGCCCGAGGACCTGCCGGCGGCCGAGATCGAGCTGCTCGGAGAGACCGGCTCGGCCCGGATCGACACGCTGGTGCGCGACATCGTCGAGCGCTCGCGCGCCGCGGGCGACATCGCCCAGAGCGAGGAGATCGGCGGCGCGATGCTGCGCCTGCGCAAGTTCATGTTCGACCGCGTCTACCTGGGACCGCTGGCGCGCGGCGAGCACGAACGGGTCCACCGCGCGATGCGCGCCCTCTTTGACCACTACATGGAGAGCCCGAGCGAGGTGCCCGAGCAGGAGCCCGGGGCGAGCGACTGCCAGCGGGTGGCCGACTACCTGGCCGGGATGACCGACCGCTACTGCATCGCCAAGTACACCGAGCTGACCATCCCCGAGGACTCGCTGTGGCACTGATCTCAGGTGAGAGCCTGGAGCGGGTCAAGCAGGCCGTCGACATCGTCGAGGTGATCTCCGCCCACACCGACCTGCGCCGCCAGGGGGCGCGCTGGGTCGGGCTCTGCCCCTTCCACGAGGAGCGCACGCCCTCGTTCTCGGTCGACGCCCAGGAAAAGCTCTACCACTGCTTCGGCTGCGGGGTCGGCGGCGACGCGATCAAGTTCGTCGAGGAGAAGGAGGGGCTCGGCTTCGCCGAGGCGGTGGAGCTGCTCGCCGACCGCTACGGGGTCGAGCTGGAGCGCGAGCGCGAGGACCCGCGGGCCGAGGCCAGGCGCCAGCAGCGCCGCCGCCTCGGCGAGCTGCTCGACCGCACCGCCGGCTTCTACGCCGCCTATCTCTGGGAGTCGGATGAGGCGGCGAAAGCGCGCTCCTACCTCGCCGAGCGCGGGCTCGGCGAGGAGGTGCTGAGGGCCTTCGCGGTCGGCTACGCGCCGAGCGCCTGGGACAAAGTTCTGCTGCGCGGCCAGCGGGCCGGCTTCAAGGTCGAGGAGCTGCGCGGGGTGGGGCTGGTGCAGCGGGGGCGGGGCGGGGGCGAGTACGACCGCTTTCGCTCGCGGATCATGTTCCCGATCCGCGACCGCCGCGGCCGCACGCTCGGCTTCGGCGGCCGCGCGATGCGCTCCGACCAGGGGGCGAAGTACGTCAACACGGCGGAGACCGACTTCTTCCACAAGAGCCGCATGCTCTACGGCGTCGACCTGGCCAAGGGCGCGATCGCCAAGCAGGGGCGGGCGATCGTGGTCGAGGGCTACACCGACGTGCTCGCCCTGCACCAGGCGGGGATCGAGGAGGCGGTGGGGGTGATGGGCACGGCGATCACCGACGAGCAGGTGGCGGCGCTCTCGGGCATGGTCGAGGAGGTGGTGCTGGCGCTCGACGCCGACGCGGCCGGGCAGGAGGCGATGCTGCGCGCCCAGCGCGTCGCTGCCGGGCGCAAGATGCGGTTGCGGGTGGCGGCGATGCCGGCCGGCGAGGACCCGGCCGAGATGCTTGCCACCGGGGATGGGGCGGAGCGCTTCCGCTCCCTGCTCGACGGCGCGGTCGAGCTGACCGCCTTCCAGGTCGAGCTGGTGCTCGGCCGCACCGACGTCTCCTCACCGGCCGCGCGCGACCGGGCGCTGGCCGAGGTGGCGCCGGTCCTCGCCGGATTGGGGGAGAGCGCCAGCCGCGACGATCTCGTGCGCCGGGTGGCGGAGCGGCTGGACCTTGAGCCGGCGATGGTGATGGGCCGGGTGGTGGCCGCCCAGCCGCTGAGCGGCGGCGAGGGCGGGGGTGCGGACATCCCGCGGAGCGCCCCCGCGCCGGCGCCGCGCCGCGCCGCCGAGCTGACCTCGCGTGAGCGTCGCGAGCGGGCGCTGCTGGCGATGTGCATCGCCCTCCCTGAGGAGGGCAAGGAGTACCTGGCGCGCCTCACCGACGCGCACCTCTCTCCGCTCGGCTCCCGCGCCGCCGCCTGGCTGCGCGAGAACTCCCAGGACCCCGCCTCCAACCTGCCGCGCGAGGACGCCGAGCTCTCCGGCCTGATCGCCGAACTCGTGATCACCGCCCACGACGAGCCCGCCTCGCCCGAGGCGATGGAGCTCAACTACCTCCTACTGGAGCAGCGCCGCCTCGAGGCCGAGATCGCCGCCGCCGGCGAACGCGACGACTACGAGCAACGCGCCGCCCTCAGCCGCGAACGCGCCGCCCTGGTCCAGCGCATCGCCCACGCCGAGCGCGTGAGCGGCTGACGATCGGGAGAAACTTTCTGTCTGAGGCAAATGCGATGATCTGTGCGTGGAAAAGAGTTTCCTCGAAGACTGCCTGGCGAAGGAACTGTCGCTCGATGCGATCGGCGAGTTGATTGGCCGCCACCCTTCGACGGTCAGCTATTGGCTGAAGAAGCACGGGCTCGAGGCGGGCGGCGCAGCGCGGCATGCTCCGAAAGGGGAAGTGGATCCAGAACTCTTGCGGCAGAGGGTCGCGGAAGGGAAATCGATCCGAGAGATAGCCGACGAGCTCGGCGCCGGCTATTCGACGATTCGCTATTGGATACGACGGGAAGGTCTCGAAACCGAGCGGTCCGCGCGGCGCAAAGAAGGCAAGGCGGCGGCGGAAGCTGGGCTGCTGAAGGCGTATATGCGGTGTGCCACCCACGGCCACACTGCTTTCTTCCTGCGTCCAGATGGCGGCTTTCGGTGCGCCAAGTGCGGGATTGCCGCTGTCTCGAAGCGACGGCGGCAGGTCAAGCGCACTCTGGTGGACGAGGCCGGCGGTTGTTGTCAGCTCTGCGGCTTCGAAGAGCATCAGGCGGCGCTTCAGTTTCACCACCTAGACCCTTCTGGGAAGAGCTTCCACCTCTCGCATCAGGGGATGACGCGAGGGATCGGCAAGATGCGCGCGGAGGCGCGAAAGTGTGTCTTGCTGTGCGCCAACTGCCATGCTCTGGTTGAGGCGGGCGTCAAAGAGGTGCCCGTCACGGACCGTTAGAGTTGTGCTGCGGCACAGGGTTTCCTATGTAGCTCAAATCGGTCCGGGGTAGCTCAATTTGGTAGATGCGCTCGGCTGTTAACCGAGAGGTTGTGGGTTCGAGTCCCACCCCCGGAGCTCTCAGGCTGGCGCGCGGGTGCGCGCCAGCTGCTCGACCAGCTCGGCGGCGCGGGTGGCGCCGTCGTTGGCGGCGGCCCAGGTGGCGAGTTCGCCGGCGCGCTGGGCGAAGGAGGGCTCGGCCAGGATGTGGCGGGCGGCCCAGCGCAGTGGCGCCGGGCGGCAGAGGCGCCAGGGCAGGGAGAGGCCGCAGCCGGCCCAGGAGACGCGCATCGCGGTCTCGCTCATGTCGCCGATGATCGGGCTGATCAGGACCGGCGTGCCGGCGCAGAGAGCGCGCGCCACGGTGCCGTGCCCGCCGTGCGAGACGATCAGCGAGGCAAGCGGCATCAGCTGGCTGTAGCTGAGCCAATCGACGAGGACGGCATTGGCGGGGACCTCGATTGGGCGCTGCGGGACGACGCGGTTGGTCGTGGCGACGACGCGCACCGGCTCCCGCGCCAGCGCCGCCAGCGCCGCGCGCACGAGGTGGTTGCCGGAGTCGTGCGCGGTGCTCGGCGCGACCAGGACCAGCGGCTCCTCGCCGGGCGGCAGCTCGATCTCGGGGTGGGGGACCTCGAAGGTCAGCGGCCCGGTGATCTCCACCCCAGCGGGCCAGCGCCGCGGGTACTCGAGCTGGGGGAAGGTGCCGACCAGGGCGAGGTCGGGGCTGATGCCGCCGTGGAAGCGCTCGACCGGGGGCAGCTCGAGCCGAGCCCGCTGCGTGTTGAGATCGCGGCGACCCTGCTCGAGGCCGACGTCGAGCGCCCGCTGCCCGGCGCGCCAGACCGCCCGCCCCAGCGGTGTGCGCGGTGGCTGCAGGCCGACGGCGAAGAAGGGCAGGCCCGGCTCGACCACCGGGTAGATATGCGGGATCAGCGTCGCCAGCGGCACGCCCGCGCGCTCGGCGGCAAGCGACGGCGCCAGCGTCAGGATGTCGCTGACGACCGCGTCCGGCCGCAGCTCGTCGAGCAACGGCAGCAGCGCGCGCGCCGCCTCGGCGGCGTGGGCGCCGTCGGGCGAGCTCGGATCGGGCGGTGGGAACATGCGGTATTCCTCGGCCGCGGCGAAGCCGAGCCCGGCGCCCTCGACCGCCGCCCGCCGCTCCTCCCAGGTCTCGATCGTCACCTCGTGGCCGCGCCCGCGCAGCGCTCGCCCCAGCGAGATCGCCGGGAAGACGTGGCCGGGGTCGCCGAAGGCGGCGACTAGAAATCGCATGCTGACGAGGCCCAGACGTCGTCAGGCAAGGACGCGGGGAGTCCGAACAGCAGCGCTATTCGGACGACCGAGGACGTCGCATGGCGGCGTCTGGGACCGTCAGGGCGTGTCAAGTCCCTCGCTCGGTCGGGTGAAGACGATCTCCGGCACATGGCAGTTGCGCGAGGTGCGCAGCAGGAATCGCACCGCCTCGCCCAGGTCCTCGGGCCGGATCATCTCCTCGCCGGGAATCTGGCCCTGGACGAACTCGGTCATCGCCGTCTCGACGAAGCCCGGCGCCAGCGCCGTGCACTGGATGCCGGCGGCGCCCACCTCGCGGTGGGTCGACTGGGTGAAGTTGATCACCGCCGCCTTGGTCGCGGCGTAGATCGAGAGCCAGGCCTGGCCGCCCTTGCCCGCGATCGAGGCGGTGTTGACGATCAGCGCCTTGCCGTGCTCCCCGCCCGCCTGCTTCAGCATCGGCAGCCCCTCGCGGGTGCCGATGATCAGCGCCCGCAGGTTGACGCCGAGCTGCATGTCGAGGTGCTTGGTCTGGATCTCCTCCATCGGCGCGCCGATGCCGACGCCGGCGTTGTTGACCAGGACGTCGAGGCGCCCGTAGGCATCGCGGTGCCTGGCAAAGACGTCGACCACGTCGTCCTCGTCGGTCATGTTGGCGGCGACGCTCTGCAGCTCGAGCCCCGCGGCGCGCATTCCCTCCGCCGCGCTCTCGAGCTTGTCCGGGCGCCGGGCCGAGACAGTCAGCGCGTAGCCTTCCTCGCCCAGCACGCGGGCGATCGCCAGCCCGATGCCGCTCGATGCCCCCGTGATCAATGCCGCTCGCTCCGCCAAGACCTCTCCTTTCGCCCGATTTCAGCGGACCCTACCTCGCGTCGCCTGGCTACGGGGCGGCGCTACGGTCGCGGCTTCGGCGTGAATAACATGCCGCCGATGCGCCCTCGCCGAGCCCTCGCCGCTCTCGCTTGCCTGCTTGCGCTCGGGGTCATGCTCCTGTCCGGCTGCGGTGGCGGCTCCGACGACGGCACCGGCTCTTCCCCGACCACGGCCGAAAGCCGCCCGGCGCCGCCGAAGAGCGATTTCCCCAGCGCCAAGGGCAGGACCCTTGCCGAGGTGCTGGAAGCGGCCGACGCCCCCTCCGAATTGGTCGTCTCGCCCGCCGCCCTGGTCTTCAACAAGGGCGAGAACCGCTACCCGTTCGGCGTCTTCAAGCGCGACCGTTCGCAGGTCCCCGATGCCGAGGTCGCCCTCTACTTCGCCCGCGTGCCGGGCACAAAGGGCGCTGCGGGCTCCAAGGCCGCCAAGAACGCCGAAAAGAGGGCCCTCGACGAACCGGCGGTCGGGCCCTTCCCCGCCGCGATCGAATCGATGCAGACCCAACCCGCCTTCCGGGCGCAGACCACGACGAGCGATCCCGACGCCGCCACCGTCGTCTACGCGACCGATGTCGACTTTCCCGCCAACGGCGGCTGGCAGATCGCGGCGCTGATCCGGCAGGGCGACGAAACCACCGCGACGCTGCTGCCGAGCGCCTCCGTCGGCGCCTACAAAAAGGTGCCCCAGGTGGGCCAGAGGGCGCCGTTGATCCACACCCCGACCCCCGCCGACGTCGGCGGTGACCTCGCCAAGATCACCACGCGCATCCCGCCCGACACCCAGAACAAGGTCGACTACGCGGACGTGCTCGGCAAGGAACCGATCGTGCTGCTCTTCGCCACGCCGCAGTTCTGCGAAAGCCGCGTCTGCGGGCCGGTCGTCGACATCGCCGAGCAGCTCAAGCAGGTCTACGGTGACGAGGCCGCCTTCATCCACATGGAGATCTACCAGGACAACGATCCGAGCAAGCCGGTGCGCCCCCAGGTCAAGGCCTTCCACCTGCCGAACGAGCCGTGGTTGTTCGCGATCGGCCGAGATGGAAGGATCAAGGCTGAGATCCAGGGCGCCTTCGGCGTCGAAGAACTGACCCGCGTGGTGAAGGGACTGACCCAGGAATGAGCGAGAAGACGAGCCCCGATGCCGAGTTGCTTGCCTCCTTCGCCGAGGAGGCCAAGCGCCGCTGTGACGTGATCACCGCCGGACTGGCCACCGAGACCGAAGACTTCGAGACGCTGCGCGTCGAGGCCCACGCCCTGCGCGGCGCCGCCGGGGTCGTCGGCCTGCGCCGTCTCGCCGAGCTCGCCGGTCTGATGGAATCCGACCTCGCCGAAGCGAAGAAGACCGGCTCGATCCGCGGCGGCCGCTCCCACCAGGTCGCCGACGCCGCCAAGGCGATCGCCGAAGGCGCCACCGCTGCCGCCAATGGCGAAGAAGAGCCCCCCGACGTCGGCCGCTCCCTCGCCCAGCTCTTCAGCGCCTGAGCCGAGTCTCCAGCGCTACGCTCACCCCCTGCGGGGCAGTAGCTCAGCTGGTTAGAGCAGCGGACTCATAATCCGTCGGTCCCTGGTTCGAGTCCAGGCTGCCCCATTCGGGTGCGATCTTGCCGCCCCAGCCCATTGGCTTCGGCAGTCGGTGGGGGGAGAGATTGTCCCCGCCGGTCCTTAGCCTCGCGTGACAACCCCCGAGCCAGGAATCCGGGCTGCCTCCCAAGAGCTGATCGAAGAGTTGATGGGCGCCGTCGTGGCGATCGACTTCGTGCTGCAGACGCTGATGAACCTGCCGGCGGATGCGCTCCCCGGCGAGGACAGAGCGGGAGCGATACGCGAGCTGCTGACCGCGAGCGTCAGTCGCGAGGTGGAGGTCGTCGGGGAGGATGCCTGCCGGACGGCGACCGCGCTGATCGGGACGGTCATCGACCGGATCGCGGACGACGTGGGAGCCGCGGCGCAGTTGGCGGGCTCGGTCGGGCAGCGACCCTGCTGAGGCCGCCGTAGCGAGGCACGGGTATCGCGACCGCCCCGCCATTGGGACTTTGTCCTGAAGTTGGTCCCCGACCGATCGGGCTCAGCCGAGCCCTCCCCGCGCGATTCGTTCCGTCCGGCCGCAACTCGGCGGAGCGGTTCCGGTTCAGGTGATGACATCCATGAAGGGGAGCGTGGTGAATCGGAGTGGCTTGAAGCGCATTCTCGTCGTTGGGCAAGCCGTGGGAATGGTGGTGATGGCGTTCGCGGCGAACGCGGGCGCGGCAACCGTCACCGCGACCGAAGGCCCTGTCTTCAAAGCGCCGGAACAGCGTTATGCGATGGCAACCGTCGAGGGGCAGGCGAATGAGGCGAACCGGCTTTCGATCACGCTTGCGGGAGAGCCGGGTCGCTACGTCCTCCGGGTCCGCGACGAGGCGGAGCCGATCCTGGCCGGCAGCGGCTGCGAGGGCGGTGGCGCGGCGGGCGCCGTCGTCAGCTGCGCCGTCAGCGTGCAGCCCGGCAGCGTGACGGTGGTCCTGGGCAACGAAGGAGCGCAAGTCGACGCCGGCTCCTTCCCCGGGGCGGTCTTCGTCTGGGCCGGCTCGGGCGACGACTCGGTAGTTACCGGCAGTGGGCCCGATGCCTTCTTTCCCACCCGCTGTGGGCCCAACACCCTCCCCGTTCTCAACTGTGACCCGGAACTCGGGGACGACGACACCGGGATCGACCGGGTCTCCACCGGCGCAGGTGAGGACTGGGTCGAGCTTGGCAATGGCCGGAGCGAGGTGAGGACTGGGCCGGACGACGACTGGGTCATCGCCACCCCGACGCCCAACGGCCATGACCTGATCGATCTCGAAGCGGGGGAGGCGGACGTTGCCGACTACCGCCTGCGGCGCGAGGCGCTCACCTATGTCGCCGACGACCTTGCCAACGACGGAGCCGCTGGCGAGGGAGACGCGGTCCTCGGCGCCGAGTTCTTTGCTGCCGGCGCCGGCGACGATCTGCTGGTCGGCGGCGGCGCCGCCGACTATCTCTTCGGCGGCGGCGGCGCGGACCTGCTGATCGGGAAGGGCGGCGCCGACGTGCTGGTCGGTGAGCACGGCGAAGAAGACAACCTCGGGTTCGTTGCTGGGGTGGACGTGACGCGCTTCCGGGCCTCCTACCCAGTGCCGCTCCCCCTGGAGTTCAGGGTCGGAGGTGACACGGCACGAGGTGGTGGGGGAAATGACCGCCTCTATCTCGATGGGGGAAACGACAGGGGCTTCGGCGGGCCGGGCGCGGACAGGATCTGGGGGGACGCCGGCCGCGACCGGCTCCTCGGGCAGCGCGGGCGCAACCGACTGGACGGCGGTACTGAGCGCGATCGCTGTCGCGGAGGCAGCCGGCGCAGCGTCGTCCTGCGTTGCGAGGGGTCAAGGAGCCGCTAGCCAACGGTTGCGGGCGAGGCGCCGGGCCACGGCGGCACCCTGGCATCGCGCCGCCAACGGTGCGAAGATCGCCCGGTTCAATCGCGACCGAGAGGAGCTGCTGTGTCAGGAGAGAGCCTGGGTAAGAAGGGTGCGCGAGCAGTTCGCTTGCCGACCCTAGTGCTGGTGCTTGGCATCGCGGCCGCCTTCGCCGCCGGTTGCGGTGGCAGCGACGACACCGACAGCATCTCCTCCGAAGCCGAAGGGCGGATCGAAAAAGGCGTCGAAGAAGCGAAGAAGGGCATCGAAAAGGCCAAAGAAGAAGTGAAGAAGGGCTTCGACGAAGCCGAAGAAGCCGCCAAGAAGGGCATCGAAAAAGGCAAGGGCCAGACAAGCAAGACGATCGAAAAGGCCAAGCAGGAAGCCGAAGAAGGAATCGAAAAGGGCAAGGCCGAAGCCGAAGAAGCGATCGAAAACGCCAAAGACCGGGCGCAGGAATACGGCAACTGATCGACCCGACAGCTTCGAAGCGCTGGTCGCCGACGCGATCGACGCCCTGCCGGAGGAATTCCAGCGCCTGCTCGAGAAGGTCGCCGTGGTCGTCTCCGACCACGGCGCCGAGGCGCATGCCTACGGGCAGTACTTCGGGGACGGCGTCGCCCGCGAAGCCTTCGAGGACCGGATCGTGATCTACCGGGACACGCTGGAACGCGATTTCGGCCACGACCGGGACCTGCTCGCGGCGCAGGTCGAGCGCACCCTGCGCCATGAGCTCGCCCACCACCTGGGTTGGGGCGAGGGCGGCGTCAGGGACCTGGGGCTCTGAAGCCGGGCGCGTTGGGCCCGAGGCGTTCGGGGAGGGCCAACGGTCCCGGGGGCCTAGCGGACCCGACAGTCCCCCGGCAGGTGACTCACCAGCCTCTGGTTGCCGGCGAAGGAGAAGGTCGCCTTGGCGAGTTCGAAGTAGGCGCCGGGGAAGCCGGCCGGTGCCGAGCAGCTGGCGCTGATAAAGCTGCGTTTGTGTCCCCGGTAGGCGTAGCGACGACCGATTTCGAGAGAGATGTCGGTCACGTAGCCCTGGTCGGAGGCGAGTTCGGGGATCCGGGTCGAGAAGACGGTGCCGAACTTGCCGCTCCGCTGTCGCGTGATCCTGAAGGGTTGGACGAAGGCCGCCCGCACCGGACTCGAACCGAAGAGGTGCAGCAGTAGGCCGGGTTGCTTCGGAGTGCTGCTGTTGAAGAGGAGCACCCGGCCGCGCGCGGGGAAGATCGGCGCTCCGGGGAAATCGACGTTGGCGGCGAAATGGCCCCTGCCGACGAGGGCGTCGCGGCACTCGGCCAGCGCCGCCTCGGTGCTCGTCTGCTGCAGTTCCGATGCCCTGCAGCTCGGCAGGCCGGCGACGGAGACGACGCCCGCCCGGTTCATCGCGATCGAGATTTCCCGCAGCGGCGGTGGCGGGCTGCCGTCCACGGTGCGGATCGCACCGGCCAGTTGCACCTTCACCGGCGCCGCCTCTTCGCGCGGCAGCGCGTGGGGAAGGAGTTTGGCGTCGAAGGCGACGCGCAGGTTGCCTTTTTGCACGAACTGGCGCGCCGAGGCGACCCCGATCGGCAGGCAGGCCAGGAGAACGGCGGCAATCGCGAAGCGTCGCATGGTCGACCTCAAGTCTAGGTCGACCTGGATCGGGGTCAGGTCTGGAGCGGATTGCGCCTGGGTTAACCGGTGCGACGAGCCTGGGCAGATGGTTGATTTCACGGCCACGCACGCCCGGATGACGCGCACGTCGTCGGGGAACCAACCATCTAGGGTGTGCGGCCATGGCCGGGCTGGCCCACGGCATCGAGCTCTCCGACGGCGATGAGTTCGCCGGCTACCGCATAGAGCGCCGCCTCGGTCGCGGCGGCATGGGGCTGCTGTACCTGGCGATCGAGCCGGGCCTGGAGCGCCGCGTCGCGCTCAAGCTGATCGCCCCCGAGGCCGCGGTCGACGAGGTCTTCGCCCGCCGCTTCGCCGAGGAGTCGAGGATCGCCGCCTCGATCGAGCACCCCAACGTGGTGCCGATCTACGCCGCCGGCGAAGAGGACGGCGTGCCCTTCATCGCGATGCGCTACGTCGCTGGCGCCGACCTGGCGCGGCGGCTCGCCAGGGAGGGGCGGTTGCCGCCTGCTGCCGCGGTGGAGCTGATCGCCCAGATCGGCAACGGCCTCGACGCGATCCACGCGGCCGGCCTGGTCCACCGCGACGTCAAGCCGGCCAACGTCCTGCTCGGCGGCGACGCGGGCGCCGAGCACGCCTACATCACCGACTTCGGCGTCGCCCGCAATGTCGCCACCGAGTCGGGGCTGACGCAGACCGGCCGCTTCGTCGGCACCCTCGACTACGTCGCCCCCGAGCAGATCTCCGGCGGGCAGATCGACGCCCGGGTCGACGTCTACGCGCTCGGCTGTCTGCTCTACAAGCTGCTCACCGGCGAGGTGCCCTTCCCGCGGGAGGGCGAGGCGGCCCGCCTGTACGCCCATCTGCACGACCCGCCCCCGGCTCCCTCGCTCTACGTGCCGGAGGTCTCGATGGCGCTCGACGACGTCGTCGTCCGCGCGATGTCGAAGCAGCCCGACGACCGCTACCCGTCGGCGGGCGACCTCGGCCGCGCTGCCCAGGCCGCGTTTCGCGGCGAGGAGCCGGCGCTGCCGGAGCGCACCGTCGCGACCGGGGCCGCGGCGACGCGCACTGCGGAGAGCGTGGTCACGACGGCGAGCCCAGGGACGGAGGCGCCAGCGCAGGGACCGCCGACCGCGCCGACCGGTCGCCTCGCTGATGGGGACGAGCCCGCTAGGGCGGGCTCCGCCGGCCACCGCCGCTGGGCCCTCGCCGGGGGCGCTGGCGCCCTGATCGTCGCCGCCGTCATCGCGGTTCTGCTGGTCAGCGGCGACGGGGAGGGAGGTGGTGGCGCGAGGGAAGGGGCCGGAGAGAGTGCGGCGGCGGCTTCGCAGGGGAAGGGCAAGTCGACGCAGCTCAAGTCCGAGCCCGAGTCCAAGCCCAAGCCGCTGAGCAAATCGGAGCTGATCGCCCGGGCCGACGCGATCTGCGAGACGAGCCAGAGCACATACAAAAGCGTGCGCTCGGCGGAACTGGAAGAAGTCCCCGACGTCAGCTATGCGACGACGCTCTCGGGCATCTCGCGGCGCGGGGTCGAACGCTTCCACCAGCTCGAGCCGAAGGCGCCGCCCGCGGTCGAACCCGCCTTCGGCAAGTACGTGCGAGCCCAGGAGCGGGTGATGCGCTACGACCGTCAGGCGCTGGAAGCGGCGGAAGCCGGCGACTCCGCCGCCTACGTCGCCGCCCGCGAACGTCGCGACGCCGAGGCCGCCGAA
Organism: Solirubrobacterales bacterium; assembly: GCA_035548675.1. GTDB lineage: Bacteria > Actinomycetota > Thermoleophilia > Solirubrobacterales > 70-9 > VRUE01. The sequence goes on from DASZSJ010000063.1 coordinate 41,617, forward strand.
CGCTATGACCTCGCCCGCGAAGTCGGGCTCGAACAGTGCAGCGCCAGTCGTGGCTAGGAGCAGGATGAGGACCCACACCGCCTACATGACCTTCGACACCGCGCAGCGCCGCGAACTGATCCGCATCACCGAGGAGGTGCAGGCCGCGGTCGACGAAGCTGGCATCGAGGAGGGGATGGTGCTGGTCTCGGCGATGCACATCACCGCTGGGGTCTGGGTCAACGACGACGAGCCCGGCCTGCACGAGGACACGCTCGAATGGCTCGACAAGGTGGCGCCGCCGAGCTGGAGGCCCGCCGCCAACGGCGTCGCCGCCGAACTCTCACCCGACGACGGCGACTACCGCCACCATCGCGGCGGCGAGGACAACGGCGACGCCCACCTCAAGAACCTCCTGGTCCACCACCAGGCGATCGTCCCCGTCACCGCCGGCCGGCTCGACCTCGGCCCCTGGCAGCAGGTCTTCTACTGCGAGTTCGACGGTGGTCGCCCAAAGCGCCTGGTGATCAAGGCGATGGGAGAGTAGCCGGCCTCGGGTGGAGCTCGACCCGGTCGCCCTTTTCGCGAATCAGGTCGACCGTGAGCAGCACCGCAGCGACGGCGTAGAACGGGGTGAAAGCGATGTTGGCGAGCACGTCGGCGAGCCACTCGCAGATGAATTCGCTGCCGACGAGGCCGTGCGTGAGCTCGGTCGCGAGGTTGGTCAGCGTGTCGCCGACGAGCTCGATCGGAATCAGCACGAGGGCGACGATCCAGAACTTGTGGCGGACGAGCTGGATGCTGCGGCGGAAAGCATCGCGGACGCCGCGGTGCTCGATCTCCACCACCGGCGCGGAGAGCCCGAGCCAGACGAAGACCAGCACACCGGGGACGAAGAAGAGGACGAGGCCCACCGCGACCATCAGCCCGTAGAGCAGGTCGATCGCGATCAGCGGCTTGTACTTGATCATGCCGGCGATATCGCGCAGCGACGGTGGCTGTCCCTCGTGCGGGTGGGTGAGCAGGATCGAGACGGCGCCGGTGTAGAAGATCTCGCCGACCAGGCCGGTGGCGGCGAGGGCGAGGACGGCGCCGACGATCGCCAGCACCACCAGCCCGTTGGCCAGGTCGAAGGCGTTGAGGTCGGCCTCGAAGATCACCGAGTGGACCAATCCCAGCGGGACGAAGACGACCACCGCGAGCTGCAGCAGCGAGGGTGCCCAGCGCCAGTAGGTGCGGCCGATCCGCGCGTAGATCGAGACCAGCTGGGCCCGGCGGCTCATTTCAGCGGTGCCGTCGCCCGGAGGGGCGCCGCCCGCGGCGCTCGAGCTTCGACTGCCCGGACTCCGAGGTCGGCACCCGCCGCAGCTCGCTGAGCTCGCCGACCAGCAGCTCTTCTGCACAGCCGCGGTGCCAGTGATGATGTTCGGTGCCGCCGAGGCGGAAGACGTACTGGACGACGACGTGCTCGCTGCCGATCTCGATGTCGCCGTGGCAGGCGGGGCAGCGATAGAGCTTGCGGGAGATGCCGCGGATCAGCCAGGCCTCGTCGCCCTCTTCGGTGACACCGCGCAGGCTCCAGCGCTTGTCCGGGAGGCCGGCGAAGTCGGCCATCACCGACAACACCTCCGCTTCGCTCCCGGCGCGAAGAACCAGAGATGCACGCTTGGTCGCTCCGCGATCGGAGCTACCGCCTCGATAGCCAGGCAAACCCCGCGGCCATCGCCAGGTTGGCGACCCCGGCGAGGCGCAGGCCGAGCTTGGCGCCTGGACGGCTGACAGCGGGGGACTCGGCCCAGATTGCGTCGGTGGCGATCTCGGTCCCGCGCAGCCAGGCCAGCGCCCACCAGTCGCGCCCCTCGCCGCGGCGGTCGGCGAGTGCGTGGGCGGCGGCGAAGGTGAGCCAGATCGGCGCGGCGCGCCGGAAGAGGTGTTCGGCGTCGGGCGAGGGATGCTCGTGGCCCAGCACCCGCAGGGTCGTCGCCGGCGCCAGCAGCGCCCCGCCGCCGAGCCCGAGGTCGAAGCCGATCATGAAGCGATTCTGGAGGCGCAGCGCCTGCTCGAGCGTCATCGCGGCGTCAATCCAACCAAAAAGCGGGGCCGACGGGCCTGAGACGTGACATATCGACACGTTTTAGGCCCGTCGGCGGTTGGGGGAAGGGAAAGTGGGGGGGCCGACGAATCTGACGGCCGTGAGCAAGACCGCAACCAAGACCGCCCCGCAACTCAAAAGTCTTTCGGAGTACATCCAGGAGCGCTTCGACGAGTTCTCGCGTTCGCAGAAAGACGTCGCCCGCTACATCGTCGACCACCTCGACGAGGCAGCCTTCCTCACCGCCGAGGAGCTGGCCAGGAGAGCGAGCACCTCGTCCTCGACGGTGGTGCGCTTCTCCCAGGCCCTCGGCTTCGAGGGCTATCCGGAGCTTCAGCAGGCGGCGATCGAGGAGTACCGGACCGCCGGCGCCGCCGCGGCCAGCGCCGCCAGCTCCGGCGCGCTCTTCTCCTTCGACCACTCCGAGCTGGAGGGATCGCTGGGTGCCGACTACGCCAACCTCGAGGAAACCGCGCGCAAGCTGACCCGCGAGCAGGTCGACGGTGCCGTCGCGGCCCTGGCCGGGGCGCAGCGCGTGGTGATCGTCGGCGTCGACCAGATGGCCTTCTTCGCCAGCTACCTGCGCCACACCCTCAGCCTGCTCGACATCCGTGCCGAGATCGTCGCCAGCACCGGCGGCGAGTCGCTGCAGCGGCTCGGTCGCATCGACGAGGAAACCCTCGTCATCGTGCTCTCCTCCGGCCGCGCCCACCCGCTGCTGCTGCGGGCGATGAAGCTGGCCCTGCACCGTGGCGCCCGCACTCTGGCGGTCTCCGACGCCTCGATGTCGGAGGTCGGCGAGCACGCCGAGCTGACCCTCTACTACTCGTCCAACAGCCCCTCCTTCGCCCGCTCCAACACCGCGCTGATGGCCCTCGTCCAGGCCCTGGCCCACGGCCTCTACGCCCGCGACGAAGACACCCACAAAGACCGCATCCGCGCCTACAAGCTCAAGTAACCCCTCCAGCGGCAGCCCCTCCGGCTGACTTCGCCTTTGTGACTCCGTATGCCCCCATAAAGACGAAGTCACCGAGGAGGGGGGACACGTAGTATTGGCCGCGATGGCTGAGCGAGCGACTTTTAGGGTCAAGACCGGGCTGGCCGAGATGCTCAAGGGCGGCGTGATCATGGACGTGGTCACGCCCGAGCAGGCGCGGATCGCGGAGAGCGCCGGTGCCTGCGCGGTGATGGCGCTGGAGCGCGTTCCAGCCGACATCCGCAGGGACGGCGGCGTCGCCCGCATGTCCGACCCGGCGATGATCAAGGGGATCCAGGAGGCGGTGACGATCCCGGTCATGGCCAAGGCCCGGATCGGCCACTTCGCCGAGGCCCAGGTACTGCAGTCGCTCGAAGTCGACTACGTCGACGAGTCGGAGGTGCTGACCCCAGCCGACGAGCGCAACCACATCGACAAGCTCGCCTTCGAGGTGCCCTTCGTCTGCGGCGCCACCAACCTCGGCGAGGCGCTGCGGCGGATCGGCGAGGGGGCGGCGATGATCCGCTCCAAGGGCGAGGCGGGCACCGGCAACGTGGTCGAGGCGGTCCGCCACATGCGTGAAATCACCTCTGGGATCAAGCGGCTGGCCCAGCTCGGGCCCGAGGAGCTCTCCGCCGCCGCCAAAGAGCACCAGGCGCCGCTCGAAGTCGTCCACGAGGTGGCCGGGAAGGGCCGCCTGCCGGTGCCGCTCTTCTGCGCCGGCGGCATTGCCACCCCCGCCGACGCGGCACTGATGATGCAGCTCGGCGCCGAGGGCAACTTCGTCGGCTCCGGCATCTTCAAGAGCGCCGATCCGGAGCGGCGGGCCAAGGCGATCGTCGAGGCGACCACGCACTTCAACGACCCCGAGCGTGTGGCGGCGGCCTCGATCGGCCTCGGCGAGGCGATGCCGGGCCTGGAGATCGCCGACCTCGCCGCCGCCGACGCCCTCCTGCAGGACCGCGGAGCCTGAGCTGCGCCTCGGCGTGCTCGCCATCCAGGGGGGATTCCAGGCGCATTGCGAAGTGCTGCGCGAGCTTGGCGCCGAGGTGCCCGAAGTGCGCCTGCCCGCCGATCTCGCCGATCTCGACGGCCTCGTCATCCCGGGCGGCGAGAGCACGACGATCACGATGGGGATCGAGGCGGCCGGCCTGGCCGAGCCGATCCGCGCCCTGCACGAGCGCGGCGGCACCGTCTTCGGCACCTGCGCCGGGCTGATCGTCTGCGACGAGGAGCACCTCGGGTTGATCGACGCGACGGCCGAGCGCAACGCCTTCGGCCGCCAGTTGCAGAGCTTCGAGGCCGACCTGCGGGTCGAGGGCCTCGGCGAGGAGCCGCTGCGCGCGGTCTTCATCCGCGCGCCGCGGGTGGCGCGCCACGGTCCAGGGGTCGAGGTCCTCGCCAGCTACGAGGGGCATCCGGTGGCGATCCGCGAAGGCGGCGTGCTCGCCTGCGCCTTTCACCCCGAGCTGACCGACGATCCGAGGCTGCACGCGTTTTTCATGGCGATGACGACGGGCGCCCGCGAGCGCGCCCAAGAGGAGGCGGAGACGTGAGGGATCCCCGAGCGGAGAACCTGGCGAAGATCCTGGTCGGCTACTCGACCAAGGTGAAGGCGGGGGAGGTGGTCTCGATCGACGGCGAGATCGGCGCCGAGCCGCTGCTGCGAGCGGTCTACGAGGAGGTGCTGAAGGCGGGCGCCCACCCGATCCTCAACGTCGGCCTCGACGGCCTCGCCGCCACCTATTACGAGCACGCCTCCGACGCACAGCTGGAGTGGATCTCGCCGCTGATGCAGTGGACGGTGGAGCACGCCGACGTGCGGATCGGGATCGGCGCCAGCGCCAACACGCGCGAGCTGTCGGCGGTGCCGCCGGAGCGCCAGATGCGCCGCCAGGCCGCCACCGGCCCGGTGCTCAACAAGATGATGGAGCGCAGCGCTGCCGGCGAGTTCCGCTGGTGCTACACGCTGTATCCCACCAACGCCTACGCCTCCGAGGCGGAGATGAGCCTGCGCGACTACGAGGACTTCTACTTCGGCGCCTGCCTGGCCGACGACCCCGACCCGCTCACCGCCTGGAAGCGCGCCTCGAGCGAGTGCGAACGCCTCGCCGATTGGATCCAGGGCCACGAGGAGGTCCACATCACCGCCCCCGGCACCGACATCAAGCTCGGCATCGCCGGCCGCACCTTCATCCCCTGCACGGGCGACCACAACATGCCCGACGGCGAGTTCTTCACCGGCCCGGTCGAGGACTCGGTCGAGGGCGAGGTCACCTTCCACCTGCCGGCGGTGATCGGCGGCCGCGAGGTCTCCGGCGTGCGCCTGCGCTTCGAGGCCGGCAAGGTGGTCGACGCCAGCGCCGAGCGCGGCGAGGAGTTCCTGATCAAGATGCTCGACACCGACGCGGGCGCTCGCCGCCTCGGCGAGCTCGGCATCGGCACCAACTACGCGATCGACCGTGGCACGCTCGAGGTCCTGCTCGACGAGAAGATCGGCGGCACCGTCCACATGGCGGTCGGCAAGTCCTACCCCGAGTCGGGCGGCGTCAACGACTCCGCCGTCCACACCGACCTCGTCTGCGACCTCCGCCTCGGCGGCAAGCTCGAAGTCGACGGCACCGTCATGCAGGAAGACGGGAAGTTCGTCGTCTGACCGGGGCTCCCGGCGCGGCGGGTCCTGTCGTGGATTTGGTGCCACCACCCGCTGCGGGGGCGGCTTTGCCGCCTCCTCGGGGCGGTCCCCCAAATCCGCGCCACCCGCCGCGAGGGATCGCGCGGCCAGACGCACGAGTTCCGGCAACGAACAGACGATCGCCGTCGAGGCGAAAGGCTCATGTCTCTACTGGTTCGGGATCGGCGAGCCCGCCAGCAGGAAGAACCAGAAGGTGAGGCAGACGACGGCGAGGAGCACGGAGCCCATCAGCACCGCCTCGACCACGGTGGTGGTGCCGGTGCGGGGAGTGCTGTCGCGCATGCTCTTCAGCCAGGCGGGTCGCATCGGCTCCAGCCGGTTGGTTCCGGTGACCTGGACGTAGAGGCGGTTGAGGCGGCCGATCAGCCAGGCATCGACGAGGACCGTGACGAGGATCCCGGCGGCGACCACGAAGTAGGGGCCCTGGCTGGGGAACTGGGTGTGGGAGACCTTGGAGCCGATGTAGATCCAGCCGAGCGGGATCGCGGTCCAGAGCGAGAGCGCGGCCAGCAGCATCGCCCCAAAGATGAGGCTCGCGGCCAATCCCCTGGCCGCTCCGCCCCTATGGGAGTCGGTGGCCATTTCCACATTCATAGAATGCCAGGCAATGTCCGGTCACTCTAAGTGGTCTTCGATTAAGCACAAGAAGGGTGCCGCCGACGCCAAGCGCGGCAAGCTCTTCACCAAGCTCGCCCGCGCGATCACCGTTGCGGCGCGTGACGGGGGGCCCGATCCGGAAGGAAATCCGGCGCTGGCAACCGCGGTCCAGAAGGCGCGCGAAGCCTCGATGCCGAAGGACAACATCCAGCGCGCGATCGACCGGGGCAGCGGCGTCGGCAGCGACGCCGCTGCGATCGAGCAGATCACCTTCGAGGGCTACGGCCCCGGCGGCGCGGCGATCCTCGTCGACGCCCTGACCGACAACCGCAACCGCACCAGTGCCGATGTGCGCCACGCCTTCAGCAAGCACCACGGCAACCTGGGAGAGCCCGGCTCCGTCGCCTGGATCTTCGAGAAACGCGGCGTGATCGCGGTCGACGCCGGGCGCTACGGCGAGGACGACCTGATCGTCGCGATCGACGCCGGCGCCGAGGACGTGCGCGACGACGGCGACCAGCTGCGGGTGATCTGCGAGCCCGCCGACCTCAGCGCGGTGCGCGAGGCGCTCGAGGCGAGCGGGGTCGAGGTGGAATCGGCCGAGCTGACGATGGAGCCGAAGAACACGGTGGAGGTCAAGGGCAGCGAGGCAGAATGGCTGCTCAAACTGGTCGACGCGCTGGAGGAGCACGACGACGTCGACTCGGTCCACGCCAATTTCGACGTGCCCGCCGAGATCATCGAAAAATTGGCCGCGCAGGCCGCCTGACGATCGATTCCACGGCGGCGGCCGTGGAATCGCCACCCTCTTCCGGCTCCAAGTGGGCCGCCCGCACAGTGTTCGCCGCCGTGCGATCGATTTGCCACCGTATACGTGGGTCAATCGAACGCACGGCGCCGCGGGCTCGCCCAAATTCCGTGGAATCGACCGCTTTAGCCGTCTCCGAGCCGGCGGAAGGCATCCGACCGGCTGCCCAGAATCAATTCCCATGCAAGTCGTGATGGGGATCGATCCCGGCGCGGCGAACCTCGGCTTTGGCGTGGTCAGGGTCGAGGGCAGCCGCATGGTGGCGCTCGACGGTGGCGTCGTCGAGACAACGCCCGAGCAGCCGCTGGAGCGGCGCCTGGAGCGCATCCACGGCGCCCTGGCCGAGCTGATCGAGTGGCACCAGCCGGCGGCGATGGCGCTCGAGGATCTCTACTTCGGCAAGAACGTGCACTCGGCGATGGCGGTCGGCCGGGCCAGCGGGGCGGCGATGCTCGCCGCCGCCCAGGGCGGCGTGCGCTGCTTCACCTACACCCCGCAGGCGATCAAGATGGCCGTCTGCGGCTCCGGCGCCGCCGGCAAGCAGCAGGTGCAGCGCATGGTCGGCACCCTGCTCGGGCTGCCCGAGCCGCCGACGCCCGACCACGCCGCCGACGCCCTCGCGGTGGCGATCTGCCACGGCGGCGCCGCCGGCCACGAGGCCGCGGTGCAGGGCGTCGAAGAAGAGCGCGACGCGGCGAGGCTGGCCGGATGATCGCCGCGGTCAAGGGCGAGGTGATGGTGCGCCGGCCCGATCACGTCGTCGTCGACGCCGCCGGCGTCGGCTACCGGCTCGCCGTCTCGACCGAGACCCTGAAAGCGGTCCCCGCCGCCGGCAACGAGGTCTTCCTCCACGCCGAGCTGATCGCGCGTGAGGACTCGCTCTCCCTCTACGGCTTCGCCTCCGAGGAGGAGCGCGACCTCTTCGGCCAGCTGATCTCGGTCAGCGGCGTCGGCCCCAAGGTCGCCATCGCGGCCCTCTCCGGCGGCCCGAGCCGGGAGCTGCTGCGGGCGATCGCCGCCGGCGACGCCAAGCGCTTTCAGGCGGTCCCCGGGATCGGCAAGCGGACCTCGGAGCGGATCATCGTCGAGCTGCGCGAGAAGGTCGCCGGCTCGCTCGAGGAGGAGGTCGCAGCCGCAGCCGTCGAGGGGGCCGACGCCCGGGGGCTCGCCCGCGACGGCCTGGTCAACCTCGGCTACGCGCCGCTGGAAGCCGAGCAGCTGCTGGAAGGGGTCGACGGCGACGACGCCGAGGAGCTGCTCGCCGCCGCCCTGCGCAAAGCGGGATCCTCGCGGAGCAAGGCATGAGCGATATCGGCGGAAAGAGGATTCGCACCCCTGGCCTCGAGGATTCCCCGGCCGTCCCCGGAGGCGGGAGCGAGGGCCTGTCCATATCCGATTCCCAGGCCCTCGCGGGAGCGGAGGAGGCGGCCGTCGACGACGTCCGCGTGCACGATGCGCGGGCCGACGCTCCCGACGAGGAGCTCGACCGCTCGCTGCGGCCGCGCACCCTCGCCGACTTCGTCAACCAGGAGCAGGTGACCGAGCAGCTGGCGATCTTCATCGAGGCGGCGCGCGGCCGCGGCGAGCCGCTCGACCACGTCCTGCTCGCCGGCCCACCAGGGCTGGGCAAGACCTCGCTCGCCCACATCGTCGCCGCGGAGATGGGGGTGCCGTTGGTGCAGACCGCCGGCCCGGCGCTGGAGCGCAAGGCCGACGTCGCCTCCTTCCTCACCGCGCTGGAGCCCGGCAGCGTCTTCTTCGTCGACGAGATCCACCGCCTCGGCCGCGCGGTCGAGGAGACGCTCTACCCGGCGATGGAGGACGGCGAGCTGCCGGTCGTGCTCGGCCAGGGCGCCGGCGCCCGCACGGTGACGCTGCCGCTGCCGCCCTTCACGCTGATCGGCGCGACCACCCGCGCCGGCCTGCTGACGACGCCGCTGCGCGACCGCTTCGGCCTCTCCCACCGGCTCGAGCACTACGGCCCCGAGCACCTGAGCCAGATCATCGTCCGCTCGGCCGGCATCCTCGGGGTCGAGATCGACGCCGCGGGCGCGCGCACGATCGCCGAGCGCTCGCGCGGCACGCCGCGCGTCGCCAACCGCCTGCTCAAGCGGGTGCGGGATTTCGCCCAGGTCAAGGAGAGCGGCGCGATCGACGCCGGCGTCGCCGACGCCGCCCTGGTCATGCTCGAGGTCGACGCCGGCGGGCTGGACCGCAGCGACCGCGCCCTGCTCGACGTCGTCGCGACCAAGTTCTCCGGCGGGCCGGTCGGCCTCTCCACCCTGGCGATCGCGATCGGCGAGGAGGCCGACACGATCGAGGACGTGCTCGAGCCCTACCTGCTCCAGCAGGGCCTGCTGAAGCGGACGCCGCGCGGCCGCGTGCTCACGCCGAGGGCCTACGAGCATCTCGGCCTGCCGCTGCCCGAAAGCGCGAACAGCCTCTTCTGAGAGCGAACAGGCTGTTCTGAGTAACCTGCGGGGGGATGCCGTTCTTCATCTGTCCCAACTGCGGCCACAGGGAGGCCAGCTCGGAGCGGACCGCGGGCTTCAGCGCGCGGCCGAAGGGCTGCTCCAAATGCGGCTTCGGCTTCGTCTTCGAGTTGCTCGACGACTACTACCCGGCGCCCAACGCCGCCTTCTTCGTCTGCGACCAGAAGGCGCGCGTGATTGACGCGGGGCGGGGCAGCTTTGAGCTCACCGGGCTAACCGACGAGGACGTGATCGGCCGCCCAGTGCAGGAGGTGCTCGGTCTCGAATGGCGCGAGGAGGCACGGGTACCGGGCGACGACCGCGACAGCGCGGGGGACCCGATCGAAACCTCGCTCGAGTGGGGCGTGCGCTCGCTCGGCAAGCGGGTCTCGGTCAACGCCGAGGGCGACATCCCGGCGGAGGCGGTCGCCGACGTCTTCCCGGCCTACGACGACGACGGGGGACTCTTGATCGTCCTCACCCCGGAGGATTGAGCGGGGCATGGGCAAAAGGCGCAAACACGTCTTCGTCCTGCTCTTCGTGCTCGGCTTGATTGCCGTCTCGGGCATCGTCATCGCCAACAAGGAAACGAAGCTCGGCCTCGACCTCAAGGGCGGCGTCCAACTGGTGCTCCAGGGACGGCCAACCCCGCAGCAGCCGACGATCGATAACGGCTCGATGGAACGGGCCGTGGACATCATCCGCTCCGGTTGCGACGAACTGGGCGTCTCGGAGATCGAGGTCTCGCGCGTCGGCAGCGACCAGATCCAGGTCGGCATCCCCGGTGCAACCAGCGTCGGCAAGGCGACCGAATGCGCGACCAAGCCCGCCCGCCTCTATTTCTTCGATTGGGAACCGAACCTGATCGGGCGCGAGTTCCTGATCGGCGGCCGGCCGGGCCGCGAACCGCCGAAGGGGCCGATGCAGGAAGCGACCAAGGAATGGCAGGAAGCTGGGCGGCTGCCGACCAAGCGCGAAAACCAGCAGCTGATCGCCGCCGGCGCCTACCCGACCGAGTACGCGGCGGCCAAGCTCGCCTCCGAACAGGAGCTCAAACAGCCCTGCCCCAAATGCAGCCAACCGACTACTTACTACCTCTTCGAGAAGAAAAAACCGCACAAGCTGATCGACGGTCCCGAGTTCACCCGCGAAGACCTCTTCATCGCGGCCAGTGGGCGCAAACGGCCGGCTGACGCCGGCCTCGTGCTCAAGGTTCCCCAGGGCACGATCGTCGTCTCCGAAAAGCCCAGCGACGCCAACGGGCAGGTGCTGGAGAACGCCGAACCGGGCTGGTTCGCGCTGAAGGACGATCCCGCCCTCTCCGGCACCGAAATCACCCGGCCGAAGCAGGAAAGCGACGAATTCGGCCAGCCCAACGTCACCTTCGGCTTCACCGACGACGGCCGCAAGAACTTCCAGGAAGTCACCCGGCGGATCGCCCAGCGCGGCGCCGCCTCGGCGATCGGGCCGAGCAGCCAGGAAGCGGCGGAAGCGACCTCGGGCCACTTCGCGGTCGTGCTCGACAACGAAGTCAAGACGCGCCCGATCATCAACTACGCGCAGAACCCCGACGGGATCGACGGCAGGACCGGCGCCCAGATCTCCGGTGGTTTCAACTCGATCCAGGACGCCCAGGACCTGGCCAGCTTCCTGCAGCGCGGTGCCCTGCCGATCAACCTCAACCTGATCAGCCAGTCGCAGGTCTCGGCGACGCTCGGCTCCGAAGCGCTGCACGACGGCATCAAAGCGGGGCTGATCGGCCTCGCCCTGACGATCATCTTCCTGCTCGTCTTCTACCGCTTCCTCGGCTTCGTCGCGGTGACCGCGATTGCCGCCTACGGGGTCATCTTCTTCGCCCTGGTCAAACTGATCCCGATCACCCTGACCCTGCCGGGGATCGCGGGCCTGGTGCTGACGATCGGCGTCACCGCCGACTCCAACATCGTCATCTTCGAGCGAATAAAGGAGGAGGTACGGGCGGGTCGCTCGATGTCGAGCGCGATCGCCGCTGGCTACAGGCGCGGGATCGCGACGATCATCGACGCCAACGTCGTCACCCTGCTCACCGCCTTCGTCCTCTTCGTGCTCGCCACCGCGGGGGTCAAGGGCTTCGCCTTCGTGCTCGGCGTCGGCACGATCGTCTCGCTGCTGACCGCGGTGGTCTTCACCCAGGCGCTGCTCGGCACGATCAGCCGTTCGCGCCTGCTGCGCTCGCCGAGCGCGCTCGGGGCGAGCAGCGAGGGCATCCGCTGGCACATCGACTTCATCGGCGCCAGCCGCTGGTTCTTCTCGATCTCCGGGGTGATCCTGATCGTCGGCGCGCTGGCGCTGGCGACCAAGCAGCTCAACCTCGGCATCGACTTCGAGTCGGGCACCCGGGTCGAGGTGGCCCTGGTCAAGGCGACCGATGAGGAAGCGGTGCGCGACGCGTTGGAAAAGGCCGGCATCTCCGGCGGCGAGGTGCAGAAAGAGGTAAACCCCGCCCTCGGCGACAACGCCTTCTTGATCCAGTCCAAGACGCTCGAACCGAGCGAGATCAACGAAATACAGAAGGAGCTGGAGCGCGAGTTCGGGATCGAGGCCAACGGCTTCAACAGCACCAGCGTCGGGCCCACCTTCGGCACGACGGTGGCGAACAGTGCCCGCAACGCGCTGATCTTCTCACTGCTGATCATCTGCGCCTACATCGCTTTCCGCTTCGATCCGAAATTCGCCGTGCCGGTGCTGATCGCGATCTTCCACGACATCCTGATCACGGCCGGCATCTACTCGTTGACCGGGAGGGAGGTGAGCAGCGGTACGGTCGCCGCCTTCCTGACCATCCTCGGTTACTCGCTCTACGACACGATCATCGTCTTCGACCGCATACGCGAGAACATGCCGCGGATGCCGCGGGCCGCGTTCTCGCAGATCGTCAATCGCTCGATGAGCGAGGTGCTGACCCGCTCGCTGGCGACCAGCTTCACCACCCTGCTCTCAGTGACGTGCCTGCTGATCTTCGGCGGCGCAACCCTGCAGGACTTCGCCTTCGCGATGATGGTCGGGATCGTCTCCGGTACCTACTCCTCGATCTTCATCGCCTCGCCGGTGCTGACCGCCTGGAAGGAACGCGAGCCCGGCTTCGTCCGCCGCCGCGAGCGGATCACGGGGCTCGAGGGCAGTGTCCCCGCCTTCGCCGACGAAACCGAGCTGGCGCGGCTCGCCGACGATGGCGAGGCGGAGGTCGAGATCGAGGAGGAGGTCGCGGCGCAGCGCGAGGTCCAGCCCAAGGCGGGAGCCGTGGCGACGGTGGAGCCAGCGGTGGAGGGCGACGGCGGCAAACCTTCGAGCAACGGCGAGCCCCCCGCTAGCGATCCGGCCACGGTTGCGCGGCGCGAACGAAACGAGAAGCGACGTGCGCGCCGCCAGCAACGCCGCAAACACGGGAGGAAGCGCTAGATGAAGGCGGTCATCTGATGGCACTACTGGTCTGGTTCACCACCGGCATCGCCCTCTGGCACTTCACGATCTTCCTGCCCGATCGTTTCTGGCAGGGCATCATCGGCGCCTTCCTCGGCTCGACCATCGGCGCGGTCATCTTCGGCGCGATCGTCGGCACGGCCAGCGGCAAGGGCCTTGGCGACACCGATGTCAGCACGGTCCTCGTCGCCGTCCCCGGCGTCGCGATCGGCCTCGCCGTCGTCTGGTTCCTCGGCGCCCGCGCCGAGCAGCAAGCGCTCGCCGAGTAGCGCTTCCGTCCAACTCCCCGTTCCGATTCCACGGAATTTCCGTGAGCAAGGGAAGGCATGGAAAGAGGCCGAAGCCGCCTGGCAGGCGAGTCCGTGGTGCCGAGTGTTGGATCGACCCCCATAGAGTGTTGGATTGACCCCCATATACGGTGGCAAATCGAACACTCAGCACCGAGCACCGCGAGGGCGGCCCACTTGGAGCATCCAGCGCTTCCGCGCCCGTTCCGGTTCGCCTTTTCTCCGATATAGGGGGATGAAGCGCACCGGAAGCGGAAATGGGGGCTGTTGCGTCCGCTGCTGTTCATAGCTTTCGGGCGTGTCAGCTGTTGCGAGCGCTTACCGGGCTGAGCCGTACTCCTTCGAGGAGGCGCGGGCGCTTGCGGACGAGTTGGGACTGAGCGAGCCGGTTGCGATCGCCCTGGTGCGGCGGGGGTACCGGACCGTGACGGAGGCACGGGCTTTCCTGGCGGCCGACGAGACCCACCCGCCGGAGGCGTTCGAGGCGATGGACCGGGTCGTTGAGGCTGTGCTGGGCGCGATCGAAGAGGGACGGCGGATCACGGTCCACGGCGACTTCGACGTCGACGGCGTCTGCGCGACGACGATCCTGGTCAGCACGCTGCGGGAGTTGGGCGCCGACTGTGACTGGCTGATCCCGGATCGGCTCACCGATGGCTACGGGCTCAGCGCTGAGAACATGCGCAAGCTCGCCGAGCGGGGAACCGGCCTGATCCTCACGGCGGACTGCGGGATCACCGCGGTGGAGGAGGTGGCGCTGGCGAAGGAGCTCGGAATGGACGTGGTGGTCACCGACCACCACCAAGCTGGGGACGAGCTGCCCGATTGCCCGATCCTGCACCCAGGCCTCGACGAGGGTTATCCCTTCGAGGAGCTGTGCGGGACCGCGGTGGCCTGGAAGCTCGCGACTGCGTTGCGGGGGGGGGGGGGGGGGGGGGGGG
>DASZSJ010000064.1:0-8418 GCA_035548675.1 Solirubrobacterales bacterium
GGGGGGGCCTGCGGGCAGTCCACGGGCTGTCCTCGACCCCCCCACCCCATGCCACCCGCGCGAGGAGCGGCTGAATGGCGTCGATAGCGGGCTGGGCCGTGCGGCATGCGCGGATCGTTCTGGCGGTATCGGTTTTCCTCGCGATCGGAGCTGGGGTTGCCGCTACGCAGCTGTCCACCGACGCGGGGACCGACACGCTGGTCGATCGTGGCAGCGAGAGCTATCGGGCGACCGAGCGGGTGCGGGAAGTTTTCGGTGAAGAACCGGTAGTCGTCGTCGCCGAGGGAGACCTGCAGGAACTGATCCTCACCCCGAATCTCGGCCGCCTGCTGCGGCTCGAAGGCTGCCTCTCCGGCAACGTGCCGAAAGGGGCGGAGCCGATCCCCGGCCCCTGCACCGAACTGGCGCGGCTGGACCCGGTCAAGTACCTGGCCGGGCCCGGCACCTTCCTCAACGAGGCCGTGATCCAAATCGAAAGGCAGCTGCGCCATCTGGCGGCGACGGTGCCGCCGGCGCAGCTGCGCGAATTCCTGCTCCGAATCGCCGCGCGCTACGGGATCACCAGCCCGCCCAGCATCGGCAACCCCGACTTCCTCGCCTCGGTCGTCTTCGACCTGCGCCAGGCGCGCGGCACGCCGAAGGCGCGGCTCGCCTACCTCTTCCCCAACGACCACTCGACCCAGATCGTCCTGCGCCTGCGCCCCGGCCTCAGCGACGCCGAACGCAGCCGGGCGCTGGAGCTGATCCGCGCTGCGGTCGAGGACACGACGCCGCGCAGGGCCTGTGAATTCAAGGGAAAGCCCGAGGCGTGCTTTGCCCTCCACGGTGGCGGCACCTACACGATCAGCGGCGCCCCCGTCGTGATCGAGGGGATCACGGGGGCGCTGAAGCAGGCCCTGCTGATCCTCTTCGCGGTGGCGATCGTGGTCATGGGCCTGGCCCTGATGCTGGTCTTCCGCTCGCGCTGGCGCCTGCTGCCGCTGGCGCTCGCGCTGGCGGCGGCGGGTATGACCTTCGGCCTGCTCGAGCTCTTCGGCGGCTCGCTGACGATCGCCTCGATCGCGACGTTGCCGATCCTGATCGGCCTCGTCGTCGACTACGCGATCCAGCTGCAAGCTCGCTACGACGAGGCCCTGGCGGGGGGCAGGGGGCCGCTGGAGGCCGCCCGCGAGGCGGCCGAGCGCGCGGGCCCGACCATTGCCGTCGCCTGCCTTGCCACCGCAGCGGGCTTCCTCGCCCTGCAGCTTTCGCCGATCCCGATGATTCGCGGCTTCGGCTGGCTGCTCATCCTCGGCATCGCGCTCGGCTTCGGCCTCGCTATCAGCGCCGGCTTTGCCGCGCTCAGCTTCAGGCCCGGGGGAGGCACACGAGAGCCGCTCGTCTCCTTCGAGCGCGTGGTGGGGTTGGTGGTGGCGCACCCCGGCCGCGTGCTGGCGGTGAGCGCTGCGCTGGCGCTGGCGGGCTGGGGCCTCGGCACCCAGATCGAGACCGTCTCGGACATCCGTTCGCTCGGGCCCGGGGGGCTGCGGGAGATCGAGGACCTGGAGCGCGTGCAGGATGCGACCGGGGTCTCCGGGCAGTTGCAGGTCGCCGTCGAAGCACCCGACCTCACACGTCCGGCGACGATCCGCTGGATGGCGGACTTCAAGCAGCGGGTCCTGCGTGAAAACGGCTTCCGCGGCCCTCGCCCGAGCTGCTTGAAGGCGGAAATCTGCCCGGGCCCGGCGCTCTCGGACTTCCTGCTCAGCGGCGGGGGGGAGGAGCAGCTGACGCGGGCAGACGTACGGGCGACACTGCGGGAACTGCCCGCCTACGACCTCGCGCAACTGGCCCCCGTCGACCCCCGGACCGGCCTGCCGGGCCACCTGGCTCTGCTCAGCTTCGGCATCCGGGCGCAGTCGCTGGAGGATCAGCAGGCGCTGATCGAGCGGGTGCGCGATCAGGTCGGTCAGCCCGGAGAGCCAGGCGGACCGCCGCGCGGGGTGAAGGTGCGGTTTGCCGGCCTGCCGGTGATCGCGGCCGCCGCCGCCGCGGACCTCTCGAGCAGCCGCTACTGGCTGACGCTGGCCGGTCTCGTCGCGGTGGCACTCGTGCTGCTCCTCGCCTATCGCTCCTTCTCGCGCGCGCTCGTGCCGCTGATGCCGGTCGTGCTCGCCAGTGGCTGGTCGTCCCTGGTGCTGTGGGTGAGCCAGATTCCGCTCAACCCGATGTCGGCTGCGCTGGGAGCGCTGACGATCGCGATCGCGATCGAGTTCAGCGTCATCCTCGCCGCCCGCTTCCGCGAGGAGCGCGGCAGCGGCAGCGCGGTGCGGGAGGCGATCGCCCGCGCCTACCGCCGTACCGGCCCCGCCGTGATCGCCTCCGCCACGACGGTCATCGCCGGCTTCGCCGTGCTGATCGTCAGTGACGTGACGATGCTGCGCGAGTTCGGTTTCGTCACCCTGATCGACCTCGGCGTGGCGCTGGCCGGGGTGATCGTGGCGCTGCCGGCTGCGCTCGTCCTGCTGGAGGGGAAGCGGTGAGGGATCGCTACTCGCTCCTCGTCGGCCTTATCTTCGCTGCCGTGATCGTGATCGCGACGATCAACACCCTCGGCGACAACGACGAAGAAACTCTCGGGCTGGACAAGATGGAGGCCCGTTGGCCACTGCCGGAGTTCGCCGTGCCGCGGGCGGACGGCCAGCTGGAAGGCGACGCCAACGTCGCCCAGGACGACTGCGAATCGGCGCGAACGCCGTGCCCCCGGTCGGCCCGCCGCGAGCCGGCCTGTCGTATCTCCACCCCGGGCGCGATCCGCGTCTGCGACTTCTTCGACCGGCCGCTGGTGATCTCGTTCTGGTTCGCCCGCGGCGGCAGCACCTGCGTCGAACAGCAGGATGTGGTGGATCGCGTCAATCGACGTTACGGTGGGGAAGTGCGCTTTCTCTCACTCGACATCCGCGACGATCGGGGCAGCGTCCGGGACCTGATCCGCGACCGTGGCTGGCGGATGCCGGTCGGCTATGACCGCGACGGTGCCGTTGCCAGCCTTTACCGGGTCGGCGGTTGTCCCACGTTTGCCTACGTCTACCCGGGCGGCACGCTCCAGGACGCGAGCTTCAGCGAGCTAACGGCGAGTCAGCTCGAAGCTCGCGTCGACCGCCTGCTGCGGGCGACCAGCGCGGCGGAGGCCGGCTAGTGGCCGGGGCCGAGGCCGCCGATTCCAGCCTGGGCTGGGAGCCGCCCCCTCGCCAGGGTTGGGTTGCGCCCCACATCGCTGCCGAGTTTCCCGGCCTCGGCATCGCCTGGGTCGAGACCGAGGGCAGAATGGCGCGCAGCCCAGACGCGGTGCGCCGGCGCCTGCGCGATCTCTCTGACCGCTTCTACGGCTCGCACGCGATCCACATGCGCGAGCGCCCGATTCCCTGGGCCTACCGTGTCTTCTTCCGCCAGATCGGTCTCGACCCCGATCGCACCCGCACGCCGGTCGAGCAGCTCGCCCTCGACCGGCTGCACGACGGCGCCTTCGTCAGCCGCGGCATGCCCGCCGACGCCCTCACCGTCGCCACGGTCGAGACCGGGGTTGCGCTGCGGGCCTTCGACGCGGCGCGGATCGAGGGCGAGCTCTGCATTCGCGACTCCGCCCCTGGCGAGTCGCTGCCGGGCAAACCGGCCAAGCTGGCGCAGGGGACGCTGACGATCGCCGACGACCGGGCTCCGCTGGGGCTGCTCTTTGGCGGCGGCCCGGTGGACCGCACCGTCGACGAGGAGACCCGGCGGATAGCGGTCGTCGCCCTGCAGGTGAAGGGGGTGCCGCAGGCGGCGGTGGACGAGGCGCTCTGGATCTCCTCCGCCGCGATCGACGCCTAGGAGGGATTGGCGAAACCCGCGTGTGCGGCCCGGCGAGCGCCGGACGTGCGCGGGGTTTCGCCAATCCCTCCTAGATCCATCAATCCCAACGCTGACTTCGCCTTTAGTAGCCCAATAGCACGCATAAAGGCGAAGTCAGCCGAGCTGTGGTTGGTGTTCCCCCCGACCCTCGCTTGTCTTAACCGGTTCCTCGTTTTCAGCTTTGGCGCGGTGATCTACACTCGATGCGGTTCTATGGTGGAACTGCTCGACCGAGACACGCTCACGGCGCTGCGAGTGGGGGGTGACGAGCGCCTCGCCCGCGCCGAGCTGCGGCGGCAGATTGGCCGCCTCGAGCACCAGCTCGCGGGGCTCGCCGCCGAGGCCTTCCCCCGCATCGCCATCGATACTGAGGTGCCCGCCGGGTCGAGTGCGCCGCGGGTATCGGGCCTGGAGGACCTGGAGCGCGTCCGCGACGCCCTCGCCGACCGCATCGCCGAGGCCAGACGCGCCCTGCGCCGGCAGGACGAACTGGAGACGCGCAACCGCGAGCTGCTCGAGCGGATGCTGGTCGCCCCCGCCGAGTACAAGTGGATGCGAATTTCCCGCGCCGACGTCGGTGAGCCGGGCTGCGGCCACTGGCACTCGCGACCCCGCCTCGGTCCACTCGGCATGCTGATGGGCTGGTGGCGGGTCAGGGTCTCGTCCGGATGTCCGTTATCCGGGCGGCTTGCGGCCGTTGAGTGCGAAGACTGGACCGGGGGAGCGGCCGCCGGCTCCCTGGGGGAACTTCCCCCTGGCCGAGCTGACCGTCCTCGCCGGCATCGTGATGCTGGCGATCGGGGTGATTGGTGGCCACGAGACGGCGATCGGGGTTGGCGTCGTCCTCGCCGGCCTCGGCGGCCTCGAGGTCTCCGCCCGCGAGCACTTCGCCGGCTACCGTTCCCACACGACGCTGCTGGCCGGGACGGTCTTCGTCCTCGTCACCGGCGGGCTCTTCTACCTCGGCGGCCTGATCCTCGCGATCTGCCTCGCCGTCGGCGCCGTCGCCTTTCTCGCTTCCTTCGTCGCCCTGAGGCGCGCCTTCCAGCGCGCCTCAGGCGGGCTCTCCTTCAAGGTCGGCCGCTTCGGCGGCTGACGCGCCGCCAGGTGGCGTCCTCGCTCGCTCGCTCGCGTGCAGAGCACCACGCTGCTCCCTCGTCCCTGGGCGTGGCGATTCCCTAGGCGTGGCGACGGGTCAGACCAGGACGGACTCGCGAGAGGACAGCTCGCCGGCGAGCAATGTGCGCTGGCGCGAGGTGAGGGTGCCGAGCCGCTTGTTCTCGTTGAGGGCGAGGCCGACGAGGAACTTGCGAGCGCGGGTGCGTCCCCAGCGGCGCTGGCTGGTCAGCAGCTCGGCCAAAGTCATGCTCTCGGTCTCCCACGGGCACTCGCGGACCACGTCTGCTGCGTCGACATCCCCCCGGGCGATCGAGCGCTTCAGCTCCGCCCTCGCCAGCCTCACGCGGTTGGCGCGGGCGAGGGCCTGCATGTGCTGCGGTGCCTGTACTGCGGAAGCGGTCTGAACAGGGGCGATCGAAACAGCGTCCACTGGGACTCCTCCCTTTGGGGATGGGTTAACTGGGTGCTCTGCGCGCCGGGCCGGAAGGACTCGCCCTCGGCCTGGCTGAGTTGAGTGCTCCACCATCGCGTCCCTGCCCCGGGATGCGGTCGGCGCGGGAGCAAGCTATGCCTTCGGGGAGCCGACCGTCAACCCCGTCGGATGGAAAGACGCCCCCGGGGAGTCGCTAAGAGCATCTTTTTCGTGGCTGTTTCGATGCCCGTGATTTTCGGCCGCTGCCGAAACTACCCCGAGCGGGGTAGGTCGGGAAAGTCCTCGACCACTCTGGCGATCGTGCCCAATGCGCCGTCGAGGTGCTCGCGCTCGTGGGTCGCCATCAGGCTCGTGCGCAGCAGCGCCCCGCCGGGGGGGACCGCCGGGTGGATCGCGACGTTGGTGTAGACGCCGGCGTCGAAGAGCGCCTTCCAGAGCAGCACCGCCTGCCAGTCGTCGCCGACCACGACCGGCACCACCGGCGTGGTGGCCACCGTGCCGTCGGGCAGGGTGCCGGGCTCGACCACCTCGAGGCCGAGGTGGCGCAGCCCCTCGCGCAGGTACTCGGCGTTGGCGAGCAGTCGCTCGAAGAGCCGTGGGCCCTCGGCGCGGATCACCCGCAGCGCCTCCAGCGCAGCGCCAACCGCCGCCGGCACGGCGGAGGCGCTGAAGACGAAGGAGCGCGAGGAGATCCGCAGGTACTCGACGACGTCGGCCGGCCCCGCGACAAAGCCCCCGCAGGAGGCGAGGCTCTTGGAGAACGTGCCCATGCGCAAGTCGACCTCGCCCTCCAGCCCGAAGAGCTCGCAGGCGCCGGCGCCGCGGGCGCCGAGCACGCCGGCGCCGTGTGCCTCGTCGACCATCAGCCGCGCGCCGTAGCCTTTGCAGAGCTCGACGATGCGAGGCAGGTCGCAGACGTCACCCTCCATCGAGAAGACGCCGTCGACGACGACGAGCACGCCGCCGCCGTCCTCAGCCGCGCGCTGCAGCATCTTCTCCAGCTTGTCCATGCGGTTGTGGCGGAAGGGCCGCAGCTTGGCGCCGGAGAGGCGGCAGCCGTCGAGGATCGAGGCGTGGTCGCCGGAGTCGACGATCACGGTGTCGCCCGGCTCCAGGATCGTCCCGATCGTGCCCAGGTTCGACTGGTAGCCGGTCGAGAAGACGATCGCGTCCTCAGCCTCCATCCACTCCGCCAGCTCGCGCTCCAGCGCCACGTGCAGCGGCGTCGTCCCGTTCAGCAGCCGCGAGCCGGTGACGCCGGTGCCGTAGGTCTCCAGCGCATCGCGCGCCGCCTGCTTGACCCGCTCGTCGCCGGTCAGCCCGAGGTAGTTGTTGGAGCCGAGCATGATCGTCTCGCGGCCCTCCATCTCGACCACTGGGCCGGCCTGCGAGGTGAGCAAGCGGAAGTAGGGGAGGAGGTCGTGCTGCTTCGCCGCTTCCAGCTGCTCGAGGCGGTCGTGGCTGCGAGCCTTCTCGAAGACGTCGACGGGGATCCTGGCTGTCTCGCTCATGGCCAGAGTGTAGGTTGCGGCTCGATGGCAGAAGTGACGATCCGCCCGGTCCGCTCGCGGCGCGACCTGAAGCGCTTCATCGACCTCCCCTACCGGCTGCACGCCGGCACCCCCTGGATCCCGCCGCTGAAGCTCGAGCGCCGCCTCTTCCTCAGCCGCAGGCTCAACCCCTACTTCAAGCACGGCGAGGCGGAGTACTTCCTGGCGCTGCGCGGCGAGCGGGTCGTCGGTCGCATCAGCGCCCAGGTCGACAACGCCTTCAACGAGTTCCACCGCAGCCGCTGGGGAATGTTCGGCTTCCTCGAGCTGGAGGAGGACCCCGAGGCGCTGGCGGCGCTGCTCGCCGCAGCCGAGGACTGGTTGCGCCAGCGCGGCTGTGAGCGCATGGTCGGGCCGATGGACTTCTCGATGAACGAGGAGAGCGGCGTGCTGATCGAGGGTCACGAGCTGGAGCCGCTGATCCGCCAGCCCTGGCACCCGCCCTACTACCAGCGGCTCTGCGAGGAGGCGGGCCTGGAGAAGGCGATGGACCTCTATTCCTGGGCCCTGGACATCAGCGACCGCGAGGACATGCTGCCGGTCCTCTTCGAGCTCGACCAGCGTGCCCGCAGCGAGCACGGCGTCACGATCCGCCGCATGTCACGGCGGCACCTGCGGAAGGAGATGGATCGCTTCGCCGAGATCTACAACGCCGCCTGGGCCGAGAACTGGGGCTTCGTCCCCTACTCGAAGGAGGACCTCGACGCCTACGCGATGGACATGCACCTGGTCTTCTCGCGCGACTGGTTCATGGTCGCCGAAAAGGACGGCGAGACGATTGCCATTGCGATCACGCTGCCCGACATCAACCAGGTGCTGAAGCGGATGAAGGGGCGGATCCTGCCCTTCGGCTGGTGGCACTTCCTCAACCGCAACCGGATCTGCGACCAAGTGCGCGTGGGCTTCCTCGGGGTCAAGCCCGAGCACCAGCACACCGGCGTCGCCGCCTCCCTCTACGTGGAGCACTTCGACACCGCCGTCTACGCCGGGCAGGACCACGGCGAGGCGGGCTGGATCCTGGAGACCAACGAGGCGATGAACCGGGGCCTGGAGGCGATGAGCGGGGAGATCGTCAAGCGGTATCGGGTTTACGAGCGGGGGCTGGGCGGCGTCTAGGGCGGTTGTGAACCCTGTGGTACCCGCGGGGGTCTCGGGCATCCTGTGGGGGAATTGATGTCGCACGCGCATGCGAAGCATGCGCTTGGCGACAATTTGAGAGCGCGCCCGAAGGGCGCGCTTAGAAACACGAGTGCAGCGGCCGCCTGACGGCGACATTCCCCCACAGGACGCCCGACACCCCCGCCACGAACCACAGGGAACAGACCGAGTCTGCTCCGAGCCGCCCCGTGGCTCCGTAGCTTGGGTGCGCTTCGAAGCGGGAAGCTTCCGCAGCTCGGACGGGCGTTGAGAGGGGATGGCGGGTGTGGCCCTGCGGGAATGTCGCGA
>DASZSJ010000065.1:0-11592 GCA_035548675.1 Solirubrobacterales bacterium
GGCGCGATGCTTGCGGCGCGGCTTGCCGGCCGGAGCCGTCGCGGTCCCCGCCGCTGCGGCCAGCGCCGGCGGCGGCTCGGGCTCGAGGCCGACGCCGCTGAGCGTGATCTGGGTGCCGCCGTCGCCGTCGCCGACGAGGAAGAGGCGGGCGGTCTTGGCGCCGGTACCGAGCGGCGCGAAGCTGACCTGGACATTGCAGTGCGCGTCCGGGCTGAGCATGACGCCGGTGCAGTTCTCGTCGAGCAGGTGGAAGCTGCCGACGGCGCCGCCGGAGATCACGGCGATGAAGAAGCCGCCGGGAAGGTTGCCTTTGTTGACGAGGTCGATCGTGCGGACGACGGCGCCGGAGCCGACCCGGACCGAGCCGAAGTTGGTCGGGTCGGTGACCGCGGCAAGGGTCGCGCGGCCGCCTTCGCCGCTGAGCTCGGCGCTGGCGCTGACGTTGCCTTCGGTCGTGGCGCGCAGCTGAGCCGAGAAGGCGCGCGTGTCCTGGGGGTAGAAATAGACCTGCACGCTGCAGGACTCACCCGGTTCGAGCGGGTGGTTGAAGCAGCCGTTGCCGTTGGAGGAGAAGGCCCAGGAGTCGGGGCCCGTCACTTCCAGCGAGTAGATCGGCGCCGGGACGGCGCCGACGTTGCGCAGCTGCAGCGTCGCTTCGCCGTTGGCGCGGTTCGCTTCGAGCAGGCCGAAGTCGTGGCTGCCCGGTTCGAAGGCGAGCTGGGGGAGCTCTCCGGGCGCGGGTTCCGCCGCGGCGGCCGCCGGCAACGCCAGCAGGGCGAGCGCGACGATCAGGTGGAGGGCCGCGGAGCGCATCCGCGCGGGCTTGGACTTGCTTCGGGGTGAGAACATGGACGCTTCATCGACCCCCGCGCTCGTCTATTTGACGATGCGAAAGAAATTTCACCTAAGGACGTGAGCATGGCGACGATCACGCAGGCCGAGGCGGAGCAGGTCAAACGGGCGAACGAGTCGGGCAAGGCTCCCATCGTCTTCGTCCACGGGCTCTGGCTGGTGCCGAGCAGCTGGCAGAGCTGGATCGACCTCTTCGCGGAGGCCGGCTACGCGCCGCTGGCGCCGGGCTGGCCCGGCGACCCCGACTCGGTCGAGGCGGCGCGAGCGAACCCGCAGGCTCTGGCCGGCGTCGGCGTCGCCGCGGTCGTCGACCACTTCGCCGCGGTGATCGAGGGGCTTCAGCGCAAGCCCGCGGTCATCGGCCACTCCTTCGGCGGCCTGATCGCGCAGTCGCTCGCCGGGCGCGGGCTCTCCTTCGCCACGGTGGCGGTCGACCCGGCCCCGATCAAAGGGGTGTTGCCACTGCCGATCCCGGCCCTGCGCACGGCGTTGCCGGCGCTGCGCAACCCGCTCAACAAGGGTCGCGCCATCACCCTCAGCTTCGAGCAGTTCCGCTACAGCTGGGCCAACGCCGTCCCCGAGGAGGAGGCGCGCGAGTTGTATGAGACCCACCACGTGGCGGCGCCGGCAAAGCCGCTCTTCCAGGCGGCGATGGCAAACCTCAACCCCAGCGCCGAGACCAAGGTGGAGACGAAGAGCCCCGAGCGCGGGCCGCTGCTCGTCTTCACCGGCGAGGCGGACCACGCGGTGCCGCCGGCGATGAGCAGGGCCGCCTACAAGATCCAGAGCCACAACCCCGGCGTCACCGAGCACGTCGAGATGCCGGGGCGCGGCCACACGCTGACGATCGACCACGGCTGGCGCGAGGTCGCCGAGAAGGCGCTCGCCTTCGTCAAGCGCTTCGGCGATTGACCGGGGCCGAGGTGGATCGATGGCGGATGCGCAGTTGACCGAGCGGGTCCGCGCTTGGCGGGCGCGGGGTGAGCGGGAAGACTTCCGCGACTACGCGATCCACACCTTCCGCCAGCCCGGCGAGGGGCCGTTGCTCCTGTTCCTGCACGGCTTCCCCTCCAGCTCCTATGACTGGCGCCTGCTGCTCGAGCTGCTCCCCGGCGCCAACGTCCTCACCTTCGACTTCCTCGGCTTCGGCCTCTCGGCGAAGCCGCGCGACCACGACTACAGCCTCTTCTGGCAGGCCGATCTGACGGAGGAGCTGGTGCGGCGCCACGGCGAGGGGCGGCCGGTCTTCGTCCTCGCGCACGACATGGGCACCTCGGTCGCCAACGAGCTGATGGCGCGCGACCTGGAGGGGAAGCTGGAGATGGAGCTCGCCGGCATCCTGCTCTTCAACGGCAGCATGGTGCTGGAGGCGGCCAGCCCGACGCCGGCGCAGCGGGCGCTGCGCAGCCGCCTCGGCCCGCTGCTCGCCCGCCTCTCCAGCGAGCGCCTCTTCCGCCACCAGTTCGGCTCGGTCTTCTCAACCGCCCACCCGCTGAGCGAGGCGGAGGCGGCGGACCAGTGGGCGCTCGTCTGCCACAACGGCGGTCGCACCCTCGGCCACCGCCTCGTCTCCTACATGGACCAGCGCGAAACGCATGCCGCGCGCTGGCACGGTGCGATCCGCGAGTGGCCGGGCACGCTCAGCCTCGCCTGGGGGATGCAGGATCCGGTGGCGAGCATCGCCGTGCTGGTGGCGCTGCGCCAGCTGCGGCCGGGGGTGACGGTGAGCGAGCTGCCGGAGCTCGCCCACTATCCCCAGGTCGAAGACCCGCGCCAGATCGCGCGGGCCCTCGACTCCGCGATGGCCCGGCGCTAACCCGCTTTGAACGCCGTGACAAGCGCGGCGGCGGCGGCTTCCATGCCGTGCAGGTTGGGGTGGATCGGTGCCGCCGGGTTGTTTGGCACCAGCGGTTCGACCCAGCGCACCGAACTGCTCTTGCAGGCGTCGTGGCCGATGCTGGCCGCGTACCAGCCGACCAGCGTGGCGCCGTTGGCCACGGCCTGGGCGGCGATCATCGCGTTCAGTTCCTGCTGCTTGGCGCGCAGGTAGGGCGCGTCCCTGAAGGAGATCGGCATCTGCGGCCAGCAACCGTTGCCGGCCTCGGGGAAGATCGCCGGGTAGTCGAGCACGTAGACGCGCGCCTGCGGCGAGCGGATGTGGATGCCCCGCAGCACCGCCGCGACCTTCGGCGCCGTCGCCGCGATCCGTTCGGCGATCTGGTCTTTGCCGCCCGCCGTGTACCGGTCGCGACAGGGCGAGCTGAAGGGGTTGAGGGTGATGCAGCTGCGGGCGATTTCCGCGAAGCCGATGTCGTTGCCGCCGATCGTCAGCGAGACCACTTCGGTGCCCGCGCTCAACGAGTCGAATTGAGGCGGATTGGGCCCGTCGGGCTCGACGGCCTGCGGGCTGGTCATGTCGTCGGTTTCGGCCCCGCTGCAGCTCGGGTCCTTCAGCGCTCCGATGCGCCCCGCCGCCAGGTGCGGGTAATTGTGGTTGGACTTGAGGCAGCCAAGCGGTGGCACCGGATAGGGGATGAAGGGGCCGGCGACGTAGGAGTCGCCGAGCGACACGTAGCGCGCGGCATTGGCCGGGGCGGCAAAGGCGACGGCCAGCAGCAGCGCGAAAACCAGCAGTGCTCCCGCCAGGCGCCTCGAATGCAAAGGGGTCATGGCTCCCATCTCTGTTTCTCCTTCCCTGCTCTTCGGGTTACGACCGTTTCGTACCCGACCCCGATTGACGTTTCACCACCTGAAAGAGACGAATGCCGCACGCAGGCGAGAACGTCGCCGTGCGGGCACCGTCGGAGCGCCGCTTCGCCGCGCGCCACCTCCCCCGACTCCAAAGGCGATGTCGCATTTGCTCTCGGGTGGTGGTGCAAAGCGCGACATCGCCGGCGGGATGGGGCAGACTTATGGGACCGATGAGCACGGCACAGGTTCCAGACCCGACCGAGTCGGTCCGCCACCAGTTGCGGCCGCTCTTTGACCAGATCGTGATCAAGGAGCTCGATTCCGACCGGGTGCGCCGCTCCGGCCTGGTCGTGCCACCCGGCAGTCACGAGCCGCCGCCCCAGCAGGGCATCGTGCTCGCGATCGGCCCCGGCCTGGACTGGTGGAGCCACGTCGGGGTCGAGATGCCGGTCCAGCCCGGCGACCACGTCGTCTTCCCCGCCTCCGCCGGGGTCTGGGTCGAGATCGACGAGGAGCGCCTGCTGGTCTGCCGCGTCACCGAGATGCTCGGCGTGCTCGAGTCGGCCCCGGCGCCGTAGCGGTGGAGCTGCGGCGGCTCGCCTGGGCCGGTCTCGAGGCCGCAGCGCGCGAGCTCGGCGTCAGCGCCCGCGTGCTGCGGCCCGGGGAGTCGCTCTCGCTTCAGGCCTCCGAGTAAGCCGGCTCGGGCTCCTGCTCGCCGGCGTGCGCGTGCGCCGCCGCTTCCTCGGGCGAGGGCATCGGCACTTCGCGCAGGACGGTGACGGCGACCACCACCGCGACGGCGACGAGGATCGCGCCGATCACGTAGGCGAGGTGGTAGCCCGAGTTGAGCGCCGCCAGCTGGCCGGCGCCGTCGGCGAGCTTGTCGTCGGTGCGCTGTGCAGCCAGCGTCGCCAGCACGGCGAGGCCGATCGCGCCGCCGACCTGCATGCTGGTGCTGACCACGCCCGAGGCCAGCCCCGAATCCTCCGGCGTCGCCCCCGACATCGCCAGCGTCATCAGCGAGGGGAAGGAGGTGCCGACGCCGAGGCCGACCAGCAGCAGCGGTGCCAGCAGGTCGGTGACGTAGTCGCCGTCGACCGGGGTGCGGGCGAAGAGCAATAGGCCGATGCCGACCATGATCACGCCGGGGATCAGCGTCCGCCGCGGGCCGAAGCGCATGATCAGCTTTTCCGAGAAGCCGAGCGAGAGCGTGCCCATCACGATCGTCGTCGGCAGGAAGGCGAGGCCGACCTCGAGCGCGTCGTAGCCGAGGATCCGCTGCAGGTAGAGCGCGCCGAGGAAGAACATGCCGAACATGCCGGCGACCAGGAAGGCCTGAATCACGTTGGCCCCGACCACGTTGCGCGAGTGGAAGAGGCGCAGCGGCATCAGCGGGTTCTCGATCCGCGCCTGGCGAGCGATGAAGGCAGCGCCGAGCGCGAGCGAGACCGCGCCGAGGATCAGGGTCTGGGGCGCGCCCCAGCCGTGCTCGCTGACGCCGAGGATGGCGTAGACGCCGACCATCAGCGAGCTGGTGATCAGGGCCGCGCCGGGGATGTCGGCCCCGGCCTGGAAGCCGAGGCCGGGCCTGTTCTCGACCAGGCGCAGCGCCCCGTAGGCGGTGGCGATGCCGATCGGCAGGTTGATCAGGAAGATCCAGTGCCAGCTGATCGCCTGGGTCAGGGCGCCGCCCAGCAGCAGGCCAATCGAGCCGCCGGCGGAGGCGACGAAGCCGTAGACGCCGATCGCTTTCGCCTGCTCGCGCGGCTCCGGGAACATCGTCACGATCATCCCCAGGACGACCGCCGAGGAGAGCGCACCGCCGACGCCGGCGAAGAAGCGGCCGGCGATCAGCATCGCCTGGTTCTCGGCGGCGGCGCAGAGCAGCGAGGCGGCGGTGAAGACGGCGAGGCCGATCAGGAACATCTTGCGCTGGCCGAGCAGGTCGCCGAGCCGCCCGGCGAGCAGCAGCAGGCCGCCGAAGGGGACGAGGTAGGCGTTGACCACCCAGGTCAGGTCGCTCTGGGAGAAGCCGAGGCTGTCCTGGATCGTCGGCAGGGCGACGTTCACGATCGTCACGTCGAGGACGATCATCAGCACCCCCGCGCAGAGGACGTAGAGGGCGAGCCAGCGATTGTGGTCGTGCTCGGCCTGGGTGGCCTGGTTGGCTGTCGGTGCTGCGGCGGTCATCTAGGCCTCCTTGTCCTCGGCTTGAGCGAGTGGTCACTCTAGCAAATGGTTCAAAAAAACAACTACTTCCTTGCTTATCCGTATTAACTAGTTGTAAACTTCGTCGCATGGCGAGAAAGCGCTCATACGGAGAGGCGTGTCGTTTCGCCTACGCCCTCGACGTCGTCGGCGAGCGTTGGGCGCTGCTGGTTGTGCGCGAACTGCTGCTCGGCCCGAAGCGCTTCACCGACCTGCGTACCGGTCTGCCCCACGCCAGCTCGAACATCCTCTCCGAGCGCCTGCGCGAACTCGAGCAGAACGGCGTCATACAGCGTCGCAAATTGCCTCCGCCGGCGGCCTCCACCGTCTACGAGTTGACCGAGTGGGGGCGGGAGCTGGAGCCAATCGTGACCAAGCTCGGCGCCTGGGGCGCGCGCTCGCCAATCCCGCCCGAGTCGCGTGAGATCGGCCCCGACTCGATCGTCCTTGCCCTGCGCTCGCTGTTTAACCCGGAAGCGGCCGCGGAGATGACGGCGACCTACGAACTGCGAATCGGCGAGCAACCGTTCCGCGTCAAGGTCGACGCGGGTGAGATCGAGCTCGCCCGCGGTGCGGCCGAGGACCCGGCCGCCGCGATCGCCGTCGCCGATGCCCCGACCCTTGCCGCAGTCCTCACCGGCCAGCTCCCGCTCGAGGAGGCACTCGCCTCCGGCGCCACCCAGCTCGACGGCTCCAAGCAGGCGGCCAAGCGCTTCCTCCGCCTCTTCCCGATGCCCGAACCGTGCGAGTGCGCGGGGGTCGAGTCGGCGCTGCAGACCGCCTAGCAGGGATTGGCGAAACCCCGCGCACGTCCGGTGGCGGCGGACACCCTCCCGGGCTGAATCGACCAATCGCGTCATCGTCGGCGCCCCCAGCTATGGGCGTCGGGGGCGACGGCGCGGAGCTCGGCGACGGCGTGCTCGCGCAACGGTTGGCGGGAGGCGCCGCGCTTGCGGGGCTTGGCCGGTCGGGCCGAGGAAGGCTGCCCCGGTGCGCCGTCCGCGCCGTGCTCCCGTTGGGCGGAGTCCTTGGGGATGCTCAGCTCGGCTACCGCCGAGACGACGACGTTGGTGGTCCCTTCGTGGCGCTCCAGCCTGCCCCCCGCGCGCACCAGGGGCGCGGCGCGGACGGCGGCGCGGCAGCGCTCGTAGACGGGCGGTGGGACGACGAGGTTGACGGTCCCCAGCTCGTCCTCGAGCAGCATGAAGACGACCCCGTTGGCGGTCTGGGGGCGCTGGCGGGCGACGACGAAGCCGGCCACCGCGACGGTCGCGCCGTTCTCCTCCCGCTCGAGCTCGGCGCTGGAGCGGATCCCCTGCTCGAGGTCGTCCCGCATCAGGCCCAGCGGGTGCGCGTCGAGGGTGATCCCAAACGAGCGGTAGTCGGCGATCAACCGCTCCCAGTCGCTCAGCGGTTTCAGCTGCGGCGGCCGCGGCGGCTCCAGCGGCAGCGCCATCTGCACCCCCTCCCCAATCCCCGCCCCGCCAGCCTCCCAGAGCGCCTCCCGCCTCCCCACCCAGCCCGCCGCCGACCCCGGGGCCGGGGCCGACGGGCCGAAACCGTGACATATCGACACGCTTTCGGCCCGTCGGCGGTGCTGGATGAGGTCGTCGAGGGCGCCGGCCCAGGCGAGGCGTTCGAGGCCGTCGCGGCCGGTGCCGGAGCGCGAGGCGAGGTCAGCGACGCCAGCGTAGTCGCCGCTGCGCTCGCGCTCGGCGAGGAGGCCCTCCATCTCCTCGGAACGCACGCCCTTGACGTAGCCGAGCCCGATCCGCACGCTGAGCTCGCCTTCGATCGGCTCGACGTGGCAGAGCACGCGGCTGCGGTTGGCGTCGGGGCCGACCACCTGGACGCCGCGGCGCTGCGCCTCGTGGACGAGCGCGTCGGGCGGGTAGAAGCCCATCGGCTGCTCGTTGAGCAGGCCGCAGAGGAACTCGGGGGCGCGGTGGATTCGCAGCCAGGCCGACTGGTAGGCGAGCAGGCCGAAGGCGGCCGAGTGCGCTTTGGGGAAGCCGAAACCGGAGAAGCCCTGGATCTGCTCCCAGACCCTCTCCGCCACCGCCACGGGGACTCCCTTACTCCCCGCCCCGGCGACGAAGCGGTCGTGGTGCCCCCGCATCGCCTCGGCCGAGCGCTTGCGGCTCATCGCCCGGCGCAGCGAGTCCGCTGCGGCGGCGCTGAAGCCGGCCAGGGCAATCGCCACTTCGATCACCTGCTCCTGGAAGACGATCGTTCCGAGCGTGTCGCGCAGCACCGGCGCCAGCAGCGGGTGCTCGCAGGGGGCCTCGAAACCCTCGGGGTCCGCCCGGCGCTGCTTCAGCCGCTCTATATATGGGTGGACCGCGCCCCCCTGGATCGGCCCCGGCCGCACCAGCGCCACCTGCACGGTGAGGTCGTCGAGCGTTTCCGGCCGGGTGCGGGGCAGCATCGACATCTGGGCGCGGCTCTCGATCTGGAAGACGCCGGTGGTCTCCGCCGCCCGGATCGACTCGAAGGTCCTCTCGTCGTCATAGGGGATGCGCGAGAGGTCGAGCGACTCGCCCCGCGTTCGCCCCACTTCCTCGACGCAGCGCTCGACCGCGGAGAGCATGCCGAGGCCGAGCAGGTCGATCTTGAGGAAGCCGGCATCGTTGCAGGAGTCCTTGTCCCATTGGACGATCTGCCGCCCCTCCATCGCCGTCGGCACGACCGGGCAGACGTCGATCAGCGGCCGGGTCGAGATCACCATGCCGCCTGAGTGCTGGGAGGGGTGGCGGGGCAGGCCCATCATCTCCTTGCAGAGGCTCAGCAGCGCCTGCCAACGGGGCGAGGCGACCCGCTCGGGCCCGATCGCCGCCAGCACGTCCTTGGCGATCTCCCCCCTGCGCTCGTGGAAGCCGACCATCCCCGCCACCTTCTCGATCTCCTCCTGCGGCAGCCCGAGCGCCTTGCCGAGATCGCGCACCGCGCCGCGCGGGCGGTAGGTGGGGAAGGCGGCGACCAGGGCCGAGCGGTCGACACCGTAGCGCTCGTGCACGCGCGGGATCAGCGCCTCGCGGATGTCGCGCGGGAAATCGAGGTCGATGTCGGGCATCGTCGCCCCGACCGTCTTGCCGACCTCCTCGTTGAGGAAGCGGCTCGAGTTGAGGTTGTTCGCGATCGGATCGATGTGGGAGAGGCCGGTGAGGTAGCAGACGACCGAGCTGACGCTGGAGCCGCGGCCGCGGCCGGGAGGCAGGGCCGCGCGGGCCGAGTCGCGCCCGCGCACCTCGAGCGCCACCTCGCGGGCGAGCTCGAGCAGATCGTGATGGAGGAGGAAGAAGCCGGAGAGGCCGAGGGCGCGGATCGTCGCCAGCTCCTTCTCGAGCTGCGCCTCCGCTTCCGGTCGGTGCGGCGAGCGCGCCGGGTAGCGGCTGGCCAGCAGCGTCCGGCAGAGCTCGGCCAGCTCGCGGTCGGCGCCGGGGTCCTCTTCGCGGGGGTAGCGGTAACCGAGCTCCCGGCTGAGGTCGAACTCGAGCCGCTCGGCGAGCCGCAGGGTCTCGGCGACGGCGTCGGGGTGGTCGGCGAAGCGCTCGGCCATCTTCCGCGGCGAGGCGAGGGTCGAGCTGCGGTTGCCGCGGCGCAGCGGCTCGGACTCCTCCAGGGTCATGCCGAGGCGGATCGCGACGAGGGCGTCCTGCAGGCGGGCACGTTCCCTCCCGCCGTGGGAGTGGACGTTGCCGGTGGCGACGGCGGGCACCCCGAGCCGCCCGGCGAGCCCGGCGAGCCAGCGGTTGCGGGCGCGGTCGCGGCGCCAGAAGGGCCTCTGCAGCTCGATGCGGAAGCGCTCCCGCCCGAAGGCGCCCAGCAGCCTCCGGGCGGCCCGCGCTCCCCCCGCCGCGTCGCCCCTCTCCCAGGCGGCGGCGAGCATTCCGGCGCCGGCGCAGCCGGAGAGGCAGACCAGGCCCGCGGCGTGCTCCTCCACCTGCTCGAGCGTCACCGACGGTTGGCCGCCGCTCCGCTGCGCCCCGTCGCGCGTGTGGGCGTGGGCGGCGGTGAGCAGGCGACAGAGGTTGCGGTAGCCGCTCGCGTCTTCGACCAGCAGGGCGAGGTGAGCGTACGGTGCCGCGGACTGGGCTTCCGACAGCTCCACCGTCAGCTCGGCGCCGGTGATCGCCCGCAGCTCGCCTTCCCCACAGTCTTCGAGCTCCTTGCAGGCGCCGACGAACTCCATCGATCCCCAGACCCCGTCGTGATCGGTCAGCGCGAAAGCGGTGTGGCCGAGCTCCGCCGCGGTGCGCGCCAGCTCGCGCGGGGTCGAGGCCCCGTCGAGGAAGGAGAAGGCGGAGTGAGCGTGCAGCTCGACGTAGGGCGCCCGGCCGGCCATCAGCCGCGCTGCCGGTACCAGCGCCCGCTGGCGATGCTGCGGAAGACGACCAGGTTGCGGCCGTCGGCGAGCGCCAGCTCGAAGTAGTGGCGGCCGAGGGGATGCGGCGTCCACCAGCGGTCCTCGACCACCCACTCCTCGCGTACCGCCTCGACTGGGGCACCGTCAACCGTGGTCGGCCTGCCGCCCTCGTCGGCCTCGACCCGCGCCGATCGCGGCACGTACAGCCGCCGCAGGCCCGGGCTCATCGGTCCGGACTGGGGGCGAGCATCGCCCAGCGCTCGGGCAGGCGTGAGGTGTAATCGAGCGGCACGACCGTTAGCAGCGCGTCGCCGCCCTGGGCGGCGCGCACCTCGCGGATCGCGGCGCCGAGGCGGCGGCGACGGTGCTCGGAGCCGCGTACCGAGAGCTCGAGCTGATCGCCGACCGGCGGGCCGAGCGCGAGCGCGCGAAGACGCAGGGCGGCGACCGGTCCCGGCAGCTTCTCCAAGCGCGTCGTCAGCAGCGCGCACAGAGTCCTTGCCGAGGCGGTCGGCCGCCCCACTCCCTGATCGACGCTCCAGCTGCCACCGCCGCACAGCACGGCGCCGAGGCGCAGCCCCAGCACCGTTCTCCCCTTGCGTTGCGGTGCGGCAAGCAGCCTGGCGACGAGCAGCTTCAAGGCGTGCTCGAGCTGTCCACCCGCGGCTCCCTCCGGCAGCTCGACCTCGGCCGCAAGGTCCTCGTGCGGCGGGCGCGGGCGCAGCGGCGAGTCCTCGCCCCGGGCCAGGCAGAGCGCTTCCAACCCCACCATGCCGAAGCGATCGGCAATCTGGTCGTGGGAGAGCGCCGCCAGCTCACCCAGTCGCTCGATCCCCAGCCGCCGCAGCGTCTCGACCAGGCCCCCCGCCTCGCGCGGCGGCAGCCCGAGCCTGCCGGCCAGCGCCGAGACGGGAAGCCCAGCCAGGAAGTCGCCCGCTTGCGACGGCGGGACGATCGCCTCCCTCCGCGCGGCGGCAAAAGCGGCGAAGCGGGTGGGCGCAACCCCGATCCGCACCCGCATCTCCACCGCCCGCCGCGCCGCCGCCAGCACCCCCGCGCTCCCACCCCCATGGATCCCACGCAACCCATCGAGGCCGAAGAACGCCTCCCCAACCCGCTCCGACTCCACCGCCGCGCCGATCCTCTCCAGTCGGCGCAGCAGCAACTCGGTCAGCTCACCGGCCTCTAGCGGGTCGGTGAGCGCGGGATCGGGGATCAGGACACAGGCGACCTCCATACGAACGTATGTTCGTATATCGGAGCGCGAACGTCAAGTTCCGGCTCGATCGGCCCTCGGCCCGGCGCAATCACCGGGCCGAGGGTCTCGAATCAACCCAGGTCAAACCCTCCGGTCATCCCGCCTTCGTCGCCGACTACTTCACAGAAAGGCCCTTCACAGCCGTAGTGAAGACCCCAAACCCCAAGCGAGGCATGAACGGAGTGGCTCGACCCTTCGCCCTGGTGGTTTTCGTAGT
>DASZSJ010000066.1:0-4970 GCA_035548675.1 Solirubrobacterales bacterium
TCGTGCTCGGCGACCTGGACGCGGACCCGGTTGATCATCAGGTCGATGATCTCCTTGACCTCGTCCTTGGCCAGCTTGTGGAAGACGATCACCTCGTCGATCCGGTTGAGGAACTCCGGCCGGAAGACCTTCTTCAGGTCGCCCATGATCCGGTTCTTCATGTCG
This sequence comes from Solirubrobacterales bacterium, assembly GCA_035548675.1. Taxonomy (GTDB): domain Bacteria; phylum Actinomycetota; class Thermoleophilia; order Solirubrobacterales; family 70-9; genus VRUE01. Next base: position 166 of record DASZSJ010000066.1, read on the forward strand.
TCGTAGGACATGCCGGTCTCATCGGCGACGGTGAAGCCGATCGAGGTGTTCTTCGAGATCTCCGCGGCGCCGATGTTCGAGGTCATGATCACGATCGCGTTGCGGAAGTCGACCGTGCGGCCCTGGGCGTCGGTGAGGCGCCCGTCCTCGAGGATCTGCAGCAGGATGTTGAAGACGTCCGGGTGCGCCTTCTCGATCTCGTCGAGCAGCAGCACCGAGTACGGCTTGCGCCGCACGGCCTCGGTCAGCTGGCCACCCTCGTCGTAGCCGATGTAGCCCGGCGGTGAGCCGACCAGGCGGCTGACCGCGTGCTTCTCCATGTACTCGGACATGTCGATGCGGACCATCGCCTCCTCGTCGCCGAAGAGGAACTCGGCCAGCGTGCGGGCGAGCTCGGTCTTGCCGACCCCGGAGGGGCCGAGGAAGATGAACGAGCCGGCCGGGCGCTTGGGGTCCTTGATCCCGGCGCGCGAGCGGCGGATCGCCTTGGAGACGGCGGTGATCGCGACCTCCTGGCCGATCACCCGCTTGTGCAGCTCCTCCTCCATGCGGATCAGCTTCTGCGTCTCCGCCTCGGTCAGTTTGAAGACCGGGATGCCCGTCCACATCGAGACGATGTCGGCGATCTCCTCTTCGCCCACGTCGGGGCGCTCGCCGTTCTCACCCTCGGCCCACTCGTCCTCGAGCTGGCGCTTGCGGGTGGTCAGCTGGCGCTCGGTGTCGCGCAGGTTCGCCGCTTTCTCGAACTCCTGCGCTTCGATCGCGGCCTCCTTGTCGCGCCGCGTCGTCTCGATTTCCTCCTCGAGATCGCGGTAGACCGGCGGCGCCGACATGCTCTTGATCCGCATCCGCGAGGCGGCCTCGTCGATCAGGTCGATCGCCTTGTCGGGCAGGAAGCGGTCGGAGATGTAGCGGTCGGCGAGCTCGGCGGCGGCTTCCAGCGCGTCGTCGGTGATGTTGACGCGGTGGTGCTGTTCGTAGCGCTCGCGCAGCCCTTCGAGGATCTTCACCGTGTCCTCGACCGAGGGCTGGTCGACCTTGATCTGGGCGAAGCGGCGCTCCAGCGCCGAGTCGCGCTCGAGGTACTTGCGGTACTCGTCGAGCGTCGTCGCGCCGATCGTCTGCAGCTCACCGCGGGCGAGCGCCGGCTTGAGGATCGAGGCCGCGTCGATCGCGCCCTCGGCGGCGCCGGCCCCGACCAGGTTGTGGAGCTCGTCGATGAAGAGGATGATGTCGCCGCGCTGGGTGATCTCTTTCATCACCTTCTTCAGCCGCTCCTCGAACTCGCCACGGTACTTCGAGCCGGCAACCAGGGCAGCCAGGTCGAGCGTGTAGATCTGCTTGTTCTTGAGCAGCTCGGGGACTTCGCCCTTGTTGATGCGGGCGGCCAGGCCCTCGACCACGGCGGTCTTGCCGACGCCGGGCTCGCCCAGCAGCACCGGGTTGTTCTTGGTGCGGCGGGAGAGGATCTGCATGATCCGCTCGATCTCGGTTTCGCGGCCGATCACGGGGTCGAGCTTGCCCTCCTCGGCGAGCTTGGTCAGGTTGCGGCCAAACTGGTCGAGCAGCTTCGAGGACTTCTTGCCCTCACCCGAGCCGGCGGTGCCGGGACCGCTGCCCTGGCGACGGCCGCCGGGGCCGGAGAGCATGCGGATCACCTCGTTGCGGATCTTGTCGGAGTCGGCGTCGAAGTCGAGCAGGATGCGGGCGGCGACGCCCTCGTTCTCGCGCACCAAGCCGAGCAGGATGTGCTCGGTGCCGATGTAGTTGTGGCCGAGCGAAAGCGCCTCGCGCAGGGCGAGCTCGAGCACCTTCTTGGCGCGCGGCGTGAACGGGATCTGACCGGAGGTAACCTCCTCGCCGGAACCAACGATGCGAACCACCTGCGAGCGGACGCGCTCGGTGGTGATGTCGAGGGACTCGAGCACCCGCGCGGCGAGACCCTCCTCCTCACGCAGCAGGCCGAGCAGGATGTGCTCGGTGCCGATGTAGTTGTGCTTCAGCGTGCGCGCCTCTTCCTGGGCCAGGACCACTACTTGGCGGGCTCGCTCTGTGAATCGCTCGAACAAAAAGCCTCTCTATCTACTCAACGCGGCGCGGTCGAGTAAGTCTCGGTGACGCCCTTCGGTTATCGGTAAGCGCCTATGCAGTCCTTAGAGGATACCGAGCGCACCGACCCGGCCCGCCGCCGCAAAAAAGCGCTCAGAGCGGCCTTTCCACCCGTTCCGGTGCGCTTTATCTCCCCCATGTGGAGGAAAGGCCCACCGGAAGCGGTGGGGGTTAGGTGCGCATGGCGGGAAAGAGGACGACCTCGCGGACGGACTTGGCGCCGGTGAGGAGCATCACCAGGCGGTCGATGCCGATGCCGACCCCACCGGTCGGCGGCATTCCCTGTTCGAGCGCGGCGACGAAATCCTCGTCGTAGGGCTGCGCCTCCTCGTCGCCGCGAGCGAGCTCCTCCGCCTGCTGCTCGAAGCGGCGCCGCTGCTCGTCGGGGTCGTTGAGCTCGCTGAAGCCGTTGGCGATCTCCATTCCCCCGGCGAAGGCCTCGAAGCGCTCGACCAGCCCCTCCTCGCTGCGATGGGACTTGGCGAAGGGCGAGAGCTCGACCGGGTAGTCGAGGACGAAGGTGGGCTCGACCAGGTGCGGCTCGACGTGCTTGGAGAGCAGGCCGTCGACGAGCTTTCCCCAACCCTCCTCGGGGTCGGGTTCGCTGCCGATCGCCGCCGCCAGCGCCTCGCGCGTGGGGTGCGCGGCGATGTCGATGCCGCTGCGCTCGCGAATCGCGTCGCGGAAGCTGATCCGGTTCCAGGGCGGGGCGAAGTCGATCGCGCCGCCGTCGCGCTCGACCACCGTCGTCCCCAGGACCCGCTCGGCGACCTCGGCGACCATCTGCTCGACCCGGCGGGCGGTCGCCTCGTAGTCGGCGCAGGCCTCATACCACTCGAGCATCGTGAACTCGGGGTTGTGCTTGTGCGAGATGCCCTCGTTGCGGAAGTCCTTGCCGAGCTCATACACCCGGTCGATGCCGCCGACGACGAGTCGCTTGAGGTAGAGCTCGGTGGCGATGCGCAGGTAGAAGTCGCGATCGAGGGCGTTGTGGTGGGTGGTGAAGGGCCGCGCCAGGGCGCCGCCGTAGAGCGGCTGCAGGACCGGCGTCTCGACCTCGACGAAGCCGTGTTCGTCGAGATATCGGCGCACCTCACTGACGGTGCGGGCGCGCAGGGTGAAGAGGCGGCGGCTCTCCTCGTTGGCGATCAGGTCGAGCTCGCGCTGGCGGTAGCGCGTCTCGACGTCCTCGAGGCCGTGGAACTTGTCGGGCGGCGGCCGCAGGCTCTTGGCCAGCAGCTTCCAGTGGTCGATCGCCAGCGAGAGCTCACCGCCGCGCCGCGTTGCCATCGCCGTGCCCTCGACGCCGACGATGTCGCCGAGGTCGAGCTCGACCAGGACCCGGTAGGCCTCCTCGCCAAGCAGGTCCTCGCGGGCGTGCAGCTGGATCTGCCCGCTGGCGTCGCGCAGGTCGAGGAAGCAGGCCTTGCCGTGACCCCGTCGCCCCACCAACCGCCCCGCGACGCGATGCCTGGAGTCCGTCTCCACCCCCGGCGCCAGCCCCTCGTGCGCCGCCCGCACCTCCCCGATCTCCTCCCGTTCCGCGAACTCCGGCGGAAACGGATCGATCCCGGCGCCCCGCAGCTTCTCGAGCTTCTCGCGACGGTCACGAAGAACATCGGAGAGCTCAGCTTTTTCAGTCCCACCCATTAGTAGCTCGCGAGCCTATCGGGGCGATGAAAGCCGATCCCGGCAGGGGTGGAGCGTCTTGTACTTTTTCGCGAGCACCGCCCGGGCGCCAGCCAACTCCGCTTCTCGAAAAAGTTAAGCGGAACCCCTGTCGGGATCGGCTTACGCCGTCTCGATCTTGGTGATCTTCAATTTCTTCTTCGGCCCGCGCGGCACCTCGACCGTGACGATGTCGTTCCTCTTGTGCCCGATCAGCGCTTTGCCGATCGGCGACTCGTTGGAGAGCTTGTGCTCCAGCGGATCGGCCTCGGTCGAGCCGACGATCTGGAACTTCTGCGAGTCGCCGGTCTTCTGGTCCTTGACGTGGACGATCGAGCCGAACTGGACCTCGTCGGTGCCGAGGCCCTTCTCGTCGATCACGGTGGCGCGGCGCAACCGCTCTTCGAGTTGGGCGATCCGCTGCTCGAGCAGCGCCTGCTCGTTCTTGGCGTCGTCGTACTCGGCGTTCTCGGAGATGTCGCCGAACTCGCGCGCCTCCTTGATCCGCTCGGCGACCTCGCGCCGCTTCACGGTCGAGAGGTGGTCGATTTCCTCCTTGAGCTTCTCGAGACCCTCGGGGGTGATGACGGACTGGCGACTCACTTTGGCACGACCTCGCTTTAGTGGATTGAGAACGGCCGCAAAACGGCTCCTAGACCCAAAAACGCCCAAGTGCGGCGGCGTTTGCTCACCACACCAGGGCCGGAAGTCGCGGGATTATAGCTAGGAGGGATTGGCGAAACCCGCGTGTGCGGCCGGCGAGCGCCGGGCCAAGCGGGACAAGGACGCAGGGAGGCCGAATAGCAGCCGCTATTCGGCCGACTGAGGACGCCGTAGCGCGCAGCGTCCGCCGGCGCCGGACGTGCGCGGGGGTTTCGCCAATCCCTCCTAGATGATTGATTCCACGAATTTCGTCAGCAACGGACCCAGGAAGAGGCAGAAGCCGACCGACAGGCGATTTTGGGCGAGCCCGCGGTGTCGAGTGTTGAGTTGACCCACGTATACGGTGGCAAACCAGACACTCGGCA
>DASZSJ010000067.1:0-13454 GCA_035548675.1 Solirubrobacterales bacterium
AATTGATGTCGCACGCCCGCGCGGAGCGCGGGCTTAGCGACAATTTGAGAGCGCGGGCTATGCCCGCGCTTAGAAACACGAGTGCGGCGGCCGCCTGCGGCGACATTCCCGCAGAGGCACACCCGCCATGCCCTCTCAATACCGCTCGAACTGCGAAGAGCCTGCGCTTCGAAGCGCCTAAGCGGCCCCGGACCCGCCTAAAGCTTCCGAGCTTCGGGGCCGCCTCGAAGCTCGGAAGCTCTGGGAGCTACGGGGCGGCTCGGAGCGCCTTTTGGTTTGCGCCCTGTGATTCGTCGCGGGGTACCACAGGGTTCACCCAGCCACCCCCAGCCACCCCAGCAAGCCAGTCTCAGACGGCGGGACCAAAGGGAAGATCCAGCTCGTTGCCGGCGACGATCGCTGCCGGGGCGGTATCGCGCATCCACTCCAGGTGCGGTGTCATGGACTCGACTCGGCCCAGCTCTTCGAAGGCCTCGCGCATGTGCAGGGGGCGGCCGCCGTGGGAGGAGTGGGCGTCGCTGGAGAGGACGTGGACTAGGCCGGCTGCGGCGAGGGCGCGCATCCCCGCCGCCGTGCGCTCGCGCAGGAAGAAGTCGGCGGTCGCCTGGACCAGGGCGCCGGCGGCGATCAGCGCCGCGATCCGCTCGTACATGTCGGCCGAGAGGTGGCGCTCGGGGTGGGCGATCAGCGCCCGGTGGCCGCGCTCGGCGAGGTGGGCGACGCGAGCGAGCAGCGCGTCGCCGAGCGGGCCCGGCGCCGGCTCGAGCAGGATCCAGCAACCGCCCCCGAGCGCGACCAGCGCCAGCTCCTCATCGCTCAGGCCCCCGACCGCGGTCTCGGCCACCTCGCCCCCCGGCAGCACCTCGACCGGCAGGCCCTCGTCCGCCAGCGCCGCGTTCAGCTCCGCCACCCTGCCCGCCACCTCCTCGATCCGCACGTCGTGGTCGTGGCGAATGTGGGGCGTGGCGCAGACGCGCTCGATCCCGTCGTTGCTGGCCTGGCGCGCCAGCGCCAGGCTGTCGCGCAGGTCGAGGGCGCCGTCGTCGACGCCGGGGAGGATGTGGCAGTGCAGGTCGATCATCGTTCGTCGCCCCGATGCCCGGCCGCGCCAGGTGCAAACGCTGTTTCAGGCACGGCCCGGCGCAGGCATCGGACTACGATGATCGGCATGATCCAGCACCTGCTCTCACCGGGCTTGTGAGGGTAGACGGCTTCAACTCATGGACAAGAAAACGACCCGCCGAGGGAACTACGAGTCTGGCTCCGATTACGTGCTCGAGTACGGGGAGCTGCGCTTCGCCTTCAACGAGGAGGACTTCGGACAGCGGGTCGAGCAGGCCGCGGTCAAACTCGGCTTCGTCGACCAGGGCCTGAGCCAGGAGGAGCTCGACGACCTCCTCGACCTCGCCGTCTCCGGCGAGATCGCCGAGCCCAGCTCGCGCCTCGGCGAGCACATCAACGACAACTGGGACGACCTCGTCGGCCCCGCCAACCGCAGCCTCGTGCACTGGCTGCGCCGCCTCGTCTTCCGCGGCGCCTGGCTCGACCAGCGGGTCAAGGAGGGTGAGCTCGACATCGTCTTCGACGAGCGCACCCAGACCTTCGGCTACGTCCAGCCGGACCGCAGCTCCGAGCTGATCGAGCTCTCCAAGGAGCCGAGCTGGCGCCGCATCGCCTACCGGCGCTGAGCGGCGCCACGCATCAGGGCAGGCGCTCCAAGGCCGCCACGACGGTCAGCGAGCCTGAGCTCGTAAGCCCCAAGCCCCCGTCGAAGACCTCCTTCGCCGTCTCGACGTCCTCGAGCCGGGTCAGGGAGTCGACCAGGAGGGTGACGTTCTCGCCGCCCTCGGCGCGGCGGCGCGCCTGGGCCAGAGCGTCGCTGGCGTGGCGCGCCTGCGCGGCGACCACCAGCTCGGCCTCGGGCGCCTCGCGCTTCCAGTCCGCCAGCTCCTCCGGGCTGGGATCGATCAGCAACGCGATCGAGCCCTCTCCAAGCTCGGCCGCGATCTCGCGCAGGAGCGCCGTGCAGCCCACCCGACCCTCGCCATAGACGAGTGACTGGCGGCCCGGGGGCGGCGTCAGCAAGTCACTGACCCGCAGCGACTTGCTACGGCGACCGAAGCGTCGGCGGCGGCGTCTGCGCTTGGGCGCGGGTGCCTCGGCGGCCGGGGCAGGCGCCGGGGCGGCCTCGCGCCGGGCCTCTGGCTCGGCGACCTCCTCGGCGGCGACACGCTCTCCGCGGCGCGGGCGCTCGTCGCGGTCAGATCGCTCCTCGCGGGCGGGACGCTCCTCGCGTTCCTCGCGATCCGCGCGCTCCTGGCGCTCACGCGGCCGGCGCTCCCGACCGCCGCCTCCGCCCCGCTCGCGGCGGGGCCGCGACGAACGTGGCCGCTCACGCGATGGCTTCTCTCCCGGCGAACCGCCGGCGCGGGACGCGCCGCCCTCACCGTCGCTCAGCTTCTCGATCAGCTCCTCGCGGCGCAGCATGCGGTAGCGCGGCACCTTCGCCTCGGCGGCGAGTGCGTGCAGCTCGGCGATGTGCTTGGACTCCAGCTCAGTCTTAGTCATGGTCGTCGCAGGTTATTGCAGCGACTCGACGGGCGATCCGGCGGGATCGATCCCCGCCTCCGCCGCGGCCGCCGGCCAGGCCTCGGCCGCCCGCTTGACCTCGCGGCGCGACCAACCGAGCTCGCCTCCCATCGCCGCGGCGACCTCGCGCGCCACGGCGGTGTCGCGCAGTTGCGGCGCGGCGAGCAGCCCGAGCCTGGTGCGGCGCAGCAGCACGTCGGCGACGCTGCGGGCCTGCTCGTGGCGGGCGGCGATCACGGCCTCGGCCAGCAGGTCGGGGCGGCCCGGCACGATCGGCTGCGCCAGCTTCGCGTCCTCCCGCGCCAGCGCCAGCACCTTGCCGGCGGCGTGCCCGTAGCGGAAGGCGAGCTGGTCGAGCGCCTCGGGGCCGACCCCCTGGGGCGCCTCCAGGTCTTCCGGGCGCGCCTCCATCCCGAGCGGGATCTCGGCCGTGTGGCAGGGCGCCTCGCGGCCCTCGCGCTCGACTAGGCGGTCGACCGTCTGCTTCGCCATCCGCCGCCAGGTGGTCAGCTTGCCGCCGGTTATCGTCAGCATCCCCGAGGAGGTCTCGTACAGCTCCGCCCGGCGCGAGATGTCGACCGACTTCTTCGGGTCGCCGGTGGCGATCAGCGGCCGCACGCCGGCGTAGGCGCCGACCAGATCGCCGGCGCCGAGCCCGGTGCCGAAGAACTCGTTGACCGCGTCGAGCAGGTAGGCGATGTCCTCGCCGCCGGGGCGCGGGTGATCGACGTCGCCCTCGAAGTCGTTGTCGGTGGTGCCGACGAGGGTGCGGCCGTACCAGGGCAGGGCGAAGATCGCCCGCCCTTCGCCGGCCGGGACGATGCAGGCGGCGGTGCCGGTGGAGAGCTTCTCGCGGTCGATCAGCAGGTGGGTGCCGCGGCTGGGCGAGATGCGCGGCACGTCCTCCTCCTCGATCACCTCCTCGGGCCGGATGCGATCGGCGAAGACGCCGGTGGCGTTGACCACGTTGTCGGCTTCGACCTCGATCCGCTCGCCTGAGCCAGCCTCGACGAAGGCGACGCCGCCGGCGCGGCCCTCGCGCTCCAGCACCTCGGTCACCTCGGCCCCGTTCAGCATCACGGCGCCGAAGCGCTCGGCCTCGCCGAGCACGGTGAGGACGAGGCGGACGTCGTCGGTCTGGCAGTCGTAGAAGAGGTAGGCGTTCTTGGGGTCGCGCGGCGCCAGCGAGGGCACCAGCTCCAGCACCTCGTCGCGGTCGACCGTGCGGTGGCGGTCTGGCGACCAGTAGCAGTCCTCGTCGGCCTCCCTGGCGGAGCGCATCTCGCGGCGGCTGCGACCGACCCGCGTCGTCGCCATCACGTCGTACATGTTGAGCCCGAGGCCGATGCCGCGCTGGCGGCGCTCGTCGGGGAAGGACGGGACGAGGAAGGGGGTCGGGTAGACGAGGTGGGGGGCCAGTTGGACCATCAGCTGGCGCTCCAGCAGAGCCTCGCGGACCAGGCCGAGGTCGAGGTTCTGCAGGTAGCGCAGGCCGCCGTGGACCATCTTCGAGGAGCGGCTGGAGGTGCCTTCGGCGTAGTCGCCGCGCTCCAGCAGCGCCACCGAGTAGCCGCGCGAGGCGGCGTCGAGGGCGACGCCGGCGCCGGTGATGCCGCCGCCGATCACCACGACCTCGAAGCGCTGGCCGGCGATCGCCTCCATCGCTGCTGCGCGCGAGAGCATCAGTCGAGGAACTCCGTCGCCTGCTCGATCGGGGGCCGCTCGGGGGGCTCCTTGCTCTGGCGCGGGTGGCCGAGGTGCAGCAGGCCGACGGTGCGCTCGTCGTCGGAGAGGCCGACGGCGCGGCGGCCGCTCACTTCGCGCAGCAGGCCCGGGGTGCGCCAGTAGCCCGCGTAACCGCGGGCGTGAGCGGCAAGCAAGACGATGTAGGCGGCGACGGCGGTCGCGTGCAGGTCCTCCTCGTTTTGGATCGGATCGGCGCCGAGCGCGCAGGAGACGACGATCAGGGTCGGGGCGCGGTCGAGCTTCGCCGCTCCCTCGGGGCCGGCTGCCTGCTTCAGCCGCGCCAGCGCCGCCGGCCCGACGACGCGGAAGCGCCAGGGGGCGGTCAGGTGATGGTTGGGCGCCCAGCGCGCCAGCTCGAGCAGCTCGAGGATCTCCGCGCGGGAGAGCGGCTCGGGCCCGTAGGCCTTGTGCGTGCGGCGGGTCCGGATCGCGGTCTCGACGTCCACGCCCCCAACATAGCCGCCCAAACCCCTACTACCAGGCGAAGCGCCGGCCCAGCCACCAGGGGAGCCCGACCGCGAGGGCGGTGGCAACGGCGCCAATGCCGATCGGCACCCAGGGCGAGGGGCTCGAACCGGAGCTGCTGACGGGCTCAGACGCGGCCGACGGCGATTCCGCCGCTTCGGGCTCGCTGCCCTCGGGGACGGTGCCTTCCGGCGTGCCTTCCAGCACCGGCGGCCCGGAGGGCGTGCGGCCCCCGCTCGGCGGCGCGGTCGGGACCCCCCCGGCGCCGGCGGACCCGCTGCCGCCACCCGAGGGCGGCGCGGCGGGACCGGTGAGCGGTCCGGTCGAGCCACCCGAGGAGGAGGGCGGCGGCGTCGACTTCGAGGGCGAGCTAGTGGTCGGGGCAGGCCGGCGCGGCGGCGGCGCGATCGGCAGCGAGTCGCCGGCGACGGCGACGAGGACCTGGGCGGTGACCCAGACCGGGGTCTGGTCGCTCGACTCGGAGTAGCGGTAGTGGCCATCGCCGGCCTGGCGGGCGGCGAGGTAATCCAGCGCGCTGGTGCCGCCGGAGCGGGTCGAGCTGGGATCGGCGCCGATGGCGATCATGCCCTGCACCGCCCAGGCGGTCGACTGCGAGTTGACGATGCCGCTGCCGCCGAGGGCGAAGCCCCCGTTCGAGTGCTGGTGCTTGCGCAGGTAGAGAAGGGCATCCGCGCTCGGCTTGGCGCTGGGCATCGCCTGCATCGCCGACCCGGTCACGTCGGGATTGCTCGACTGCTCCGGCACGTCGCCCCAGCCCCCGTCCTTGTTCTGGACCTTGGCCAGCCAGGAGAGCGTGCCGTCGAGGCTGCCGCTGGCGCCGGTCGCGCGCAGCGCGATCACGGCGAAGGAGGTGGTCCCCGGCCAGTTGGAGTAGGAGCCGTTGGCGCTGCGGCGCTTGAGCAGGGCGCTGACCAGGTTCCGGCCGCCGAACGAGCGCGAGTCGACGCCGGCGCCCTCGAGGGCGACGATCGTACGGGCGAGGTCCCCGGCGCTGCTCACTTCGTCGAGGTTGCCGCGCAGGAAGTCGACCGGGCTGGCGCCACCGCTGGTCACGTCGAGCGGGTTGCGGCCGGCCGCCTCGAGGCCGAGCATCGCCCAGCCCGTCTGCGCCGCGCTCGAGTCGCCCCCCGGCGAGGCGCCGAAGCCGCCGTCGCTGCTCTGGGCCGCTTCGAGCCAGGTGGTGGCGCGCTCGACGGCGGTGGCGGCCCGCGCCGGGGCCGGCAACAGCGAGGGCAGCAGCAGCGCGACCAAGACGCCACTGGCGAGGGCGGGCGTGCGCCACTGGAAGCGCTGGCGGAAGCGGACGAGCATCCGCACCATCGCCGGGCCGGCGAGCAGGGCGAAGGCGACGTTGCCGACGACGTGCGCGACGTCGAAGGGGACCGCGCGCGCCTCCAGCGCGAGGAAGCGCTCGAGCGATAGATCTCCACCGTAGGTCGCCATCAGCGAGAAGTTCAAGAGCAAACCGTAGGCGATCCCGGCGAAACCGCACACCGCGGCAAGCGTGAGGCGACCGGCGTTGCGGGCGCCGAGGGCGAGCGCCGCCCCCATCACCCCGCACATCCCCCAGCCCGCCATCTGCCACGGCGTCCAGGGGCCCTGGCCGAACCAGAAGTTCGAGACCAGGCCGGCGAGGGCGCCAACGGCAAAGCCGGGCGCCGGCCCGAGCGCGTAGCCGGCGAAGACGACGATGTCGGTGGTCGGCTTGACGTTGGGGAAGGCGGCGAAGGCGATCCGGCCCGCGATCGCGAGCGCGGCCAGCGCGGCAACGAGGGCGACCACCTGCGCGGGCGGGCGCGAACGCTCATACCAGGCAAAGCCGCCGAGCAGCACCACGGCGAGAATGAGAAAGCTGGCCAGCTGCCACGACATCAGGCCCCTCCCCCCCTCCCCCCCTCCGCTGACTTCGCGTTTGTCGCTCCAATACGCCCCATAAAGGCGAAGTCAGCGGATTGGCGGAGGGCGTTGGCGCCCTGCGCGGGGGTGATTACGCCGGGGAGGTTGAGGACGCGGGCGACTTCGGTGGCGAAGTACCAGCCGCCGGAGAGCACCTCCGCCGTGGAGCCGTCGGCGATTACGACACCGTCGCCGAGGAGGACGACGCGCTCGGCGAAGAGCGCGGCGAACTCGACGTCGTGGGTGGCGACGAGCAAGCCAGCGCCGCGCCCAGCCAGCGCCGCGATCAAGGCGGCGAGGTCGTCCTTGCGGGCGCGGTCCATGCCGCGCGTCGGCTCGTCGAGGGCGACCAGGCCGGGGAGCTCCTCGCCGTCGGCGTGGCCGGCGAGCGCGATCGCCAGGGCGAGGCGCTGGCGCTCGCCACCGGAAAGGTCGCGCGGGTCGGCGTCGAGGGCGTGCTCGAGGCCGACCACCCGCAGCGCCGCGAGGCCGGCGCCCCCCGGCAGCTCGTCGCCGACGCGCTCGCGGACGAGGTAGTCGCCCGGGCTCTGGGTGAGCAGGGCGATCCCGGCGGGAACCTCGACCCCCCCGCGGACGGGCTCGACCAGGCCGGCGGCGGTCCTCAGCAGGGTGCTCTTGCCGGCGCCGTTGCGGCCCATCAGGGCGACGCGTTCGCCGCCGGCGATCTTCAGGTCGAGGCCGCGGAGGACGTCGCGGGGGGAGTCGTCGCGGGGCAGCTCGACCCAGAGGTCGCGGGCTCGGAGCGTTGGAGTCGAGGGGAGGCGGGCCCCCTCCGTACTCAACTTTTGCGGCGGAGAGCTGGATTGCTGGCGCCGCGAGGTTGCTGACGAAAAAGTACAAGCCGTGCGGAGGGGGCCCGCCTCCCCTCCAGCGGCAGCGCTTCTCGACGCGAGCTGACGGCGGGCGTCGCGGACGCCGACGGGGAGGGGCTCCAGGCCGGCGAGGGAGAACAGCTTGGCGGCGGGCGTCTCCAGAGCTTCATCCGACCCTTGCGCCCAGGCCAAGAAGTCGCGCGGGTCGCCGTCGAAGGCGATCGCTCCCGCGTCCATCGCGATCACCCGGTCGGCGGCGGCGAGGCAGCGCTCCAAGCGGTGCTCGGCGAGCAGGACCGTCACCCCCCACTCCTCGTTGAGGCGGCGCAGGAGCCAGATCAGCTCGTCGCCGGCCACCGGATCGAGCTGGGACGTTGGCTCGTCGAGGAGGACCAACTGGGGACGGGTGACGAGAGCGGCGGCAAGCGCCACCCGCTGCAGCTCCCCCCCAGACAGCGTGTCCACCGCGCGCCCGAGCAGGTGCGGGATGGCGAGGGCGAGGGCGACCTCCTCGACGGCGCGGGCGCGGGAGGCGGCCGGGTCGCCGCGCATCTCGAGCGGCAGCTCGATCTCGGCCGCAACCGTGGTCGAGACGACCTGGGTCTCGGGGTCCTGGGCCAGGTAGCCGACCGCGGCGGCAAGCTCGCCCGGGCCGCTGGCGATCGCGTCGAGGCCGGCAACCTCCACCCCGCCGGAGATCTCGCCGCCGTGGAAGTGCGGGACGAGGCCACAGGCGGCGCGCAACAGGGTCGACTTGCCGCAGGCCGAGCGGCCGGCGAGAAGGGTGAACTCGCCGCGCTCGAGGGTGAGCGAGACCCCGCGCAGCGCCGGCACTCCCGCCTCCGGATAAGCGTAGGTCAGCCCCTCGACCGCCAGCGCCGGCGTCACCCGGGCGCCCACACAGGCTCCTCCCCCGAACTGCATCAAATTCTCATCCCCGCAGGTAGAGAATTTGATGCAGTTCGGGGGAGGCGGGTGGTGGTGCGCCGCGGGTGGCGGCGCAGGGGCGCCAGGCCGCTGAGGGCGACGATGACCGCGACCGCGAGGGTGCCGGCGCCGCTGCCGATCTCGGTCGTCGGGTATTCGCCGAAGGCGTCGGCGCCGAGGACCTTGCCGGCGATCGCGACGGCGAGGACGGCGGCGCCGACCGCGTAGAAGCGGCGGTCATAGCGCGAGCGCCGTCGCGCGGAAGTGAAACGCGTTTGGCGCCCCTGGGACCCGTAGCGCGTTGCACCCGCCGGAGAACTGGTGGGTTGGAGCGAGTAGCCGCGCAACTCCAGCGTCGCGGCGACGTCGACGGCGCGGTCGAGCGAGCCGGCGAGCAAGCGGCGGGCGAGCGAGGCGCGGCCGACTGGCGCGGCAGCTGGGCCACGCAGGCGGGCGGCGTCGCGCAGGCGGGCGGCGTCCGCCGCCGCAACCGGCACGAGGCGGGAGACGAGGGTTGCGGTAAGCGCCGAGCGGCCGGCGAAGGGACGCAACGCTCGCAGCACTCGGTCGGGGTTAACGCAGGCCGAGTAGACGGCGAAGACGACCATGACGACGGCGGCGCGCAGACCGAGGACGACCCCGGCGACGAGCGCCTCGGCGGTGACGACGTCGCTGAACCAGGGCAGGCTTCCCCAGCGCACCAGCACGGTCTCACCGCGGCTGACGACGAGGACGTTGACGACGACGATCAAGAGCGCGAGCGTCAGGCCCATCCAGAGGGCGGCGCGAACCGCCGCGCGCGCGCCGGCGATGCGCCCAGCGAGCACCGCGGCGAAGCCGGTGGCGGCGAGCACGATCGGGTTCGAGTAGACGAAGGCGACCGCGACGAGCGCCCCCAGGTACGCGACGGCGGCGCCGGCAGAGGCGCTCTGCAGCGGTCCCGGCCGCGGGCTGTAGGCGAACGGAGACCTCATCGCAGCGGCAGCGGCGTCTCCGTGTCGCCTTCGACCGCCAGCGCGTAGTGGTCGCGAAGGCTGTGTCCGTCCAAATGGCTCGCGGCGGCTTCGACTCCGGCGGCGGACGTGCCCGTCACCAGCCAGGCCGGCGGCTGCAGTTCGCGTCGCGTCACCGCAACGAGGCCAGCGTCGGGACCGAAGCGCCGGCCCGGCCCACCCTCTTCGTCGAGGCCGCGAAACGCGGCGCCTCCCTTCTCGAACTCGGCGAAGACACCGCTCCTCTCCACCCCGTCCTCGAGCAACTCGGCATCGCCATCGCCGCGCAGCCTCCGCCACGTCCCGACCAGCACGCGGATTGCGCCGGGCGGATCGCCGGCAACCAAGCCAGCGCCGGCCTCTTGCAGGCTGCGGCGCACCTCCCCGCAGGCCGCCCCCGATTCGAAGCAGAAGACCGCGGTCGGGTGGCGCTTGCCTTCGTAGCCGTCCCGGAACGGCTGCGGCCAGGAGCCGACCGCGGCCGCCACGCGCTCGCCGACCGTCCAGTCGCGGTAGTCCCACCAGACCGCCTCGCCCCCGTCCAGCCGATATTCGGCGGCGCCGATCGGCGACCAGAGGCCGTTGACGTAGAAGAACCAGTCGTCTCCACCGGCCCCACCGCCTTCCAGGCCGTCGATCGACTGCACGAAGTTGCCGCCGTAGCTGGTCTCGACGTCGGCGCTGCGTTCCAGCGCCCGCATCACGGTGTCGGACTCGGTCACGTCGTCGAGGCGGCGCTGGAGCACCGGCACGGCGCCGTAGTCGCGGGTCACCGTCAGCTCGACGGCGCCGACGTCCTCGCCGGGGCCGAGGCCGCAGCCGGCAGCCGCGAGCGCCGCTCCGAGCAGCGCAATCGCGACCGCCGCGCCGGGCCACCGCAAGCGGATCAGCCCCCGGAGCAGGCCCCGTTGAGGCAGACCGCAACCTGGTTGGACGGGATGTCCTTGCCGCGGGTGGCGCTCAACACACCCGGCGCCGAGAGCGTCACCTCGGTCGTGCCGTCAGCCCCCGTGGGCCCGGCAGCGCCGGTCACCGTGACACCGGCCGCCGGGGCCTTCTTTCCTTTGTCGTCATAGGAGTAGACGGTCACCGTGAACGGCTTGTTCGGCTCCGCTTCGTGCGGCGCCACCAGGGCGAGCTCAGCCGGGTAGGGATACGGCTCCAGCGCCCACAGCACTTCGTCCCCCTTGTGCAGCTTGACCAGTTCGCCGCCCTTGTTGGGGTTCTTGTGGTTGACCTTGAGGTACCAGGAGAGCTTCTTGGTCGTCTTCGACTTGCCGATCCCGCACAGCCCGAGGCCGAATTCGGAGAGGAAGTGGTCAGTCACCGACAGCGGAAGCAGGGCTGGCGTGCGCTTTGAAGCGAGACCGAGCGCGCTCAGCGCGGTCGCGCCCTTCAACTTGACCGATTTACCGCTACCACCGGTCCCACCACCCAGGCAGGTCGCTTTCGGGCTGGTCTTGATCGACGTTGTCCTGGCGCCGATGAACTGTTCGCTCAGCGTCTTGCCGCTGCTGCCGACCACGCGCAGGTTGACACGGGTTCCCTTCGCCGCAGCGAGAGCGGAAGTGGAGAGCAACAGCATGAGGGCCAGCGCGCAAGCGGCAACCAGCCGGGATGGAACGAGTCTTGGCATTGAAGCCACCCTTTCCTCGAGGGTTGTCATGGCTGGCCGGGGGACAGGTCTCCTGGCTTCCGGGCCTCTCCACCGCGCCTTCCCGGAGAATCGGTGTCCTCCCCAGTGGCCGGCGCTCACGCGCCCGCGGCTTCCTCTGCCCGGTCACAGTGGCGGGACCGCGCCGGCTTCGCACCGGACTTCCCTTGACCACCGACCGTATTTACGCCGGCGAGTCTAGCGGTGCGCTGGCCTCATCGGCAGGGAGAGCCTCTTCATGCGCCAGGCCGAGCGCTCGCCTTCTTCCGCGTGCTCGAGCCCGAAGGAGACCGGCTGCCGACCCCGAGCACCTCAATCGCCGCAGGGAGGGCGCTCGGCTGCGGCCTTCCTGTTTCATGAGTATCAATTCCCTCGGAGGGGAACGGGCCGAGCTGCCTGGACCTGTCGGTGGGACCTCGCAGCCGACATTGACCCCACTCTGGTGTGGTTAAAGTCGGATGCGTCGCGCCGATCTTGATCCGGCGTAGCTGAATAGGGAAGCGTTTTCTTCCCGCAGTGCCCAGAGCCCACCAAAGGCGATGCCCGCGGCGGCCAACAGAGCCAGAAAGATCGGCAATTGAGCCGCCCCTTCGTACGTGATGGTTGGTTCGACGTAGAAGACAGGTGGCTCGACTATCCGGCAGAGGATCAGTAGCGCCGAGGCGATGCCGAGGATTGCGACCACTGCGTTAGCCGGAATAGAAGGCTCGCGAACTGCGTTTGTCAGGCGCATCGCCGCCACGGCCAGCGTGGCGACGATCGTGATCATGAGAAAGATTGGAATGTAGTCCAATGCTTCCCAGGCGCTTTTTCCCGGCCCGCCGGCTTGAACGGCAAAAAGCAGGTTGGAGGTGTTGACAGCCTTGACCCCGAACCAGTGGAGAACGTGAAGGCGAAAAGCAAAATGGCCGAAATGCTCGAGATCCTCTCGCCGTTATTGAGCTTGTCTAGGCTCACCTGCCACTCCCCGAGTCTGGCACTAAACGATCACAGTAATAATGCCGGCATCACTCTCCCAACTTAAGGCTAAGTGGAGCCAGATATTGATTATGAAGAATTCCCACAACCTGACCCGAGGACAAGTTGGGTGGATTCAGCAGCGGCTCCACCAACGTTTCGCTGCCATGTGATCGGTCGGCCGTCACTAGGCCAATCGAACAACTCTGCTTTCCGCTACAAGCTGGTCTCCACACCGGCGCTCCACTGTCCCCTGGCTGGGCTGGGATCTTTGAACTTTACCCAGTACCCACCTCTAGCGAATCCATCGACCCCTGAAAACCAACGAGTTGAGCTGCAAACAACATGGCCACACTGAGGTATCTGTGTCCGCGCACTGGAAAAGCAGACGGCACTTCCAATTCGAGCCTTTCCCGGGCCCTTCAGACTGCTCCACCAAAACCCCCTGCTTTGAAAATGAACGAGTGCGATTTGGGTACTGGCCGATGACCGTATTGCACTCGAAGGCAGTTTGGCCATCGTCAAATCTAGGTAATTATCCAAATTATTAGTTGGAATTTCTTCAGTGGTTGGAGTCGTTCCGGGAAGTGGATTTTCGTCCACTGGCCTTCGTGCTGGTTGGGAAGAGAGCTAGGGTCGCCCCCGCATCGTTCTCGGACCAAGGGAGGGAGAGATGAGACGGGGAATGCGGCTGCCGTCGCCGGCATTGGTGGTTGCGGGTTTAGCGTTGTTCGCCGCCTTGAGCGGGACGGTGTACGCGGCCAAGGGCAAGAAGAAGATGCGGATCGACGGCAGGGCGGTCAAGGCGAAGTCGCTGCCGGGCAACCGGTTGAAGCTGCGCTCGATCCCGGCCAACCGGCTGAAGCCGGGCGTCTTCGCGACGCTCTCCGCCCAGGCGGGGCCGATCACCGGTGCCGAAATCGACGAGCTCAGCCTCGGTCAGGTGCCCGAGGCCGCGCACGCGGTCAGCGCCGACACCGCCCAGAGCGCGACCGACGCCCAAACGGCGCTTGATGCCGTCAACGCGGTCGACGCCCAGACGGTTAACGGTCACGGCGTCGGCTGCATGCCCGGCACCGAACAGTTCGCCGGCGCCTGCTGGCAGACACTCCCCAGCGAAACAGCGGTGAGCGCGCCAACCGCCGCCAACTCCTGCGCGGTCCAGGGCGGGGTCCTGCCAGAGGCGCTGCAACTGGCGTCGTTCTCACAGCGGCCCGGGGTGACGTTGGACGGGGGCGGAGAGTGGACCAGTGACATACCGGTTGTTTCCTCACCTGGCCTCTACGGTGTTGTCACTGTGGCCCCATCTGGGGAAATTGCTTCAACATCGCACTCCAACGCCCGCAAATTCCGCTGCGTGATCCCGCTCGTCAG
>DASZSJ010000068.1:0-6804 GCA_035548675.1 Solirubrobacterales bacterium
TTCGGCACCTGGACCTCGGCGAAGCGGTTTTCGTTGAGGTAGGTCGCGGCCGAGAGCCGGTTCTTCTGCACGGTGCCGTCGCGGAGGATGCGGGCGTAGGGCTCGCCCTCGTAGCCGTAGATGACGACTTCGTGGCCGCCGCGGTCGACCAGCAGCATGTCGCTGTCGTAGTTGAGGACTTCGAAGCCGACCCCGGGCACGGCCGGCCGCACCGCCTCGATTTCGGAGCGGAAGTCGGGGTTGCCTTCATGGCCCAGGGCCGGTGCGGCCGCGAGCAGGCAGAACAGCGTTGTGATGGCGGCAAGCGCCGCCCGGTGCTTGCGCACGGGTGTCCTTTCGATCGCGCGCGCGGCGACCGGGACGACGTCCGGCGCCGAGCGCTAGTTCTGCGCGAGCGCGACGAGCGGCGGTGGCCGCTTCGCCAGCGAGAAGGCGATCAGGCTCGCGCCGCTCGGGCGCCAGGTGCGGAGCGCCGGCGGCTTGGCGGGGAGCGCGTGCGGGCGGCGCCGGCGCTCACGCCGGCGGGCGCCGAGCTTGGCGATCAGCTCCTCGCCGACGTAGAGCCCGCAGAAGAGCGGCACGGCGATCAGCAGCGCCGGGGCGAGGAAGAGCAGGGTGTCGGTCGAGCCGGCGATCGCCAGGCCCGCGACCCAGAGCAGGGTCAGCGCCAGAGCCCGTCCATCGGTGAAGCTGCTCCCGAGCCGCATTGGGACAGGGTACCCGCAGGCGCCTAGGATGGCCCGCGCGATGATCCACGTCGACGCCGAGTCGTTCTTCGTCATCGTCCTGGCCGCCGCGGTGGCCGCGGTGACGGTCGCGCTGGCTCCGCCGCGCCTCGCACCCCCGGTCGTCGTCGTCGAGCTGCTGCTCGGCATCCTCGTCGGCCCCCAGCTGCTCGACATCGCCAAGACCGACGCCTTCATCGACTTCTTCTCCAACCTCGGCCTCGGGATGCTCTTCTTCTTCGCCGGCTACGAGATCGACTTCGAGCGCATTCGCGGCCGCCCGCTCGAGCTCGGCGGCGCCGGCTGGCTGCTCTCGGTGGCGCTCGCCTACGCGCTCGGCGGCGCCCTCGCCATCGCCGGGGTGATCGACTCCGGCCTCTACGTCGGCTCGGCGATGGCGACGACGGCAATCGGCACCCTGATCCCGATCCTGCGCGACAACGGGCAGCTGAAGAGCGAGTTCGGCACCTACCTGCTGGCCGCGGGCGGGGCCGGTGAGTTCGGTCCGGTCCTGCTCGTCACGCTCTTCCTCTCGACCGACCACCCCCTGCACGAGGCGGCGATCCTCGTCGCCTTCGTGCTGCTGGCGATCGGGGTCGCGATCGCCTCGGTCCGCCTCGCCGGCCGCGGCTGGAACGCCTTCGAGCGCACCTTCGAGGCGAGCAGCCAGCTGGCGGTGAGGGTCACCGTCGTGCTCGTCTTCGGCCTCGTGCTGCTGGCGAGCAAGATCGGCCTCGACGTCCTGCTCGGCGGCTTCGTCGCCGGGCTGATCACCCGCCTCGCCCTGCGCGGCCACGAGCTGCGCGTCTTCGAGTCAAAGCTGACCGCGGTCGGCTTCGGCTTCTTCGTCCCCTTCTTCTTCGTCACCAGCGGGATCGAGTTCGACCTCGACGCGCTCGGCTCGCTCGAAGCGCTGGCCAAGCTGGCGCTGTTCTTCGGCCTCTTCCTCGTCGTCCGCGGCGTGCCGGCGCTGCTGCTCTACCGCAACGCGCTGGACCGGCGCGACCGCGGCGCCCTCGCCTTCTATTGCGCGACCGAGCTGCCCCTCGTCGTCGCGATCACCTCGATCGCGGTCGAGGCCGGCCACATGAAGGCCTCGACCGCGGCCGGCATGGTCGGCGCGGCGATGCTCTCGACCCTGGTCTTCCCCTTCGTCGGCGCGGCGCTGCACCGCCACCCCGCCTCAGCCTCCTAGCTAGAAGATGCCCGATCGATTTACCACCGCATGCGTGGGTCAATCGATCGCTCGGCGCCATGGAGCCGCTCGGCCCGGCCCGGCCTACCGCCTGCGGGCGAGGAAGTGCAGGCGGCAGCCCTTCAGCTCGACTTCGCCCTCGCCCGCGCGGGGCCCGCTGAAGATGAGCTCGAGCCGGCCGTGCAGGCGCTTGCGACCCCGCAGCACCGTCACCCTGACGCCCTTCACGCCGGTGGCGGTGCGCGGGCTCCGCTGGCCGACGGCCCACCTCGCCAGGCCGGCCCGAGTTACCCGCGAGGGGCCCCGTGCCCCGAGGACGGTCAGCTCCTTGCGGCCGCACGCCTTGGCCGCGACCGCTCCCGGCGTGAGGCTGAGGCCGGCGACCGTGCCGCTGCGCCCGGCGACCGTGAAGCCGCCCCGGCGCGTGTAGCCGAAGCTGTTGTCCAGGGCCCAGGCACCGGCGGCGGGGCGACGTGGCGGCACGCCGGCGATCTTCGCCGTGGCCGACGGGCCGCGCCCGTTGGCGTGGGTCAGCCCGGTCACGGTCACGGTTGCGCCGTAGCCGCGGCGGGTCCTGGCGAAGGTCGCGGACTTGCGCCCGGGGGCGACGATCTGCAGCTGCCGCACGCCGTCGCTGCGGCGCAGGTAGGCCGCGTGCCGGAAGCCCTGCCGCGGCGCGCTCCAACTGACCCGCAGCCGGGAGCCGCGGCGGACGATGCGCAGCTGCCGCGGCCGTGCCGGCCGCACCCGCCCCGGAGCGCGGTAGGAGCCGACCGTGAGGCTGGTCCGGGGCAGGCCGTTCTGCTCGACCAGGGCGACGATCTTGCGCCGGCCCGCGGCGCCTTCGGCCGGCCGGAAGGCCGCCTTGCCGCTCCGCGCCGAGGTGGTTGCGATCACGTTGCGCACGTCGCGCCCCTCCTCGACGAACTTCACCTGCTGCCCCTCGATCGGCCGCAGCCGCCAGCGCAGCGTGCGCTTGCGCCCCTGGCCGCTGACCTCGGCGTGGACCGCCGGGCGCGGCAGCCCGAACGCCTGGCGGACTCGCTCGATCGGCACCGCGCCGTCGTCGCTCAGGGTCCAGGTCCCCGCCGCCGGGTGCTTGACGACGAGGTAGGTCGTCTCGTTGCCGGACTGGACGGCGAAGAGGCGCTTGGTCTTGGCGTAGGGCGCGGCGCTCGTGGCCGCGATCCTCTCGCCGTGCGGGCCGGTCAGGGTCACGTTCGGCGCCGCCCCGGCGCCCCTGACCTCGAAGGCCGCACTCGGCAGCCCCGCTCGCAGCCGGAAGCTGTTCGCCGCCGAGGCGCCGGCGCTGGAGACGCGCGCTCCCGAGGGCCGCGCCGGCCGCCAGGGGCCAAGGTCGCAGGAGCCCCACCAGAGGTCGAAGTCGCCGCCCCATTCGTAGCCGATCCCGGCGCTGCCGATGTAGACGTCGACGCAGGCCGCGATGCCGAGGTTGGAGACGATGAAGCCGCCGCCCGCGCAGGGGTCGGGAGCCCAGGGGATGCGGATGCAGGCGTGCGCCGTCCCTTCCAGGCTGGCCGCCCGCAGGCCGTCGACGAAGCCGTTGACTTCGCCGTTGACGTAGGCGACCTCGAGGTCCCAGTCGAGCTTGCCGCCCAGCTCGAAGAGGCCGTCCGAGGAGTAGCGGAGGAAGACGTTGCCGAGGCTGAACTTGTCGGCGAGTTTGGCGTTGCCGTTGACTTCGAAGACGAGCGGGTCGTCGAGTTTCGCCTTGAAGGTCCCGTTGACGCTGACCGCGGTCTTGCCCGCGACCGAGGGCCCGGCGCTGAAGCCGACCGTGCCGGAGAGCGCCAGCGGGTTGCGTTCGACGCCGAAGCCGATCGACTGCAGGTACACCCCGGGCGAGACCGCGACGTTGAGGTTGCCCACCGCGCCTTTGAGGAAGTCGAGGTCGCCTTCCTTCAGTCCCAGCCCGGCGGTCAGCGAGTAGGAGCTGGCGAAGCGCAGGGTCAGGGTCGCCGTGCCGGCCCAGCTGCCGCCTTCCTTCCATTTGATCGAGACGTCTTTGAGCTCGACCCCGAGCGCCTCGAGTTTGCCCACCTTGATCTCGAGCTGGGTGAAGTCGGAGCCGTGGTCGTTGTCGGCGGTGAACCCGGCCGCCGCCGTGACCGCGCCGAAGTAGTTGAAGGGCCAGAAGCCGAGCTTGAAGGTCGGGTTGACCTGCGCCTTGCCGGCTTTCGTCAGTGAGACGGCGACCTTCTGCACCGGCAGCTTCGCCAGCAGGGTGACGTTTTTGCCTTCGTATTCGAAGATCTTCTTGGCGCCTTCGCCGGGGGTGCCGAGGTCCCAGTCGATGTCCCCCAGGTACAGCGGGACGGCGGGGTGGTCGGCGAGCGCCACCTCGATCGCGTCGGTGATCGTGCTGCTGATCGTGCGCTTTTTCTTGTTGATCACCAGCCGCTGCGTGCCGGTGCGGGGGGTGAGGGCGAGACCGTCGACGCGCACGGTCTGGTCGGTCGCGACGAGCACGTCGGGCCCGGCCGAGCGCATGCACTCGTTGCTGCGCACGTCGAGGTAGGCGATCTTGTATTCGCGCACGCAGTTCTCGATCACGCGCACGAGCGTCGTCGCCGAGTGGGGCGTCGAGCCGGCGCCGGCGGCCGGGGTCGCCGTGATCGCGATCGTCGCGTATGAGTTGGGTGAGGGCGGCGCGTTGTCGGCGGCGGTCAGCTTCATCATCGTCCCGCCCTCGGCGCCCGGCGCCGGGTTGGGCGCGAACGAGGCGCTCATCCCCGGCGGCAGCCCGGAGGCGCTGAGCGAGATGTCGCCGTTGGAGCCGTTGAGGCGGTTGAGCCCGACCGGGACTTCGGCGAAGTCGCCCTGCGGCACGTTGGTCGGCCCGCCGCTGACGCTGAGGCTGAAATCGGGCGGCTGCGGGGAGTCCGGATAGGTCAGCGCCAGGTCGTCGAAGCCGACGTCCTCGCTCAGGGAGGGGAAGGCAACCAGTTCGAAGGAGGCGATGTCGGGATTGGACGAGGTGACGCTCAGCTGCTGGTCGAAGGGAGCGCCTTCGACCACCATCGCGCTGGAGGTGCCCACCTCCGCCCCGCCCGCGGCGCGGGCGATCAGTTCCACTTTCGCCGGTTCCGGGGGAGGGCCGGACGGGGACCCGATCCAGCCGACGAAGGCGCTGACCGAGCTCGCCGTCTTCGTCAGCCGGCCGATCGTGACGGGGGTGAAGAACTCGCAGCTGTTGCCGCCCCCGGTGCAGTTGGCGATGCTGGCGACCTGGTTGCCGGAGTGAGCCTGCCCCGGCGCCGCTTTCACCAGCGGGAACCAGCCGTCGCTCTGGGAGGGACCGCGGAAGAAGACCCCGTCCGATTCCCTGTACTGGTCTTCGACCACGGTGCCGGCGGGCACGTCGTCGAAGTCGACAACCTTCGTCTCCGCCCCGGCGTGCGCGCTGAAGACCAGCGCGAGCACGGCGACCATCGCGCCGACCGCTGCGCGTACCGGGCCGCGGCTATGTGGACGAGATGACCGGAGCAGCCAGCCCAACCTAACCGCATTTCACCCACCAGTCGAGAGATGTCAACCATCTGTCGAGCCCCTCACCAGCCATTTCATTCGCATATCTATACGAACGTTTGTAGGATGTCGGCATCGCCCGCGATCCCGACACCTGCGACCTGCTCTGCCTCGACCTGCCGAAGGCGGAGCGCGTGCGGGGCGAGCTGCCGGGGGCGGGGGAGCTGGAGGCATGGGCCACCGGGGCGAAGGCGCTGGGCGACCCGACGCGGCTCGCGATCGCCCTCGCTCTTGCCGCCGGCGAGACGGCCTGCGTCTGCGATCTCGCCTGGATCGTCGGCCGGGACGAGCGCCTGGTCTCCCATCATGTCCGCCTGCTCAAGAGCGCCGGCCTCGCCCGCTCTCAGCGCGACGGCAAGATGGTGATGTACGAGCTCACCGAGCGTGGCCGCGCCCTGCTGGCGGCGGTGGCCGCGCAGGGAACCGCGGCGTGAGCCCCGTCGACCTGCCGACCCTGCCGGCGGCGGCACCGCCGGCGCCCCCCGTCGCCTCGATCACGCGCGCGCGCTACGGGGAACTGGCCGCCCGCGTGCGCCTGCTCTCCTGGCTCTCGCTGGCCTGGATGACCGTCGAGGGGGTGGTGGCGATCGCCGCCGGCATCATCGCCTCCTCGATCGCCCTGGTCGGCTTCGGCCTCGACTCGGGGATCGAGGGCGTGGCGAGCGTCATCATCATCTGGCGCTTCACGGGGCACCGCGTCTTCTCCCACGCCGCGGAGGAGCGGGCGCAGAAGCTCGTGGCCGTCCAGTTCTTCCTGCTTGCTCCCTACGTCGCCTTCGAGGCGACCAAGGCGCTGATCACCGCCGAGCATGCCGAGCCGAGCTGGGTCGGAATCGGCCTCGCCGTCGGCTCGGTCGTCTTCATGCCGATGCTCGGGATCGCCAAGGAACGCCTGGCCGACCGGCTCGGCTCGGCGGCGACGAAGGGCGAGGGGCGCCAGAACATGCTCTGCGCCTACCTCGCCGCGGCCCTCCTCATCGGCCTCCTCGGCAACGCCCTCGCCGGCGCCTGGTGGCTCGACCCCCTCGTAGCCCTACTAATCGCCGCCGTCGCCCTCAAAGAGGGCCGCGAAGCATGGCGCGGCGAGGGCTGCTGCATCGACTCTCCCCTCGACGCCCCCAGCTTCACCGAGGCGTGCACCGACGATTGCTGCGCCGCAGCCCCGCCGGAGCGATCGCCCAGACGGCGCTGAGCCCGTTGCGGTCGATCGCGGACACGGGAGGCTCAGGCTCCTACCCCTCCCCGGTCGGCGCTCCGCTGGCGCCTGCGCCGCACCTCGGAGGAGCCCGCGCTGCCCTGCGATCGATCGACCCACCTATGATCGATCGACCCACC
>DASZSJ010000069.1:0-55019 GCA_035548675.1 Solirubrobacterales bacterium
CCCCCGAGGACCCCACCCCCGGCACCCTCCTGCCCAGCTCCGGCAACCCGCCGCTGCGCTTCTCCAAGCCCAAGCCCCACAGGAAGCGCAAGGCCAAGCGCCACCGCAAGGCGGGGCGCCACCACGGCAAGCGCTCCCGCCACGGCTCCCAGCGGCGGGGCGCGGGGAGGAGGCGCGGGTGAGCCGCCTCGCCCCGATCGCCGCCCTCGCCATCGCCCTCTGGGCGCCCGCCGCGGCCCGCGCGGAGTTCGGCTTTCTCGATGGCGCGGCCGGCTTCAGTGCCCTCGCCACCGCCGAAGGGGGAAGCGAGCCCGCCGCCGAGGCCGGCTCGCACCCCTACTCGCTGGTCGTCGCGGTCAACTTCAAGCCGGGCGGCGGCTCGCTCACCGACGGCGATGTCCGCGACCTGGCGATCGAAGAGCCGCCGGGGCTGATCGAAAACCCCGCCGCGGTGCCCCAGTGCACCCAGGCCCTCTTCCACACCCCCCGTTCCTCACCCTTCGAGGCGAGCCGCTCGGGGGAGAGCTGTCCCGACTCGACCCAGATCGGCGTCGCCAGGCTGCGCTCCTCGGCCGAGGGCGGGGGGGAACGCAGCTTTGGCGTCTTCAACCTCGCCCCGCCGCCCGGGCGCCCCTCGGCGCTCGGACTCAACCCCTACGGCGCCCCGCTCGTCTTCTACCCCCGCATCCGCCCGGCCGAAGGGGAATACGGCCTCACCCTGGAAGCGGCCAACATCACCCAGGCCTTCGACCTGCAGGGCCTGGAGCTGACGATCTGGGGCACCCCCTGGAGCGTCGCCCACAACAGCCAGCGCGGCAACTGCCTGAACGAGACAGAGCCGGCCTTCGGTTGGGCCAAATGCAGGGTCACCCCGCCCGAATCGTCCCCGACCGCCAGCGCCTACCTGACCCTGCCCGGCTCCTGCGCGGGGCCGCTCGCCTTCACGGTCAGGGCCAGATCCTGGCAAAGGCCACAGGACAGCGCCACCGCGACCGCGCTCAGCCCCGCCCTTGGCGACTGCGAGAAGCTCCCCTTCGCGCCCTCGATCTCCGGCCAGCTGAGCGATCCCCGCGCCTCCGCACCGAGCGGCTATCTGCTCGACCTGAGCCAGGACCAGGGCGGCCTCACCGACCCCCGCCGCCTCGCCCCCGCGCCGCCCAAAAAGGCGGTGATCGCCCTGCCGGAGGGGATCACTGTCAACCCCTCGGTCGGCGCCGGGCTCGGCGTCTGCTCCCCCGCCGCCTACGCCGCGGAGGCGGTCTCCTCGCCGCCGGGGGCGGGCTGCCCCAATCAATCGAAGGTCGGCGACTTCACGGTCACCAGCCCGCTCTTCGCGAAGCCGATCGCCGGCTCGCTCTTCCTCGCCCAGCCCTACCAAAACCCCTTTGGCTCCCTGATCGCGCTCTACCTGGTGGCCGCGGCACCCGAGCGGGGGGTCCTGGTCAAGGTCGCGGGCGAAGTCGGCGCCGATCCGCGCAGCGGCCGCCTCACCGCCAGCTTCGACCGCCTCCCCCAGTTGCCCTACTCCCAGCTCGAGATCCACTTCCGCGAAGGCCAGCGCAGCATGCTCGCGACCCCGGCCGCCTGCGGCTCCTACGCCACCGCGGTCGAGCTGTCGCCCTGGCTCGACCCCGCCACCGTCCTGCGCCGCAGCGCCCCCTTCCGGATCGCCGCCGGGCACGGAGGCGGGCCCTGCCCGGCCGCCCCGGCCCCCTTCGCGCCCCGCGCGGTGGCCGGCACCCTCAACTCCAACGCCGGCTCCTACACCCCCTTTTACCTGCACCTGACCAGGACCGACCCCGAGCAGGAGGTCACCTCCTACTCGACCGTGCTGGCGCCCGGCCTGCTCGGCAGGATCGCCGCGATCCCCTATTGCCCTGAGGCGGCGATCGCGGCGGCCGCCTCGCGCAGCGGCTTCGCCGAGGCCGCCCGCCCCTCCTGCCCGGCGGCGAGCGAGATCGGCCACACCTACTCGGGCTATGGCCTGGGCACCGTGCTCGCCTACGCTCCCGGCGGCCTCTACCTGGCCGGCCCCTTCCACGGCGCCCCACTCTCGATCGTCGCGATCGACTCCGCCACGGTCGGCCCCTTCGACCTCGGCACGATCGTCGTCCGCTCGGCGATCCGGATCGAGCCCCAGACCGCCCGGGTCTCGATCGACTCCTCGGTCTCGGACCCGATCCCCCACATCCTCGACGGCATCCCGATCCACCTGCGCGACGTCCGCGTCTACATCGACCGGCCCGGCTTCACGCTCAACCCGACCAACTGCGACCCCTTCTCGATCGCCTCGACCCTGACCGGCTCGCTTGCCCCCTTCACCGAGCGGGCCAGCTCCAGCGCTGACCCGGCCAGCCCCTTCCAGGTTGCCTTCTGCTCCTCGCTGGGCTTTCGTCCCCGCTTCAGCCTGCGCCTGCGGGGCGGCACCCGGCGGGGCCAGCACCCCTCGCTGCGCGCCGTGGTGCGCCCCCGTGGCGGCGAGGCCAACATCGGTCGTGCTGCGGTCACCCTGCCGCCCACCGAGTTCCTCGCCCAGGGTCACATCCGCACCGTCTGCACCCGGCCCCAGTTCGAGCGCGAAGCCTGTCCGTCGAACTCGATCTACGGCCGCGCCGCCGCGGTCACGCCGCTGCTCGCCGAGCCCCTGCGCGGCCCGGTCTACCTGCGCGCCTCGGAGAACCCACTGCCCGACGTGGTGGCGGCGCTGCGGGGCACCGGCGGCATCGCGATCGACGTCGTCGGGCACGTCGACTCCTCCCACCGCGGCCTGCGCGGGAGCTTCGAGGTCCTCCCCGACGCCCCCGTCACCAAGTTCACGATGACCCTCGCCGGCGGACGGCGGGGGGTGCTGGAAAACGCCGCCAACATCTGCGCTACTCCGCAGCTGGCGCGGGCGCGCTTCGTCGGGCAAAACCAGAAGGGCCTGTTGCTGCGGCCGCGGATCGCGGTCCCCTGCCCGAGGAAGCGCGCTCCCCGAGGCAAGGGGGCAAGACGATGAGGGCGAGGAGGGCACCTCGGCTCCCGGCCCGCGGCCCGCTTCTGGCCGCGCTGGCGGCACTGCTTCTGGCCTTGGCCCCCGCCGCGAGGGCCGAGAGCCAAAACCACCGCTTCCTCGCCTCGATCACCTCCTACACCCTGCCCGCCAGCCCGCCCGTCTCGGTCTCCTTCGACGGCGCCTGCGGGCTCGCCGTGGACCCCGCCGGGCGCCTCTTCGTCTCCGACTACTACCACCACGCGGTCGTCAGCCTCGACGCCAGCGGCAAATTCCTCAGCCGGATCATCGGGGTGGACCCCCTCGACGGCCCCTGCGGTCTGTCCTTCGACGCCAACGGCAACCTCTACCTCAACGACTACCACCGCGACGTCGTCCGCTTCGCCCCCGCCGAAATCCCCGCCGGCCCCGGCGTCGTGATCGACGCCGGGCACCCCACCGGCCTCGCCGTCGACCCCGCCAGCGGCGACCTCTACGTCAACCACCGCACCTACATCGCCCGCTATGAGGCCCCGATCGTCCCCGGTGCCGAGCCCGCCGAGCTGATCGGCCTCGGTAGCCTCGGCGACGCCTACGGCCTCGCCATCTCGGGCTTCGCGCCCACCGCCGGGCGCCTCTACGTCCCCGACGCGGCCAGCGGCACGGTCAAGGTCTACGACCCGGCTTTGGACCTGAGCGACCCGGTCGCGGAGATCGACGGCGCCGGCACCCCCCGGGGCGACTTCACCTCACTGCGCGACGCCGCCGTTGCCGTCGATCGCTCTAACGGCCACCTCCTCGTCCTCGACAACCTCGAGCCGGGTTTCGAGCACCCCGCGGCGGCGGTCGAGGAGTTCAACCCCGCCGGCGAGTTCCGCGGGGCGCTAGAGCACCCGATCACAGATGCCGAACCGTCCGCCCTCGCCATCAACCCCTCGACCGGCAACCTCTACGTGACCAGCGGCAACGACGCCGAATCGAGCGTCCTCGTCTTCGGCCCCGCCGCTCCCGCCCACCGCCTCGTAGTGGCGCTCGGCGGGACCGGAACGGGCGCGGTGAAGAGCGAGCCGGCCGGGATTGCCTGCCCGCCCGCCTGCGCCGCCGAATACGACGTCGGCGAAGCGGTCACCCTGACCGCCCACCCGGGCCCCGGCCAGGCCCTCGCTGGCTGGAGCGTCGCCGGGGCCCCGGGCGAGTGCCCGGGGACCGGCAGCTGCCGGGTCTTCCTCTCCGCCGAGGTCGAGGTGAGCGCCGAGTTCGAGCCGGCCCCGGCGCCGCCCCCGCTCGGCGCCGCGGCACTCGGCCCCGCCCCCCGGAGCGCCGCCCCCGCTCGGCTCCCCGCGAGCGCCCAGCACGACCCCCACCAGGTCCGCCTCTCCCGCGTCGCGCCGATCTGCCGGACCGCCGCCCGGGCCAACGCGGGCGCCTTGGCGCGGGCCCTGGCCCGGCTGCGTTCGATGCCCCGCCCCCGCGCCGATCGTCCCCACCTTGCCCGCTTCTGCCGCTTCGCCCCGCCCAAGCTCGGCCGAGGAGCCCGGTGAGCCCCCGCAAGCTCGCCGCCCTCGCCCTCGCCCTCGCCCTCGCGGGGTCCGCTCTGGCGCAAGCCGAGGTCACCCAGCGCGGTCAGCTGCGGGTCAGCTTCCAGGGCAGCCTCATCCCCCACCGGCTGCCGCGCCACGGCGCCGCCCCGATAAGGGTCACGGTGGGGGCGAAGATCGCCACCGCCAACGGCTCCGTCCCGCCGCAGCTGCGGGCGATCGCGATCGCGATCAACCGCCACGGCCGCTTCGCCCCCGACGGCCTCCCGGTCTGCAGCCTGCGGGCGATCCAGCCCGCGACCACCGCCGCCGCCCTGCGCAGCTGCCGCCGCTCCCTGGTCGGGGAGGGCAGCTTCTCGGCCAGGGTCCTGTTGCCCGGCCAGGCCCCCTTCCCCTCGCGGGGCAAGGTCTTTGCCTTCAACGGCTCCTTTCGCGGCCGCCCGGCGATCCTCGCCCACGTCTACGGCACCCAGCCCGCCCCCACCTCCTACACCCTGCCCTTCGTGGTCAGGGCCATCAGGGGCACCTACGGCACCCTGCTGCGGGCCTCGCTGCCCCAGGTCACCTCCAACGCGGGCTACATCACGGGCCTCTCGATGACCCTTGGGCGCACCTTCCGCGACCACGGCCGAGTCCGCAGCTACCTGAGCGCCGGTTGCCCCGCCCCGAAGGGGCTTCCCGGCGCGGTCTTCCCCTTCGCCAAGGCCAACTTCGCCTTCGCCGGAGAGAGGGAGCTGAGCTCGGTCCTGACCCGCAGCTGCAAGGTGCGTGGGTGAGTCCCCGCGGTGGCCCAGACGGGGACCAACCCTCAGGGCAGGTTTTCGAAGTCGAGGTCCCAACCTTCGGCTTCGAAGTCTTCGAGCGGGCCATCTTCGATACGCGTCGTATTGCCGGCGCGATCGGTAACTTCGATGTAGCGGACCCTCCAGGTGCCGAACCCCGCGTGTTCTTCCAGGAAGTTCCTCATCCGCCAAACGCCATCCTGGTACGTGCCGGCTATCAGCTCGGGGATACCGCCGCTCATCCCCCAGCTGATCGGCCAGTCCGGTGGGGTGAGCCAGAATCTCACTCTTGAGATCGGGTCGTCGAACGTTCCGTCGACTCCGGACCAGGTGTCCCTGGTGCCGATTTCGACATCTATCTCGTTTTCGCCGGCGGCCGTATGGACCACCTGTGGTTCGACCGAGAAGCTGGTGATTTCGGGTCGGGTGGTGTCGGCGGCGCCGACCTGGGTGAAGCCATCCGGCAGGTCGGCTTCCTCGAGCGAGCTGGCAGAGAGATCGCGAAAGTGGCCGGCATTGTCTTCGACGACCAGTTCGTCAACTGGATAGAAACCAGCCGCAGCGCCGGCCGGAAGCTCGAATTTCGCCAGCCAGATACCGTCGCGCTCCGTGCCCGAGGTAAGCGTGGCGACCGCACGGTAAGGCCGCGGCCAAGGTCCTTTGCTGAGTGGGCGGACGATCCCCAGTCCGACGGATTTGACTCCTGTGCCGGAATCGGTCACCTCGATCGGTACTTCGACCGTGACCGGTCCCTGGCTGGTATCGATTGACTCCCCGGGTCGGAACGAGATCCCGACGACGTTCGGCGCTTCGCGGTCGGGGCCGTCGTAGACCTCGAACTGGGCGTCCATTCCGTATTCGCGCAACCACGACTCGGCGCGGTTGACCCTGTTTCCGAGATCATCGACGAGCGTCACGGCGGAGACCCGGTAATCGCCCACGGGAGTCGTGTCGGGAACCTCGACGATGGTGCTCAGCGTAGTGAGGCCGGCGGTTCCAGAACCAAGCGCGATGTCCCGCCAAGGCTCACCGTCGGGACCTTCGATCTCAACCACGGCGGACTGGACGCCGCTCTCGTCCCAGGCTGAGACCGTCAGGCGCACCCACCAGTCGCCGGCCGCGATTTCGACGTTTTCGGTGGAGACCCGGAGGGACTGCAGGGACGGCGCGCTCGTGTCGGTTTCGGGTTCGCGCGTGGGGCTGCTCGGCGGCGGGAAATAGGGCGCGGGCGGCAAGCTCGGCACCGTCGGCGACGGCCGGCGAGGTTGCTGCCGCGGGGTACCCGGCTTGCGGCAGCCGCTCATGGCGCTGACGGATCGATCGTCGCAGCGATTGACGCCGGCGCCGCCCCGCAGCAGGTCGGCGGCCGGCCCTCCGCGCAGCATGTCGTTTCCCGGGCCACCTACCAGCAAGTCGCGCCCGGGACCGCCGACGAGCGTGTCGGGGCCCGGGCCGCCGAGCAGCCGGTCGTTTCCCCCGCGCCCTTCGATCGTGTCCGCCCCGCCAGCGCCGCAGATCACGTCGGCGAGCGGGGTGCCGACCAAATGGTCAGGCCCGAGCGTGCCTGTGATCGTGCAGGCTCCGGCAGCGTCCGCGGACCGCGGGGCACCAGTGGATCCCAGCAAAGCGAGCGAGACGAGGGTGCCGATGAGTAGCGAAGGGCGGATCAAGGCGTGCGGATCCTAGGGAAAGCTTTACGCTTCTGCGATCAATCGATGAGATTCGCTGCCCTCACGCTCGCTCTCCTCGCGTTGGCCGGAGTCGTTGCGACGCCGGCGCGGGCTGTCGAGCCGGTACAGCCGCTCTTCGTCGACCTTGGCGTCGAAACCGTTGAGGAGCGGGCGACTGCGATCGCGGCGCCGTTGCCGGACGGCCGGGTTCTGATCGCGGGTGGATCGAAGACCCTCACCTCTCGCACCGCCGAAATCTTCGATTTCGAAGACCTCAGCTTCGAGCCAGTTTCCCATCTGACCAGGCACATACGAAGAGAGGCAATGGCGGCGCCGTTGCCGGACGGCCGGGTTCTGATCGCGGGTGGCTTCAACGAAATCGTCTATGACAACGCAGAAATCTTCGACCCCGCCAGCGAAGAATTCACCGATGCCAAGGGTGAGATGACGACCACGCGCTTCAACGGGGTCGCGGCCCCGCTCCCCGACGGCCGGGTTCTGATCGCGGGCGGGACCTCGGAAGCGCAGACGCTGAAGAGCGCCGAAATCTTCGACCCCGCCAGCGAAACCTTCACCGCCGTTGACGATGAAATGCGGAGAGGGCGATCGGGCGCGGTCGCCGCAACCCTGCCCAGCGGCAAGATCCTGATTACCGGCGGCGAAAAGGCAGGAGGCCGCAACAGCGCCGAAGTCTTTGATCCGAAAACCCTGTCCTTCGGCCAGATCAACTCGGCCACCGGGAACGAAAGCGGCGCTGCGGCGGGCGTTGAGCTGCCAAATGGACAGGTCCTGCTCGCCGGGGGAATCTCCGGCAACATCCCCCAACGCTGGGCGGGGCTGGTCGATCCAGCGACCGGCGCCGTCGCCTATCTGCCCAAAGAAGGCGGTACCCAGTTGACCACCGAGCGTTGGAACGCGACCGCCGCGCGACTTCCAAACGGATTGGTGTTGATCGCGGGCGGCGCCTGGCGATTGGAGGCCGATAGGAGCGCCGAACTCTTCGTGCCCGCGCCGGCCCTGGGCGCCAACGGCAACCAACTGGGATCGCACGTGCTCGGTGTGGAACCGTCGCCGTCAACCGTCACCATCACCAGTCTCGGGGGCCGCAAGCTGAACATCGACTCGATCTCCCTCGTCGGTCCCGACGCCGCCGATTTCACGATCCTCGCCGACTCCTGCACCGGCGCCGGGCTCTACTTCGAAGAAGCCTGCTCGCTGAGCGTCCGATTCACCCGGACTCGACTCGGCGATTCCAAAGCGAGACTCGTCTTCGACGACAGTGAGCCGGTGCCGACCGACGTCGAGCTGACCGGCTCCGTCGTCCCGCCGGCCTTCCCGGGCGCGTCGACGTTGCAGCCGCCCCTGGACGCGCTCACTCCACCGAAGCCGGCCCGCAAGACGATCTCGATCAGATGCACGACCAGCCCGGCAGGGCGCTCGAGGCGGGTGACGGTGGTCTGCCGGGTCGGTCCGGCGCCCGGTGCCTGGGAAGCCCGGCTCCGAAAGGGGCGGCGGATCGTCGCTCGCCGTCAGCTCACCGCCGTGCCCAGACGCCTCAGGTTCGGGCGACCCCGAGGCCGGCATGGCGGCTTTCGGCTCGAACTCGTTCCGCTGCCCTCCTCCTAGCGAGCTGTCGAATCGACGCTGCCGCTTACTAGTTGCCACGATTCGACCACCGCAACGGGCGCCGCGCCCAGCGCTCCCGGCCGAACACAAGACGAACCACGCCGCGCGGATCGCAGGCGAGCCGATCTCGCTGACAAGACGTGCCTGATGCCGCAGACAAAGACCTTCGCTTCCCATCCGGATCGAGGGATAGTCTCGCGAACATATGTTCGATCTGAGCCTGGCTGGCATATTCACCGACGCACTCTCAGGGGCCGTCGCGGTCCTCATCGGCATTACGGGCCTCTTCGGCGGTGCCGCGCACTACGCCGCCGTCCTGGCCGGCCGCTCTGAGCGCGAGGTCGAGCGCGCCACCGGGATCGGCTTCTTTCTTGGCTTTGGCCTCGGCGCGCTCGCCTTGGTGGTGGACGCAATAACGTGATCTACACTGCTCTCATGGCGCTTCGAATCATGCTCGCCGCCGTTCCGCTCGCCGTCGTCGCCGCGCTGGTCCTGCTGCTCAACAGCCTCGATGCCGGCGCAGGCATCGCGGTTGCAGCGCTCGGTCTCGTGGCCGTGGCCGGGGGTGCCACCCTCGGCTACTTCGCCGATCGTCTGCCCGAGATCCGGAAGACCGGTCGCCGGCATCCCCCCGATGGCGCTGGACACCTCGCCGGTGCCCACCACGGCCATCGCTGAACAGCGCCGCGACTGAGTTCCATCTACCCGCGGTGACGCTCTGCCGGCGGCGTTGGCTCCATCTGCCCCCCAGGATCTTCGACGGCCTCCTCTTCGGTCGGGCCCCCTGCTGTTTCGCCAGAGGGCGCGGGGTCGCCGCAAGGCAGCCTCTGCATTTCTGGACTCCGTCTGAGCCCGACCCGCGCGCCATGGGTTCGACCACCGTAAGCTCGGCGGTTGCGCCAGGCGGTCAGTGCCCCGAGCTGGATTCGAACCAGCGGCCTACTCCTTAGGAGGGAGTCGCTCTATCCAGCTGAGCTATCGGGGCGGAACGGCAAATCGTAGAGCTAACTGCCTGCGGCATCGAGATCCTCTAGGTCCGCGAGATCTCGGGTTCTTCCGGCGGCCCGCTTCATGGCCTTCAGGTCTTCCACTGAGCAGATCGCGACTCTGACGCCAAGAACCTCGGCCTCTGTGGCACGGGCATGCAGCTCATCAAAGGTAGGGACTCCGTCCAGTCCTTGGACGATGTCCAGGCGACCAAGCTCGGTCTCGATCGCAACTTGCTCACCGCTTGCGAGTTGGCTCGCGATTGAGGGTTGGCTGCTGAGGAAGGATTCGCCGGTTTGAACATGGCCGTTAATAGCCGTCGCAACTGCAGCAACGCGTTTGAGATTCTCGATATCCGGAGCAACGACGATGTCCACGTCCTTCGTGCCACGGACCACCCCCCAGGCGTTGACGGCGAGCCCCCCGATAAGCACGAACTCGACGCCCGCCTCTGAGAGTCGGCGAAGAAGCTGATCGAAAGCCGCTTCAGTCACTATGGGCGTGCGGTGCCCACGAATTGCATCAGCTTGTGGCTCAGTGCAATCCCCTCGGCGAGGTTGACGCTCATCGGCCGCTGAGCGTCATCGCGCAGTCGCTGGATGCGGATCGCCTCGGCCGCTGCCGCGGAACCTTTTGGCGCTTGGCCCGGCTGTCGGATCGATGTCACGAGGACACGGTAGCGGAGCGGAATAGATCTCTCGCTCTATCGAGCTGAGCTATCGAGGGCGTGGCTACGGATTGTCTCACTCCCCGTTCAGCGTAGTCTTCCACGGCTATGTACGGGGACCGAGAGATTCGGGCCTGCTCTGAGGGCGGGACGGTGATGAAAACGGGGAAACCCACGACCGGTCTCTGGAAAACCGGATGGATCTTGGTGATTGCGTTGGTCGCATCGATCGCCTTGGGGATCGCGGGACCCGCTGAGGTTGCCAGTGGCGCGTCACAGGTCGAAAAGACGGTCTTCGCGCACAAGCGTCGGGCGGCTACCGCTCCTTGCTACGTCGCCTTTCCCAACGCCCGCAGCAAGAGCGTCGGCAGGACCACCTGGCACAACCGCCAGGCCAGCGTGCGGATGGTCCTCTGCTATCGCTTCGGCCTGGAGCCGAGCGCGGATTTCCCAGTCAGCGCCAGCATGATCTGTGGAATGCTCGCCGAGGTAATCGGACGTGGTGTCGCAAAGAAGCTGGGCATCTTCGCCACCGGCGTGTGCTCGGGGGCCGAGCTCGCGGCGGCCCCCCGCGAGCCCGCCCGGTACATCGGGGTCGTCTGCGGCTGGGCGAGCACCCTGCTGAAGAGCATTCCAGCTTCGCTCGGTTGCACTCTGGCGCCCTCCGCGGGCCATTCGCTCGGCGCCATGTTCGAGTCCAAGCACGAGCTCGATGTCGCGGTTGACGTGGTGCGGCACGGCAAGTGCATCAAGTACTCGCCCTCGCACTTCGGAAGCCCATGGCTCGCTGTCGCGTGTGGCCACGGAGATCATGGGTTCGCCAGCCTTCCTCGAGTGCCCAGCGGGAGCGGCGGTGGCGGGGAGGACGGCGGTGGCGCTGGACCGGGGGACGGCTCGGCGCCCGGCGGCGACTCGTCACCCGCATTTAAGGGTCAAGGAAAACTGATCGTCAATCCCCCCAATATGGTTGCCGGGCAGTCGTTCAACCTGCAAACGACCGAAGGCTGTCCGGCGGGAACAAACTCAGCTGGAGTCGAGATACTCCCAGAAGGGGCGACCTTCGACGGTGAAACCGACGCGACGCATGCCACGTACGGCCTTGGCGGGGTGAATAGACCAGACGGACCATACGGTGGCCACCCTGATCTGCTCCCGGGAAGCTACGAAATTCTGGCCGAGTGCTTGCATGGGGAAGGTCCATGGGCCTATCCGCCAGCGCAAGTGCTCTTTGTCTACCGAACCAGCTTGACGGTCACTGGCGCTGGGCGATCCATTTCGCTTCAGCCAACGGAGGTACCTGAAGAAGGAACGATCACCATTGGACCGGAAGAGCCGTGCGCGGGCCTCACCGGCGGAACCGTCTACCTTTATATATCCGAGCCGCTCGATCAACCTTATGAGCTAGGTATGGTCGGGTCATCGTGTGAATGGAGTCCGGTCTCGTTTAAATTGCCCGCTGACGTTACGGCCGGTCAGCACACTGCTGAAGTTCTGGTGGTGGCTCCAGATGAACGCACGAGCTTCAGGTACAAGCTGGCCCACTTCGTGGTCGACTGAATCCGAGAAACGTCTCCGGCGGGGGCGACCCGGGGCTTCAGGCGTAGAGGCTCTCGCTCGCCAGCTCCTGCGCGCGCCGGCTCCAGAGCTTCACCTGCATGTAGATGTCGTCGCCGTAGGCCTCGAGCGCATCGAGGGCGAGCAGGGTGAAGCGGCCGTTGGAGATGAGCTCCTGGTCGACGGTCTCGCGGTCGAGCTCGGCGGTGGCGGCGACGGCACCCTGAACCAGGGGGCGACCCCAGACGAGGGTGACCGCGCCGGCGCGGCCGTTCTCGCCGCGCCAGCGGCCGATCACCTCGTCGTTGAGGTCGATCTTCCAGCCCGGGTTGTCCTCGGCGAGCACGTCGGTGAAGTCGGCGGCGGCGCGGAAGTCGCCGGGGTCGCCGCCGACCGACTGCACATAGGAGACGTGGCCGAAGAGCTCGAGTGCGCCCGCAGGTCCCTCGGTCCGCACCGTGCACGGCACCCAGACCCGGCCGCCCCAGGCGCGCTCGGGGTACCAGTCGAGCTCGGCGGGGAGCTCGACCCCGTCCGGTAGGTCCTCGATCTCCTTGCAGCTGCCGCGGAAGGTCTCTCCCAGCCGCTCGGCGAAGCGACCATGCGGGATTCCCTCCTGGGTCGAGTCGGCGATGAAGCGGGGGATGGGGCGGGGGTCGGGTGGCATCAGAGGCACTCGCGCAGGTCGGCCGCGGCGCGCTCCGGCGGGTAGGTATTGATGTCCACGCCGGTGGCGAACTCGAAGGAGGCCTTGATGCTGAGGCGGGGGGCGATGTCGATGTGCCAGTGGAAGTGCTCGCCGCCGCGCGGGGCGGTGCGGACCCAGAGGTTGAGCTCGGGCGAGCCGTCGAAGCGCTCGGCGAGCAGGCGCAGCGCGGTGGCGAGCATCGCCGCCCCCGCCGTGTCGTCGGCGAAGCTCGGCGCGGCGGCGCGGGGGACGATCCGCAGCTCGAAGGGCGAGCGCGAGGCCCAGGGGCAGACGAGCGCCGCCTCGTCGTCGATTGCCACCAGCCGCTCCCTTCGCCGCACCTCCTCGACCAGGACGTCGCTGAGCAGGCTGCCGCCGGCGGTGCGTTCGGCGTAGGCGCCGACCCGCTCGCGCTCGCGCGCCACCGCCGCCGGGACGAAATCGAGCGCGTAGAGCTGGGCGTGGCTGTGCTCGAGCGAGGCTCCGGCGCCGCTGCCCTCGTTGACGATCAGCTGCACGTAGGAGGCGCCCGCGTGGACGCGCATACGCTCGCGCCAGGTGGCGACGGCCGCGGCGAGCTGCCCGTCGCTCAGCTCGCACATCGCCGTCGCGTGCTCCGGCGAGTTGATCAGGACCTCGTGGGCGCCGCTCGCCGGGCGCGAGGAGAAGAGGTCGGGTTCGCCCGCGCGGCGCGACTCGAGCAGCGGGTCGCCGGCGCTGGCGAAGGCACCGGCGTCGCCGGACCGCGCTCCCGCGGTCGCACCGGGCTTGCCGCCCCCACCCCCGCCGCTGCCTGGCGCACCGCCCCCGCCGGTGTCGCCCTCGACGACCCGCGGGTCGGCCAGCGCCGGGTAGAGGTTCGGCACCACCCGCGTCGTCCAACCCGGCGTGTCCGCCCCGCCGCCCCCGGGCCGCGTCGCGTACACCTCCGGCGGCGTGCGCTCCTCACGCCCCTCGCAGAATGGGCAGCCCTCCGTTCCGGTGCGCTTTTCCTCCGCACCACGGGGAGAAAGCGCACCGGAGCGGAGATCGGTTGGACGGGACGCTCGCCCCGGGGCGAGGATCGCCGGCAGCCCCGAGAGCTGGTCGATGCGGAGCTCTGGCGTACTCAGGAGCGGGAGGGTGGCAGGTCGGGATCGCTCGCGCCCGGCGCCGCGGGGGGGGGTGGGGAGGGCGTCGGCGCGTTTGGTTTCTCGGGCCGCTCCTCCTTCGGCCTGACCGAGCCGACGAAGGGCTCGAGCACGTCCATCGGCAACGGGAAGACCACGGTGGTGTTCTGGTTGCTGCCGATTTCCAGCAGCGTCTGCAGGTAGCGCAGCTGCAGCGAGGCCGGGTTGGTGCTGATGATGTCGGCCGCGTCGGTGAGCTTCTGCGCCGCCTGGTACTCGCCCTCGGAGTTGATGATCTTGGCCCGCCGCTCGCGCTCGGCCTCGGCCTGGCGGGCGATCGCCCGCTGCATCTGCTCGGGGATCTCGACGTCCTTGATCTCGACCGCCGTCACCTTCACTCCCCAGGGCTCGGTCGACTCGTCGATGATCTTCTGCAGCTCTTCGTTGAGCCGCTCGCGCTCGGAGAGCAGCTGGTCGAACTCGGCCTTCCCCAGTACCGAGCGCAGCGCGGTCTGGGCGATCTGCGAGGTGGCGACGAGGTAGTTCTCGACCTCGACCACCGCCCTGCGGGCGTCGATCACGCGGAAGTAGGCGACCGCGTTGACGCCGGCCGGGACGTTGTCGCGGGTGATCACCTCCTGCGGCGGGATGTTCAGCGTCACCGTGCGCAGGTCGACCTTGACCATGCGGTCGACCAGCGGGATCAGCAGGATCAGGCCCGGGCCCTTCTGGGCGATCAGTCGCCCGAGCCGGAAGATCACCCCGCGCTCGTACTCGCGCAGCACCCGCACCGAGGCGCCGATCGCGATCACGGCGAAGACGGCGATGATGATCAGGATTCCGAGCGCCGCTGCCATCAACCTGCTCCTTCCTCGGCCTTGCCGCCGGGTTTCGGCTCCGGGCTGACCACCAGCGTCAGACCCTCGACCGCGTCGACCCTGACTCTATCCCCCAACCGGACCGGTCCCCCGTCGCCGGCGAGGCGAGCGCGCCAGAACGTCCCGGCCGCCCACACCTGTCCCTCCGGGTCGAGGTTGCTGCGCGCCTCGGCGATCGAGCCGACCAGCTCCTCGCTGCCGGTGCGCACCGGCTGGTCGCGGTGGGCCGCGACCACCTTGCGGGTGATGAAGTAGAAGGCGAGCGCGGAGAGCACCCCGAGCGCGATCAGCGCCGGCCCGACGTAGTCGGCGGCGCTGCTGTCGGACTCGATCGCGAGAACGCCGCCGGCGACGAGCCCGAGCGCGCCGAGCGCCGCCAGCACGCCGCCGGTCGAGAGCAGCAGCTCGGCGAGGAGCAGGGCAACGCCGACGAGGGCGACGATGACGGCTACGTCCATGCCCCGATTATCCGCCTTCGCACCGTTCGTGCAGCGCGAATCGCCGAACGTCCGAGGCCAGTTCGGAGTGCTCGACGTAGGGACCCTGTTTGAGGAAGCAGAGCTTGCCGCGGCGGTCGTAGAAGGCGGTGTCGGGAAGGCCGCGACCCGCCCCGAGTGCCTCGGTGATCGACTGGTCGCCATCGGTGTAGCTCGGATAGGGGACGGGCGCTTCTGCGAGGAATTCTTCGGCGAGGCCGTCGGAGTCCTGACTGTTGACCCCGAGGAAGGCGACCCGCTTGCCGTAGCGGGCGGAGAGCTTCTGCAGGGTCGGGAACTCGTAGCGGCAGGGGCCGCACCACGAAGCCCAGACGTTGACCACGACCGGGAACCCCTTCAGCGTCGCGATCCGCTTTTCGAACGCTTCCGCGCCGCCGGGGAGGAGCTGGTTCCCTTCCTCGTAGAGGGCGGCGAGCGGGGCGGGCGCCCCGGCGAGCGCCCGCGCGTAATCGGGGTGCGAGCCGTCGTAGTCGGCACCCCCGCAGCCGGCTGCCAGCGCCCCCGCCACCACGATCGCGATCAACCCGATCGCGAACTGTCGTCCCTTATTCGTCAATTCTCTGATTACAATACGTATGTTCGATTCGCTTTCTTTGCGGATCGCGATTCAGAGAGCGCCGGGGGGAGGTAGACGCTGACGCCCGGCATTCCTCGTCTAGTGCCCCCGCCCGTCATCCATCGCGGCGGGGACTGAACCGAAAGCCTTCATGGCCAAGACCAGCGAAGTTGCCGCGCAGGCGGCAGTTCCTTCTAGCGCCGATATCGATCGGGCGGCGAAGTTCGCCCGCGAGCCCTTCCTGCTCGACGGCGAGGGGCCGGAGGCGCTTGCGCCGGGCACCGCCCGCCGCCGTGCCCTCGACGCCGCCCTGACCGAGCTCGATGAGGGGGCCGAGAACCCCTCGATCCAGTGGCGCCGCGATTTCTCACTGCTGCTCGGGCTGGAGCGGCTGCTCGCGGAGGAGCCGCCGAAGCTGCGCGAC
Source organism: Solirubrobacterales bacterium (assembly GCA_035548675.1). GTDB lineage: Bacteria > Actinomycetota > Thermoleophilia > Solirubrobacterales > 70-9 > VRUE01. The sequence continues at coordinate 15,948 of DASZSJ010000069.1, forward strand.
GGAGCGGAACTGAATCCGCACCAGGTTGACGCTCTCTCCGGCACCCTGACCGAGCTGATGGCCGAGCAGCAGGTCGCCGCCAACGGCAAGCCGAGCGTCAATGGCGACGCCACGCCGGCGGTCGTGGAGAAGGACGGGGAGCCAGCCGAGGGGGTCGAGGAGAAGGAGGCCCCGGCGGTCAAGGTCGCGGAGAAGGCGGTCGGCGACGCCAACGGCGAGGCCGAGCTCGAGGACGAGGAGCTGGCGCCCGACGAGGAGCCCCAGGACTGGGAGGAGCAGCCCGCCGAGGACGACGAGGAGACGATCGAGGAGGCGCCCGACGATCCCGGCGCCGAGCGGCGCTTCTGGTTCGAGCACGCGACCGGCGCCGGCAAGACCGTCGCCGCGGTCGGCTTCATCGACGCCTCGCGCACCGGCGGGGTGCTGATCCTCACCCACCGCCGCAACCTCGTCGACCAGTTCATCGGCGAGATCTCCGAGCGCGGCTACAAGGAGCGCCTGCGCCCGCCGCTGCTCGGCGACCGCGACGACCCCGACGGCCCGGTCACGGTCGAGACCTACCAGTGGTTCGTCCGCAACCACAAGAAAATCTCCGACGCCTACTCGATCGTGATCTGCGACGAGGCGCACACCGCGCTGGGCGAGAAGACCAGCGCCTGCATCCGCGCCTGGACCGGCCCCGTCTTCATCGGCATGACCGCGACCGGGGCGCTGATCGCCCGCCACGTCGCCGACCTCTTCCCGACCCAGACCTCGCGCTTCGACCTGATCCAGGCGGCGCGCCGCGGCGTGATCTCGCCGCTGCGCTGCATGCGCATCCCGCCCGGGCCGGGGGTGCGGACGATCGCCAAGGTGCCGCTGCGCAAAGGCGAGGTCGACCAGGACTTCGACCAGGAGGAGCTGGCCGCGCTGCTCGACCAGGAGCCCTTCAACGTCGCGATCGCCGACCTCTACAAGACGCGCTTCGAGGGCATGCCGGGCGTCCTCTACACCGCCGGCGTGCAGCACGCCAAGAACGTGGCGAAGGCGCTGCAGAACGTGGGGGTCGCGGCGCGCGCCGTCTCCGGTGAGACGCCGAAGCGCGAACTGGCCGAGATCCTCGCCGGCTTCGAGCGCGGCGAGGTCGACGTGCTCTGCAACGCGATGCTGCTCGCCGAGGGCTGGAACTCGCCGCGGGCGACGCTCTGCATGCACCTGGCGCCGACCGCCTCGCGGCGGATCTACCAGCAGCGGGTCGGCCGCGTGACCCGGCGGGCGCCGGGCAAGGAGGCGGGCCTGGTGATCGACTTCGTCCACCCGGCGACGACCCACGACGAGTCGATCGTCACCCTGCACAGCCTGCTCGACCGCGACGTCTACCGCGGCGGCGCGATCGTGATCGGGCCGGTGCGGCGGGCGCGGGGGCGGCGGATCCGGGTCGAGCGGCGGATCGTGCCGGTCTCCGACGACGAGGAGCGCCGCATGCAGGTGCTCGAACGCGAGCTCTGGCGGATCGCGGTCGACAATCTCGGCTATCCCGAGCAGCACGCCTGGGCGGCGCTGGCGGGGGCGCGGGTCAACCCGCAGGGCTGGCGCAAGGCGCGGGCGATCCTGCAGGGCTCCGGCTCGAAGGAGCTGAAGCGCCGCTTCCTGCTCACCTGCGTGCAGCGCAACCGCAACTCGCAGCTGAAACTGAAAGCGCTGAGCGAGATCGCCGACTTCGGCGACGCCGAGGCCTTCGACGACGCGATCGAGATCGTCGGCAGCTGGAGCCGCGACGACAAGCGAGCCGGCACGCGGACGCTGCTGCAGGCGCTGGTCGACAAGCGGATCGGCCGCCGCGACCAGGCGCAGGCGTGGGTCTGGCGCCTCGCCTCCTACACCCGCGAGCTGCACGAAGAGTACGCCGTGCAGCGCTGGCCGGAGACGAAGCGGCTGCTCGGCCTGCTGGTCAACTCCTCGGGGCGGGCGCACGGGCGCAACGCGCGCCGGTTGGTCCACGCGGCGCGCAAACAGGACCGCCGCCTGGCGGTGGCGTTGCTCGCCGCCGCGGTCTCGCACACGCCCGAGGGCGAAGAGGTGCTGCGCGGGGCGCGGATGCGGATGGCGCGCAAGCCCTCGGCGATCGCCCGCGAGCTGCTGCGCAACTTCCCCAAGGGCGGCAAGCGCCGCAAGCGCAACAAGAAGCGGGGCAAGAAGGACGGCGGAAACGGGGCGGCGCCCAATGGCGAGGTCGCCGCGGTGGAGGCGAGCGACGGAGCGGCAGAGGTCGACGGCGACGGTGCGGCGGACGGGCCGCCGGCGACGAGCGGCGAGGGAGGGGCAGAGGCCGATGGGCCCGCCGGCGCCTCCGCGTCAGGGGACGGGGAGCCTGAGGCGGAAAAGCCCGCCGCGAAAAAAGCGAAGGCGAGAAAACGGACGCGGCGAAGGAAAAAAGCGGCGCCGAGGTCAGAGGCGGAGGCTGACCTCGCCGGCGCCGAGGCTGACGCGGTCTCCGGAGGGGGCGACGACGACGAGGTTGCCGCGGTCGTCGATGCCGTCGGCGATTCCTGAGCCCTCCCCCCAGGCGACCTCGCGCCCGCGCAGGCCGTCGCGCCGCCGCCACTCGCTCAGCACCGCGCGCTCGTCGGCGTCAGCCCACTCGCCCAGCCGGGCGTCGAGCTCGCGCCGCGCCGCTTCCGGCGTGACGCCACCGCCGAGCGAGATCGCCGGCTGGCGCAAGTCGTCGGGGAACTTGTGCGGCTCGATCGAGAGGTTGAGCCCGATCCCGATCACCGCCCAGCCCTCCTGCGGCTTGGCCTCTATGAGGATGCCGGCGAGCTTGCGTCCTTCGAGCCAGACGTCGTTCGGCCACTTGACCTGGCACTCGGCGCCGGGGCGCAGTGCCTCCGCCGCGGCGCAGACCGCGAGTGGGACCGAGAGCGGCAGCAGCAGGTGCCGCTCGTCGAGCGGCCGCAGGATCGCCGAGTAGAGCAGCGCCTTGCCCTCGGGCGCGGTCCAGACCCGCCCCTGCCGCCCTCGCCCCGCTGTCTGTTCGCGCGCGGTGACGACCGTGCCGCCGGGCGCACCGGCTTCAACCAGCTCACGCGCCCTCGAGTTCGTCGAGTCCGTAATGCGGAAATGGCGGTGGGGGGTCCCAAACGCCCCCCCCAACCCCAACTGACTTCGCGTTTTTGGGGGCATATGGAGTACTAAGCGCGAAGTCAGCGTTGGGTGTCGGCGAGGAGGGCGGCTAGGAGGCCGTCGATGTCGTGTTGGGCGGCTTCGACGTCGACCTTTAGGCGGGCTTTGCGGGCGGTCTCGCTGGTGACCGGGCCGATCGAGACGACGCGGGCGTCGCGGGGGAAGCGCTCGCCCAGCGCCTCGACCAGGTTGCGCACGGTCGAGGATGAGGTGAAGGTGACGTAGTCGGCGGCCTGGGCTGCCTCGATCGCCTCGGCGCCGGGCTCCTCGCGCACCGTCTCGTAGAGGGCGAGGACGTCGACCTCGGCGCCGCGCTGGCGCAGGGCGTCGGGGAGAACGTCGCGCGCCTCGGCGGCGCGGGCGACGAGGACGCGCTTGCCGCGGACGTCGACCTCGGCCAGCGCCTCGACCAGGGACTCAGCGACGAAGCGCTCGGGGACGATGTCGGCGTCGATGCCCACCTTGACGAGGGCGCGGGCGGTGCCGGGCCCGATCGCGGCGACGGTCGCCCACGCGTTCGTGTCTCTCGTCGCCGATGCGCTGGGGGCGTCTCCGCCGGGTTGGACCGGGGGTCGGCCGCCGCCGAGCGCCCGGGCGTCGAGGCCGGCGTCTCGCATTGCCTCGAACAGCAGCCGCACGCCGTTGGGGCTGGTGAGGACGATCAGGGCGTAGTCGCCGATTCGCGCCACCGCGTCCTTGACCTCGGCGCTCTCCGTCCGCGGCTCGATCCGGATCGCCGGCAACTCCACCACCTCGGCGCCGAGCTCGCGCAGGCGCTTGGTCAGCCCGCTCACCTGCGCGCGGGCGCGGGTGACGACGACGCGCTTGCCGTGCAGCGGCCGCCACTCCAGCCAGGCCAGCTCCTCCCGGCGCCCGACCACCGGGCCGACGACGATCAGGGCGGGGGCTTTCACCCGCTCACGCTCGACCGCCTCGGCCAGGGTGCCGAGCGTGGCGGCGACGGTGCGCTGGCCCTCCATCGTGCCCCGTTCGATCGCGGCGGCCGGCTCGTCCCCGTCGCGGCCCGCGGCGATCAGCGCCGCCGCATTGTCGGCGAGGCGCTTGACTCCCATGTAGAAGACGAGCGTGCCGGGGAAGCGGGCGAGCGCCTCCCAATCGAGCGCGCTCGCCTCCTTCCCGGGGTCCTCGTGGCCGGTGATAAAGGCGACGGCGGAGGCATCGTCGCGGTGGGTGACCGGAATGCCGGCGTAGGCCGTCGCGGCGACGCCGGCGGTGATTCCCGGCACGACCTCGAACTCGATCCCAGCCGCCCGCAGCGCTTCGCCCTCCTCGCCGCCGCGGCCGAAGACGAACGGGTCGCCGCCCTTCAGCCTTACGACGCTCTTGCCCTCCCGCGCCGCGGCGATCAGCCGCTCGCCGATCTCCTCCTGCCCGACGGAGGGCCTCCCCGGCGCCTTGCCGACGTAGACGAGCTCGGCGTCCTCGCGCGCCCCCTCGAGCGCCCCCGGCGGGATCAGCCGGTCGTGGAAGACCGCGTCGGCCGCGCCGATCAGCTCCAGCGCCCGCGCCGTCATCAGCCCCGGGTCCCCAGGTCCTGCGCCAACGAGGTACACAACCCCAGCCCGCCCACTCATTCCGGTGCGCCTTTGCTCGGATATATGGGGATAAAGCGCACCGGAGCGGTCATGGAGCCATTGTCTCCGCCCGGTCGAGCAGGTCGCGGGCGCCGGTGTCGACGAGGCGCTTGGCCAGTTCGGCGCCGAGCAGGGCGGGCTCGGTCGAGTCGCCTTCGACGTGATCGCGCAGCCACTCGCTGCCGTCGGGGAGGCCGACGAAGGCCTCGATCCGCATCTGGCCCGACTCGAGGTCGACCGCGGCGTGGACGCCGAGCGGGCTGTTGCAGGTCGCCCCGAGCAGGGCGACGACCGTGCGCTCCGCGGTCACCTCGCGCAGCGCGGGGGGGTCGACGAGCCCCTCGGCCGCGGCCAGGGCCGCCCCGTCCCCGTCGCGAACCTGCAGCAGCAGCGCCCCTTGCCCGGCGGCCGGGGTCATCGACTCTGCCGGAATCGGGAAGGCGATCTCCCCGGCGCGGCCCAACCGCCGCAGGCCGGCGACGGCGAGCACGATCGCGTCGAGCTCCCCCTCCGCCAGCTTGCGCAGGCGCGTGTCGACGTTGCCGTGCAGCTCGCGCAGCTCGAGGTCGGGCCGCGCCGCCAGCAGCTGCGCGCGCCGCCGCAGGCTCGCCGTCCCGACCCGCGCCCCCTGCGGCACGTCGTCGAGCGACGATCCGACCCCGATCCAGGCGTCGTGCGGATCCTCGCGCGGCGGCACCGCCGCCAGCGTCAGTCCCTCGGTCAGCTCCGCCGGCAGGTCCTTGGCCGAGTGCACGCCAACGTTGGCTTCGTCCTGGAGCAACGCCCGCTCGACCCCCCTGACGAATCGCGCCTTGTCCCCAAGCTCCCCGTCGGAAGAGACCTGCACCAACTCGGCCCCGCCGAGCATTTCGGCCACCTGGGTGGCTTGGGCTCTTGCGAGAGCGCTTCCGCGTGTGGCGATTCGAAGCATGATGTGTGTCGTGGGGTCGATCCCGGTAGGGGTGGAGCGTCTTGTACTTTTTCGCGGCCACACCCCCCGGGCGCCAGCAAATCAGCGCTCCTCGAAAAGGTTAAGCGGAACCCCTACCGGGATCGACCCGCCGCAACTCCGTCACATTCGAAGCCCCTTCACCCTCGGGCTCTGTTTCGACGTCCAACCCAAACAACTCCCGCAGCGCACTGACGTAGAGGTAAGCCTCGTCGCTTCCCGCGCTCCGCTTCATCCGCAACGTCGGCTCGTGCAGTAGGCGCGAGGCGATCGCCTTTGCCATCGCGCTCAGGCGCTCCCGGTCCGCCTCGCTGAGCTGCTCCCAACGCCCTTCGTTCTCGGCCAGTACCCGCCGCACGATCTCGTCGGCGCGCTCGCGCATCGCCGCGATCGTCGGCGTCACCGCGAGCGAGGCGAGCCAGCGCTCGAAGCGGTCCTGCTCAGCGTCGAGCAGCCGCTCCGCCCGCCGCGCCTCGGCCTCGCGCCCGCCGGCGTTGCGAGTGACTATTTGCTGCACGTCGTCGATGTCGTGCAGGCTGACCCCGGCGATCTCCCGGCAGGCGGGCTCGATGTCGCGCGGCACCGCGATGTCGACCAGCAGCAAGGGCCGGCTCTCTCGCACGCCCATCACCTGTTCGAGCTCGTCGCGCTCGACGATGTGGTGCGGCGAGTTGGTCGCCGAGACGACGATATCGGCCTGTACGAGCTGCTCGGGCAGCTCCTCGAAGCGCACCGCATTGCCCTCGAAGCGCTGGGCGAGGCCGATCGCCCGGTCGTAATGGCGGTTGGCGACGAAGACGGTGCGGACGCCGCGGCGGACGAGGGCACGGGCGACCAGCTCAGCGGTCTCGCCGGCGCCGATTACGAGCACGCGGCGGTCGGCGAGGTCGCCCAGCGTGCGCCGTGCCAGCTCGACCGCGACCGAGGGGATCGAGACGTTCTTCTCGCTGATCCCGGTCTCGTTGCGCGCCCGCCCGCCGGCCGCCAGCGCGCCGCGGAAGAGGCGGTTGAGGATCGGCCCGGTCGCGCCCTCGACCAGGGCCAGCTCGTAAGCGCGCTTGACCTGGCCCTGGATCTCGGCCTCGCCGACGATCATCGAGTCGAGCCCGGCGGTGACGCGGAAGAGGTGGCGCACTGCCTCCCCCGAGCGCAGCGAGTAGAGGTGGCCGAGCAGCTCGGTAGGGCGGATCTCGGCCTGGCGGGTGAGCACGCCGAGCGCCGTCGACTCGGCCTCGACTGGGTCGGAGACGACGAGGTAAAGCTCGGTGCGGTTGCAGGTCGAGATCGCCGCCGCCTCGTGGATGCCGCGGACCTCGGTTAGCTCACGCAGGGCGCCGGCGGCGCGGCCCTCGGTCAGCGAGAGCCGCTCGCGCAGGTCGAGCGGCGCGGTCTTGTGCGAGACGCCGAGGGCGAGCAGCTCAGACATCAGGCGGCGCCTCCTCCGCTCCCGTGAGGGGCAAGGGAATCAGATATGGATTGCCCCTCACTCCCGCGTCCGGGGGCGCCTTCCTCACCTTGCGTGCGCGTCTCCGCAAACCCTGCAAGCTCTCTGAGCTCCTTCTCCATCCGCGCCAGCTTGCTCGCCATGATCGCGACGTAGACGACGATCAGGACGAGGAAGACGACGTAGGCGCCGGCCACGTACTTGCCCGCCTCGTCCAGCGGCAGGGCGGGGGCGGCGAAGAGGAGGTCGGGCACCTCAGCTCACCTCCGGCGCGATCCGCGAGCCGCCGCTGCCGCTCGGGGGCGCGTCGAGCGCCCGCCGCAGCCGCTTCAACTGCCCCGAGGTGCTCTTCGCCGTCAGCTCGAGCTTGACCAGCGTCAGCCAGAGCAGCGCCGTCGCCGCCAGGCAGACGAGGAAGACGAACATCATTTCCCCCGGCAGGCCGCCGTTGGCGGTGCCGAAGGTGCGCGGGTGGACGAGGCTCTGCGCCATCCGCACGGCCATGAAGTTGAGCGGCACGAAGGCGCCCGCGGTGACGGCGAAGACCGAGGCGTAGCGCGCCTGGCGCTCGGGGTCCTCGATCGCGTAGCGGAAGGGGTAGTAGGTCGCGTACATGAGGAAGACGATCAGGAAGCTGACCAGGGTCGGCTCGTCCCAGACCCACCAGTGCCCCCAGGAGGCCTTGGCCCAGATCGAGCCGGTGACGAGCACGGCGACGCCGAAGATCACCGACATGTGGATCGAGACGTAGGACCAGGCGTCCCAGCGCCGCTCGCCGCTACGCAGGTGGAAGATCGCGAAGACGCCGCCGACGACGAAGCCGAGCAGGGCGACGATCGCCAGCGGCACGTGCAGGTAGAAGATCTTCTGGATGAAGCCCTGGTCGGCGTCGAGCGGGGCGTAGAAGAAGACCAGCGAGAAGGCGGCGGCGATCGCGATGACGGTCGCGATCGAGAGGGGCTTTAGTCCTTTGCCGTACATGCTTTAGCGCGGGCGAGGCGCGGCGCTCCCGCCTAGTCCTCCAGGAGAAAGTCGAAGACGGCGTAGCCGATCAGGAGGAAGATCAGATCGTATAGGGAGAGCACCGCCAGCCAGGTGCCGAAGCGGTGGTAGCCGGGACCGCCCACGGCGAGCAGCGGCTCGCTGGCCCCGCTGGCGGCGATCATCAGCGGCACCAGCAGGGGCAGCAGGACGAGCGGCCCGAGCAGGTCGCGGGCGCGCGAGTGAACCGCCATCGAGGAGATCAGCGTGCCGGTGGCGGCGATGCCGAGGTCGGCGAGCAGCAACACGGCGACGAGCGGCCCCAGCGCCGCGGCGGAGCCGAGGAAGAAGAGGGCGAAGATCGGCACCACGACCAGCTCCAGCGCCGCCAGGTAGGCGAGCAGCGCCGTAGCCTTGGCGGCGAAGAGGACGCTGCGGTCGATCGGCGCCAGGCGGATCGCGTCGAAGCCGCCCTCCTCGCGCTCGGCGACGAAGAGGCGGTTGACGCCGAGCAGCGCGGCGAAGAGCAGCGTCGCCCAGAGCACGCCGGCGGCGAGGCTGCCGGAGAGCGCCGTGCGGTCGAGGCCGAAGCGGAAGATGACGAAGGTGGTGACGGCGAAGAGCGCCATCGCCGGCAGCGACTGCAGGGTGCGCAGCTCCGCCCGCAGGTCCTTGGCGAGGATCGTGGCGAAGGCCTGGCGGGACGGCGTCACGATCCGCTCCGCCGTTCCTTGGCGATGCATGGCCTCGAAAAGGCGCAGCGGAGCTTCACGCCACCACCGTCCTGCCGCCCGCCTCCAGCCGCAGCACCTGCTGCGCCTCGGGCTCGAAGCGCTCGGGATCGTGGCTGACGACGACGCGGGTGCGGTCGCCGCCGGGGCCGATCAGCGCCCGCGCCAGCTCGCGTCCCTCGGCGTCGAGGTTGGAGTCGGGCTCGTCGAGCAGCAGCAGCTCGGGCTCGTGCAGGACACAGCGGGCGATCGCCAGCCGCTGGCGCATCCCGGCCGAGAGCTCGGCGACATGCTGCTCGGCCCGCCGCTCCATGCCAACCGCCGCAAGCAGCTCCGCGATCCGCGCCTCCGCCGCTTCGCCCCGCAGTCCGTGCAGCTGGGCGTGGAAGCGCAGGTTCTCTCGCCCGCTGAGGTCGCGGTAGAGCAGTGGCTCGTGACCGAGGAAGCCGATCCGCCCCCGCAGCTCCCAGGCCTCGCCGGGCAGCGAACAGCCGAGGGCGCGGACCTCGCCGCCGCTCGGTCGCAGCAGGGTGGCGAGGATGCGCAGCAGCGTCGTCTTGCCGGCCCCGTTCGGGCCGAGCACGAGCAGCGTCTCGCCCCGGCCGAGCTCGAGCTCGACGCCGTCGAGGACGACGCGTTCGCCGTAGCTGCGGCGCAGCCCGACCAGGCTCAGCGCCGGCTCGCCTGTCGCCTGAGCGGCCGTCACGGGCGGGATTCTCCCCTCTAGGCTGCCGCGGCACATCTCAACAGGAGGGGACGAATGAGCAGGACCAAGAAGGCAGGGGCGCTCGCGGCGCTGGCGCTCGCCGCCGTCGCGCTGGTGGCGATCCCGGCGGGCGCCGCCGGGCCGGGCCAGACCGTCAAGGTCAAGTCCGAAGTGACGATCGGCGCCGTCGGCTACCAGGGCAAGGTCAAGGCCGCCAACCCGAACTGCGTCGGCGAACGGACCGTCGTCCTCAAGCAGAAGGGCAACGGCGTCCTCAGCCGGGTCAAGTCAAAGGCCAACGGCAACTGGAAGGCAGACCTCGACCGGCTCAACGAAAACATCAAGATCCCGGCCAAGGTCTTCGCCGAAGTGAAGCCCTCGACCCAAGCGACCGCCGGACCGATCTACAAGTGCGGTGCGGCGACCTCGAAGACGGTCGAAATCGCCGGCGGCTGAGCGCCGCGAAGTCACCCGGCCGCCCGGCCTCAACGGCCGGCCGACAAACCGGTACTGAGGTTGATCGCTCGCGGTACGCTTTGGATTCCGTGAGCGATCAACCGCCCATCCTCAACGAGGTCGATACCTACGGGCCCGCCTACATGCGGATCGCCAACCAGCTCGGTCGCTACGAGGGCAACGAGGAGGAGGCGCCGCTGGCGATGGGCCTGCTCGGGGTCGGTCCGGGCGACCGCGTGGTCGACGCCGGCTGCGGCCTCGGCCGCTTCGTCGCCGCCCTCGCCGCCAACGGGGTCGACGCGGTCGGCGTCGACATCTCCGAGATCGCGATCGCCGCGGCCAAGCGCGAGTACCCCGGCCCCGCCTACTACGTCGCCGACCTGATGCGGCCGCTGCCGCCGGAGCTGAGGGGCTTCGACGGCCTGGTCAGCCTCTCCTCGAGCTTCGGCTTCGGCGAGACCGTGGCCGAGGACGAAGCGATGCTGCGCGCCTACCACGAGATGCTGCGCCCCGGCGGCCGGATGGCGATGGAGCTCTCCGACCTCGAGCGCTCGCGCCACCGGCTCAAAACCGACGAGGGCGTGGTCGAGCGCGAGACCAACGGCGTGCGGGAAACGCTCGACGTCGATTTCTCGACCGGGATGCTGCACGTCCACTACGTCTTCGGCGACGACGAGGTCGACTCGCGCATCCGCATGTACGAGGCCGACGAGCTCGAACGGATGGCGATCGAGGCGGGCTTCGGTGAGGTCGAGCGCTACGGCAACTTCGCCGGCGGTCCGAAGCGGCCCGAGGACCGCCTCGTCCTCGTCGCGACCGCATGAGCCCCGCACGGGAGCAATCACGGTGACCGTCCGCGGCGCGGCGGTCGTCGTCGACGCCTACTCGACCGGGGCGAGGCTGGCCCCGCGCTTCGCCGCCGCCGGGCTGCCGGTCGTGCACGTGCAGAGCAGCCCGACTCTGCCCGACTTCTACCTGCGCGGTTTCCGCGCCGGCGACTTCGTCGAGAACGTCGTCCACGAGGACGACCTGGAGGCGACGACGGCGCGCGTCGCCGCCCACGAGCCGGCCTTCGTCGTCGTCGGCGCCGAGCCCGGGGTGCCGCTGGCCGACGCGCTCGGCGAGCGGCTCGGCCTGCCCTCCAACGGCAGCGCCCAGAGCGCCGCGCGGCGCGACAAGAGCGCGATGTCCGAGGCGCTGCGGGCGGCGGGCCTGCGCACGGCGGAGGCGCTGAAGACGGCGAGCGCGGCCGAAGCGGTCGAGTGGGCGGCGGCGCGCGGGGGCGCCCCCGTCGTGGTCAAACCGCTCGACAGCGCCGGCACCGACGGGGTCAGCATCGCCCGCGACGCCGTCGCGATCGAGGCCGCTTTCGCCGCCAACCTCGGCCGCCCCAACGCCCTGCACGGCGCCAACGAGGAGCTGCTGGTGCAGGAGCTGCTCGAGGGCACCCAGCTCTTCGTCAACTCGGTCAGCTGGGAGGGCGTCCACCACGTCTCCGAGGTCTGGCGCGACAACAAGCTGCGCCGCGGCGCCAACTTCATCTACGACTACGAGGAGCTGCTGCCGCGCCACGGTGAGCAGCAGGACCAGGTCGTGCCCTACGTCGAAGCGGTGCTCGACGCGCTCGGCATCCGCTTCGGCCCGGCCCACACCGAGGTGATGCTGACCGCGACCGGCCCGGTGCTGGTCGAGTCGGGGGCGCGGATGCACGGCTCGGTCCCCGACGAGATCGTCGACCGCTGCACGCCAAGCCACCAGACGCTGACCGCCGAGGCCTACCTCGACCCGCACTCGGTCGCACGCCGCGCCCAGCGTCCCTACGAGCTCGCCGCCGGCGCCTACTGCGTGATGCTGATCTCCCAGCACGAGGGGCGGATCGTCGACGACGCCGGCATGCGCGAGATCGAGGCGCTGCCCTCCTTCGCCGGCACGATCTCGATGCTCGGCCCCGGCGACGAGTTGAAAAGAACCGTCGACCTCTTCTCCTGCCCGGGAATCATCTACCTGGTCGACCCCGACCGCGCCCGGCTGAAACGCGACTACGACCGCATCCGCGAGCTCGACGCCTCAGGCGCCATCTTCCACCTAGAGCAACTAATCGCCTCCTGAGCCCCAACGCCGCCCCGACCCGACCCAACCAGGCGGCCGACGGGCCGAAAGCGTGTCGATATGTCACGTTTGAGGCCCGTCGGCCCCTCGGGTCGGGGGCCGACGGCCGCCGGGGTTAGGTGCGCTTGCGCAGGGTGCGGCGGCCGATCGCCAGCAGGGGGAGGGCGCCGTCCCTGAGCGCTTTCGTCCGCACCGCCCCCTTGCCGTAGAGGATCTTGGCCGAGGCGCGCACCGCTTCGCCCAGGGTCTGGTCGTAGGGGTGCCACCAGAAGTCGCGGGTCATACCCGGCTCCCAGGCGTTCATCTTGATGTTGACGCACTCGTAGAAGCCGAACTTGGAGTGCGAACGGCCGATGCCGGAGTCCTTGACGCCGCCCCAGGAACACTGGCAGGCGCCGTGGCTGAAGGAGTGGTCGTTGATCCAGACCATGCCGGACTCGATCCGCCGCGCGATCCGCTCCCCCTTCTGGCGGTCCTTGGTCCAGACCGAGGCGCCGAGGCCGAACTCGGAGTCGTTGGCGAGGTCGATCGCCTCCTGCTCGGATTTGACGACGACGATCGGCAGCACCGGGCCGAAGATCTCCTCGCGCATGATCCGCATCTCGTGCGTGACCCCGGTGAGCACGGTCGGGGCGACGAACTTGCCGGAGAGGCCGGGCACCTCGGTCGGGCCGCCGCAGAGCTTGGTCGCGCCGGAGGCGACCGCGTCGGAGATCAGGTCGACGACGATCTCGTACTGGCCGTCGGAGGTCATCGGGCCGATCTCGGTCTGCCACTGCAGCGGGTCGCCGAGGCGCAGCTTGGCCGCCTCGGCGGCGACGCCCTCGACGAAGCGGTCGGCGACCTCCTCCAGCACGTAGACGCGCTCGATCCCCGAGCAGGTCTGGCCGGCGTTGGCGAAGCCGCCCCAGACGGCGCCGGCGATCGCGTTGGGCAGGTCGGCATCGGCGCAGACGATCATCGGGTCCTTGCCGCCCAGCTCCAGCACCGAGCCCTTGAGGCCCTCCGAGCAGACCGCGCCGACCTTGCGGCCGACCTCGACCGAGCCGGTGAAGAAGACCTTGCCGACGCTGGAGCGGGCGAGCGCGTCGCCGACCGCACCGCCGCCGTGGACGACGCGGACGAGGCCCTCGGGCAGGCCGCCCTTCTCGAAGACGCGGCGGATCGCCTCGCCCAGCAGCGGCGTCAGGCTGGCCGGCTTGAGGACGACGCCGTTGCCCGCCATCAGCGCGATCGCCACCTCGCCGAAGGGGATCGACCAGGGGTAGTTCCAGGGCGCTATCACGCCGACGACGCCGATCGGCTCATAGGAGAAGTGGCCTTTCTTGGAGAGCAGGAAGCCCTGCGTCATCCGCACCTTCTCGTCGGCGAGGATCTTCGGGCCGGCCTTGGCGCACCAGTGCAGCGCGTCGACCGTCGGCAGCAGCTCCATCGTGTAGGCCTCGGCGCGGGGCTTGCCCTGCTCCTGGACGAGCAGCTCGGCGATCTCGTCGATGTCGTCGAGCAGGGCGTCGGCGGCGCGCTTCAGGTAGCGGCCGCGGTCGGCGAGGGAGAGCTCGGCCCAGGCGGGCTGGATGCGGGCAACGTCGTCGACCACGCCCTGGACCTGGTCCGGGGTGATCGTGGCGACCGAGCCGACGAGCTCGCCGGTCGCCGGGTTGAAGGACTCGAGGGTGGACTGGGCCGGGGGTGCTCCTGCTGTGGTAGCCATGGCCGTCGATTGTAGGCCCAAAGCAAAAGCCCGCCAGGAGGCGGGCTTTTGCAAACTCCTGGGAAGACCGAAATCGTGAACAGCCCCACGGATCGCAAACCTCACTATAGCGAGCGCCCCCGGAGGGAATCGAACCCTCTCTCCCCTGGTGCGATCCGTGAGGGCCGGCGTCCACCGGCGGGGGCGACCGCCGCTCGCGCGGCAGCCCGAACCTAGGGAGACTCTTCGTACGCGTGTGCAAAGAAAGTCAAATCTGAGCGCAGGAGAGCGCGCGGCTCAGTCACACTCACCTGGGATGGCCGACAGCCTCTTCGACAGCACCGAGCTCGCCCATGAGGGGGAGCAGCAGCTCGACGCGCCGCTGGCGGTGCGGATGCGGCCGCGCTCGCTCGACGAGCTCGTCGGGCAGGAGCACATCCTGGGCGAGGGGTCCGCCCTGCGGACGGCGATCGAATCCGGGAAGCCCCACAGCGCGATCCTCTACGGGCCGCCGGGGGCGGGGAAGACGACGCTGGCGCGGATCGCGGCGAGCGGGGCGGAAGGGGCGTTCGAGGAGGAGTCGGCGGTCAACGCGGGGCGGGTCGAGATCCGGGCGGTGATCGAGCGGGCGCGGGAGCGGCGAAGGGGCAGCGGCCGCCCCACCGTGCTCTTCCTCGACGAGATCCATCGCTTCAACAAGGCGCAGCAGGACGCGCTGCTGCCGGCGGTCGAGGAAGGGCTGCTGACCCTGATCGGGGCGACGACCGAGAACCCCTACTTCGAGGTCAACTCGGCCCTGCTCTCGCGCAGCCAGATCTACGAGCTGCGGCCGCTGGGCCCCGAACAGGTGGAAGCGCTGCTGCGCCGGGCGCTCGCCGACCCCGAGCGCGGCCTGGCCGACCCGCCGCCGATCGAGGACGCCGCGCTGGCGATGCTGGCACAGCGCAGCGGCGGCGACGCTCGGGTCGCCCTCTCCGCCCTGGAGCGGGCGGTCGAACGCGCATCCGATGTTGACCACGCTGGAGGTGGGTCAAAGTCGGATGCGATCGACGTCGCCACAATCGAGGATGCCCTGCAGCGCAAGGCGCTCGAATACGACCGCCAGGGGGACCGGCACTACGACTACGTCTCAGCCTGGATCAAGGCGACGCGCGGCTCCGACGTCGACGCCTCGCTCTATTACCTGGCGGTGATGCTGGAGGGCGGCGAGGACCCGCGCTTCATCGCTCGCCGCATGGTCATCCTCGCCTCCGAGGACGTCGGCAACGCCGATCCGCTGGCGCTGCTCGTCGCCGACGCCGCGGCGCGCGCGGTCGACCGCGTCGGCCTGCCCGAGTGCGCGCTCAACCTCGCCCAGGCCGCCGTCTACCTCGCCCTCGCCCCCAAGTCCAACGCCTCCTACAAGGCGCTCGCCGCCGCCCGCGCCGAGGTCCGCGAGCACGGTGCGAAGCCGCCGCCCGACTACCTGCGCGACGCCCACTACCCGGGCGCGAAGGAGCTCGGCCGCGGCGAGGGCTACCGCTACGCGCACGACGAGCCGGACGGCGTCAGCGACCAGCCGCTGCTGCCGGAGGAGCTCCGCGACCGCCGCTTCTACGCCCCCACGGAGCGCGGCTTCGAGGCCGAGCTGGGGCGCCGCTGGCAGGAGCTGCAGAAAAAGATTCGCCGCGGTTGAGACAACCGCAACTTCTTCACGATCCTGTGTTTTAGAGAGCGGCTTTCCAAGCTAGAGCCAGGGAGAGCCGACACACCGGCCGGGGGCCTGGACTGGGGGCCTCCGGCCGGGACTAAAAGGGACACACAGGGGGGAACGGTGACTGCGCCTTGCTCGATGGGCGCCGTCACCGCGTGAGGGGCCTGCGCCGGGCGGCGGCTTTAGCGGCCGCCGCCCGCTCCCCCGTCCCTGCCTCAGGCGGAGGAACGGATCAGCTCGGCGCCGCGCTCGGCGATCATGATCGTCGGCGCGTTGGTGTTGCCGCTGGTGATCGCCGGCATCGCCGAGGCGTCGACGACGCGCAACCCCTCGACTCCGCGCACCCGCAGCTCCGGGTCGAGGACGGCCTCCTCGTCGCCGCCCATGCGGCAGGTGCCGACCGGGTGGTAGAGGAGGTCGACGCGGTGGCGCAGGTCGGCGAGGATGTCGTCGTCGCTGTCGGTGCCCTCCGCCGGCAGCAGCCGCTGGCCCAGGACCTCCGCCAGCGGTCCCGCCGCGGCGATCTCGCGCGCCAGCCGCGTCCCGGCGATCAATGCGGCGGCGTCCTCGGGCTCGGCCAGCGTGTTGGTGAGGATCCGCGGCTTCGCCGTCGGCTCGGCGGAGCGCAGGCGCAGCCAGCCGCGGCTGCGCGGAGCGACCAGCACCGGCCCCATCGTCAGGGCGTGGCCGTCGTACTCGTCGAAGCCGTGGTTGACGAAGTAGGCGGGGGCGAAGTGGAACTGCAGGTCGGGTTGGGCGAGCCCGCGACGGCTGCGCACGAAGGCAAACGCCTCGGCTACCGACGAGGAGAGGGGCCCGGTGCGGCGCAGCAGGTACTCGAGCAGCGCCCGCGGCCGTTCCCCGTCGGCCAGCGAGCCGCCGCCGGGGACGTCCCAGACCGAGGTCAGGTAGGGGTGGTCCTGGAGGTGGGCGCCGACCCCCGGCAGGTCGGCGACGACCTCGATCCCCAGCTCGCGCAGCTGCCTGGCTGGGCCGATCCCGGAGAGCATCAGCAGCTGCGGCGAGGCGAGGGCGCCGGCGGCGAGGATCAGCTCCCGGCCGGCGCGGGCAACGTGCTCGCGGCCGCGCCGGTCGCGGTAGCGGACGCCGCGCGCGCGGCGTCCCTCCAGCTCCAGTCCGAGCGCCTGGCCGCCGGTGAGGAGGTCGAGGTTGGGTCGCTTCAGGGCGGGGCGCAGGTAGGCGTCGGCGGTGCTCCAGCGCCGCCCGCGCCGCTGCGTCACCTGGGCCAGCGCGGCGCCGTCCTGCTCGTGGCCGTTGTAGTCGTCGATGCGGGGGATGCCCGCCTCCCCGCAGGCGGCGAGGAAGCGGCCGGTCAGCGGTCGCGGCGAGCGCTCGTCCTCGACCCGCAGCGGCCCGCCGACGGCGTGGTGCTCGGAGGCGCCCCGCTCGTTGTCCTCGGCCTTGAGGAAGTAGGGCTTGACGTCCTCCCAGCCCCAGCCTGTCGCGCCTTCGCCGACCCAGCGCTCGTAGTCGAGCGGGTGGCCGCGCACGTAGAGCATCGCGTTCATCGAGCTCGACCCGCCGAGGCCCTTGCCGCGGGGCATGTAAAGCGAGCGACCCTCGCAGTGCGGCTCGGGCTCGGTGGCGAAATCCCAGTCGAGCTTGGTGCGGAACTGCTTGGCGAAGGCGGCGGGGATCTTGATGTTGGGGCTGCGGTCGCGCCCGCCCGCCTCGATCAACAGCACCGAGGTGCCGGGATCCTCGCTGAGTCGGCCAGCGAGCGTGCAGCCGGCCGAGCCGGCGCCGACGATCACGTAGTCATGCATCGAAGTCCCCCAGTCGCGGTCCCGGCCGAGCCTAGCTGCGAGGGCCCCGCCCGTCCACCGGCCCGTCGCGCCCGCAGCGCCGACCGCCTATCGTGGACGGCATGGCCAGCGAGGAGATCGAGAAGCTGCGGCTCGGCGGCATGGCGCTCCGCAACGGGTTGCTGATCCACGGGCCGACGCACTGGGCCGCCGCGGTGCGCCGCCCGGACGGCTCGCTCGAAGTGGCTTCGGAGGCAAAGCCCGAATTGGCGCCCGCGTTCGCGGCGAAGTTCCCCGGCCTGCGCGGACCGCTGCGGCTGGCCGACGCGCTGGCGGTGCTGCCGCTGGTGCGGCGGCGGATGCCGGCGGCGCGGCTGCCCTTCGAGAACCCGCGCGTCCTCGGCATGATCGCCGCCACCCTGCTGCTCACCGCGGCCGTGCGCAAGCGCTTCGCCAGCTCGGCGCTGCGCGAGGGGGTCGTGCAGGCGATCGGCGCCGCGCCCGCCGTCGTCGCCCTGCTGGACCGCGACCTCGCCGCCTACCACGGGGTTGAGCACAAGGCGATCGCCGCCTACGAGCAGGGGGTCGAGGACCCGGCCGGGGTGCCGAAGGAGCACGACCGCTGCGGCTCCAACCTGATCGCGCCGATGATGCTGCTCTCGGTCGGCGGCACGGTGCTGCTCGAGCGCCTGGTCGAGCGGCCCAGCCCCGCCGCCCGCGCCGTCGTCGGCCTGGCCGGCGCCTCGATCGCGGTCGAGATGTTCGCCTGGAGCGACCGCCACCACGGCGACCCCCTGGCCGAGGCCTTCCACACCCCGGGCCGGGAGATCCAGCGCCTGATCGCGACCAAGGAGCCGACTCCGGAGCAGTTGGAGGTCGGCGTCGCGGCGCTGGCCGAGATCCTGCGAGCCGAGAACGGCGCGTAGACTGCCGGGCCGTGTTCACGCGGATCGACCACATCGGCGTCGCGGTCGAGGACCTCGACGCCTCGATCGAGCTCTACGAGAAGAGCTTCGGCATGGAGCTGGTCCACCGCGAGGCGGTCGAGGAGCAGGGGGTCGAGGCGGTCCTGCTGGATGTCGGCGACGGGCACGTCGAGCTGCTCGCCCCACTTGGCCCCGAGACGCCGGTGGGCAAGTACCTGGAGCGCAAGGGACCGGGCCTGCACCACGTCGCCTACGCGGTCGAGGACATCGACTCCGTGCTCGAGCAGCTGGCGGCGAGCGGTGTCGAGCTGATCGACAGCGAGGCGCGGGTCGGCATCCGCGGTAGCCGCGTCGCCTTCCTGCAGCCGCGCTCGACCGAGCGGGTGCTGACCGAGATCGTCGAACCGGCGAGCCATAGCGAAGGAGCGTCCATATCTGACTCTTCGCGACTGAGCGACGGCGAAGCCCACGATGGGGGAGGAGGACATTGATGGCGGACGCACAGAAGGTGGAGATCGGCTTCGAGGGCGGTCAGGTGATCGCCGTCCGCCTCGGCGACGAGGAGCTGAAGGACCTGCGCAAGCAGGTCGAGAAGGGCGGTTGGCACGACGTCAAGACCGAGGACGGCGTGCTCGCCCTCTACGTCGGCAAGGTTGCTTTCCTCAGAATCGACTCCGGCGAGCACCGCGTCGGTTTCTCGCTCTCCGAGTAGTCCGATGCGAGTCCGCAAGCTGCTTGGCGCCGGCGCTCTGGCGACGCTGGGCGCGGCGCTCTGGTGGCGCAAGAACCCCTCGGCCTGCCCCTATGGCCAGCGCTTCTGGGTCGAAGCGCCGCATCCGATCATCACCCGCGAGCGGTTGCGGGCAGTGCTGCGGCCCGAGCCCGGCGAGCGCGTCCTCGAGATCGGCCCCGGCGTCGGCTACTACACGCTCGACATGGCCGGCTGGGTCGGCCCCGATGGCAAGGTCGAGATCTTCGACCTGCAGCGGGAGTTCCTCGACCACGTGATGCGCCGCGTCGCCGAGCGCAACCTCGCCAACGTCGTCCCCACCCAGGGCGACGCCACCGCGCTCCCCTACGCGGACGACTCTGTCGACGCCGTCGTCCTCACCGCCGTCCTCGGCGAGATCCCCGACCCCGTCGCCGCCCTGCGCGAGATCGCCCGCGTGCTCGACCCCGGCGGCCGCCTCGTCGTCGGCGAGCTCTTCGGCGACCCCCACTTCACCACGCAGACGGCGCTGAGGCGTCAGGCAGCCGAGGCCGGCCTTGCCTGGGAGAGCCACTCCGGCAACTGGTTCGGCTACTTCGCGCGGCTCGCGCCCCGGCCCGCCGCCGCCGGTTCACCGCCGGCGACTCAGTAACGCGGCGGCAGGTCGCGGCGTTCCTGGGCGGCGAGGGCGTCGCGCTGTTCGGTGGCGGCGACTTCGCGGCGGCGGGCGCGGTCGGACCAGATCGCCTCCTGGAAGAAGCCGAGGAGGAGGCCGGCGGCGCCGGCGATCATCAGGATCAGGCCGACGGTGTCGATGCTGACGCCCTGAACGTGGATGTTGGTCGCGAACTTGAGGATCGCCCCGACGGCGATCAGGAGAATCCCTCCGGCGATGGTCATAACCGCTCGCTACCCGCGGTGCGACTCGCCAAACGATTGCTGACTTCGCCTTTCTGACTCCATATGCACCCACAAAGGCGAAGTCAGCGGGAGGGGGGCTGGCAGTTGGGGCACCAGTAGGTGGTGCGGTTGGCATCGCCCTGGCCGCGGGAGCGGATTGGGGTGGCGCAGCGGGGGCAGGGGCGGCCGGCGCGCTTGTAGACGGCGCGGTTGCCGCGGCCCTTTTCGACGGCGGCACGCATCAGGTCGTGGGCGGCCTGGGCGAGTTGGCGGAGCTGCTCGTCGGCGAGGTCGCCGACCCGCTGCCAGGGGTCGAGGTGGGCAGCGAAGCAGGCCTCGCTCTTGAAGATGTTGCCGATGCCGGCGAGGAGGTGCTGGTCGAGCAGGGCGTCGCCAAGGCTGCGCTCGCGAGCACTGCGCAGCGAGCGGGTGACCCGGTCGACCTCGAAGTCCGGGGCGAGGATGTCGGGACCGAGGCGGGAGAGGAGCGGGTCGCGAGCGGCGGCCTCAGCTCGCAGCAAGCGCAGCGTCGGGCCGCCGAACTGGACCGCTTCCGCCCGGCTCGTCGCGAGCGTCGCCCAGGCGGCGGCGGTCGGCTTGCGCCAGGACTCGCCGCGGCGGTAGACGTGCCAGGCGCCGCTCATGCCGAGGTGGCTGTGCAGGACCAGCTCGCCGAAGTGGAGCAGGAGGTGCTTGCCGCGGGCCTCGGCTCGCTCGAGCGCGAGTCCGTCCAACCGCTCGATCCCCGCCGCGCGCCCGCGCGGGTTGGGCGCGCCCGCCTCAACCGTCTCACCACCGATCGCCGCCTCGATCCGCCGCGCCGCGCGCAGGATCGTGTCGCCCTCGGCCACGGCCTCAGGCCAGCGCGGTCCAGAGTCGCCGCTCGGCCTCGGCGACCCGGTGGGCGGCGGCGTCGATCTCGTGCCAGAGCGCCGGCTCGGGCTCGTCGCGCTCGCTGGCGGCGCGGAAGGCCTCGGCAAGCTCGGTCCAGCGCGCCGCCGCCGCGGCGGCCAGTGGTGCCTCGGGCCGTCCCGCCTCCTCGAGAAAGCGCGAGTACATGAGGCGGAAGGCACCGCCGCCGGTGCCGCGGCGCTCGATCACCTGGTAGCCGAAGCGGGCGCACCACTGCCAGTCCGCGGCGATCTCGGGCCAGCTGCCCGCCTCGGCGGCGAGACGCTCGACCGCACCGAGGCCGGCGAACTCGCCGAAGGGCGAGGCGACCATCGCCTCCGCCGCGCGCTCGATCGCCGCCGGGATCGCCGCTCGCAACTGCTCGGGGCTGACCGCCTCCGTCGCGGTGAACATGTGGCCGGCGAGCGGGTAGGCGGGATGGTCGCTGTGGCGGGCGCGGTCGAGATCATCCAGCCGCGTCGTCGTCTGCAGCTGCTCGAAGCCGGTGTCGGAGAGGTGGGCGTGCTCCTCGTCGTAGCCGGCGAGGACCACGGCGTGGCCGGGAAAGTGGGCCGAGTTGCCGTAGTGGTCCAGGTAGTAGAGATCGGTGAGCAGGAGCACCGGGTTGCCGGCGTCGACCTCGGCCCGGGCCGCCGCCCAGGCGCCGTCGTCCCCCGGCTCGAAGGTGCGCAGCCGCAGCGCCGCCCCGGTCAGCTCGTCGAAGTTCTCCTCCAGCCGCGCGGTGCGGCCGTTGAACCAGCGGGTCGGCGAGGCGTCGTCCAGCACCACGTAGTAGAAGCAGGCGCCGGCGCCGAGCCCGAAGGCCATCTCCTCGCTCAGATTGGCGACGCCGTGGAAGGCGAGCAGGTTGCGCAGCGCGGTCGAGCCGCAGTGGTGTCCGGGGGTGTGCCGATAACCCGGGACGGTTGGCATGGACTGGATATTGACGACGGAGTCCGGCGGGCGGGTCCTGTCGTGGGGAGAGGGGGGCCTGCGGGCAGTCCACGGGCTGTCCTCGACCCCCTCTCCCACACCACCCGTCCGAGGGACCTATCCTGCGCTCCGCCATGCACGAAATCGACGTCAGACTCCTGCGCGCCATGCGCACCCGCGGCCACAGCCCTGGCCTGGAGCGGGCCGCGGTGGCGCTGGGCAAGGCGGGCAACAACGGCGCCGTCTGGGTCGTGCTCGGGCTGGCGCTTGCCCTGCTCGATCCCGGGCGGCGCGAGGCGTGGTTGATCTGCGCCGCCCTCGCCCCGCTCTCGATCGGGCTCAACTACGGGATCAAGCTCCTGGTCAAGAGGCCGCGGCCGGTGCTCGAGGGCCTGCCGCCGCTCGGCGGCGCGCCGAGCTCGCTCAGCTTCCCCTCCGCCCACGCGCTCTCCTCCTTCGCGGTGGCGACGGCGATGTTCCGGGTCGACCCGGCCACGGCGGGCGCCCTCGTCGTCGCCCTGCTGCTCTCGCTCGGCCGCCCCTACCTCGGCATGCACTATCCCTCCGACGTCCTCGCCGGCGCCCTGCTCGGCATCCTCCTCGGCCTCCTAGTACCCCTTTCCCTATGAAGGTGGGGAAAGCTGCCCCCGGACGCGGAAGTGGGGGGCCATCCATATCTGATTCTTTGGCCCCCCACTGGAGCAGAGGAGGCAGCGTTTTATGAAGGTCGGGATCGTGGGGCTGCCCAACGCGGGCAAGTCGACCCTCTTCAACGCGCTGACCCAGGGCGGCGCCCAGACCGGCGACTACCCGTTCACGACGATCGAGCCCAACGTGGCGATCGCCGCGGTGCCGGACGAGCGGCTCGAACAGGTCGCCGCCACGGTCAAGGCCTCGAAGCTGGAACCGGCGACGATCGCCTTCCACGACATCGCCGGCCTGGTCAAGGGCGCCTCGGAGGGGGAGGGCCTCGGCAACCAGTTCCTCGCCTCGATCCGCGAGACCGACGCGATCTGCCACGTCGTTCGTTGCCACGCCGACTCGGGGGTGCCGCACCCCGATGGGCGCGTCGACCCGCTCGCCGACATCGAGACGATCGAGACCGAGCTGATGCTCGCCGACTACGAGCAGGCCGAGCGCCGCCTGCACCGGGTCGGCAAGGGGGCCAAGTCGGGAGACGCCGAGGCGATCGCCGAGCGCGACTGGCTGGAGCAGGTCGTCGCCGCGCTCGCCGAAGGCAAGCCCGCCCGCTCCGTCCCCGTGCCCGAGGCCGCCGCCCACGGCCCGCGCAACCTGCAGGCGCTGACCTCGAAGCCGATCCTCTACGTCGCCAACGTCGACGAGGGCGACGCCGAGCCGCCGCCGGCGGTGGTCGAGCACGCCGAGGCGGTCGGCGCCGGGGTGGTCGCGGTCAGCGCCCGGATCGAGGGCGAGCTGGCCGAGCTCGACCCGGCCGAAGCTGAGGAGATGCGCGAGTCCTACGGGGTCGAGGGCTCCGGCCTCGACCGCCTCGTCCGCGCCGCCTACGAGCTGCTCGACCTGATCGTCTTCTTCACCGCCGGCGAGGGCAAGGAGGCGGTGGCGCGACCGCTGCCCCGCGGCGCGACCGCCTGGGAGGCCGCCGGCACGATCCACACCGAGATCCAGGACGCCTTCGTCAAGGCCGAAGCGATCGGCTGGCGCGAGCTGGTCGAGTGCGGCGGCTACGTCGCCGCCCGCGACAGGGGCCTGCTGCGAATCGAGGGACGCGATTACGTGGTCGAAGACGGCGACGTGATCACGATCAAGGTCTAGAGCTCCGCAAACCGGCGCATCTCGCGGTCCTCGGTCGACTGGATCGGGTCACGCACAGACAGTGCGCTCCCCTCACCAGTCTCCCTGCGTCCCACGACCTGCTTGGTTTGCGGAGCTCTAGGGTGTTGGGCCATGGACGAAGGCGCGCGCTTCCCGCGGGTGCCGGCCAAGGCCGGCCACTATGAGAGCTTCTACGTCAAGGCCTGCCAGCCGGGCGGCGGCCGTGGGATCTGGATCCGCCACACGGTCCACAAGCGGCCTGGCGCAGCGCCCAACGGCTCGATCTGGTTCGTTCTCTTCGACCGCGAGGCGGAGGGGCCGCGGGCGGCCAAGGCCACCGTGCCGGCCGAGCAGCTCTCGGCGCCGGTCGGCTTATGGATCCGGGTCAACAAAGCCGAAGTCGGGCCCGGCAGCGCCAGCGGCTCGATCGAGACCGAGGCGCTCAGCGCCAGCTGGGACCTCTCCTTCGCCGGTGAGGCCGCCCCCTGTCGCTACCTGCCCGCCGACTGGCTCTACGAGGCGCCGCTGCCGCGGACCAAGTTCGTCGCCCCCTTCCCCGACGCCAGCTTCAGTGGCCACCTGCAGGTCGACGGCGAGGAGATCGAGCTCGACGGCTGGCCGGGGATGATTGGCCACAACTGGGGCACGGAGCACGCCGAGCGCTGGGTCTGGCTCGAGGGCACCGGCTTCGCCGACGGCGCCGGCACCTACTTCGACGCCGGCGCCGCCCAGGTCAAGGTCGGCCCCTGGACGACGCCCTGGCTGCCCTCGGGCATGCTGATGCTGGACGGCGAAGCGCACCGGCTCGGCGGCTTCGGTCAGATCCGCAACGCCTCGATCAAAGCCCAGCCCACGGCCTGCGAGTTCACGCTTCCCGGCCGCGACATCGTCGTCCGCGGCCGCGTCTCGGCCCCGCAGAAGGACTTCGTCGGTTGGGTCTACGCCGACCCCAAGGGCCCCGAGCACAACACGCTCAACTGCTCGGTCTCCGACCTCGAGCTGACCGTCGAACGCCCCGCCGCCCCGCCCCGCCAGCTCACCCTCAGCGCCGGCGCCGCCTACGAGTACGGCCTGCGCGAGACCAACCACGGCATCCCGATCCAGCCCTACCCGGACGGCTGAGCGCGCAGCGCCCTAGCCCGCGATCTTCTGGAAGCTCATCCAGGTGCTGTAGGCACCTAGGGCGACCTGGAGCTGTTCGCCGGTCACCTTGGTGACGCCGCCGCTGCCGACGAGCTTGGCGGCGACGATCCGCGGGGAGACGCCGCGTTTGGTCACGACGACCTGCTCGAGGCGGCCGTCGAGGTGGGCACCGAGCTTGGCGCTGATCTCGGGGCCGCTGAAGCGCAGGGTCCAGTCGTGCAGCGGGCAGTAGTAGTCGTAGGGGTCGGGAACTCCGGTCAGGTAGGGGACGACGGGGCCGAAGAAGACGTTTTGGACGCTCTCTGTGTAGCCGCCCGAGCAGGCGGAGAAATAGGTCTCGGCGACCCTGCCGCCGTACATCACGACCTCGCCCTTGGTCGCTTCGACCGCGGCGTTGGTGGCTGCGGTCTCGCTCGAGTAGCCGTCGTAGACCTGGCTGCGGGTGTCGTCGTAGAGGTCGAAGCCGTTGCCTTCGACGTCGACGCTGAGGGCAAAGGAGCGCGACTCGATCGCCTGGGTGCGCAACTCCGCCGCCGGCCAGGAGGGCGGCGACTCGTTGGCGATCACGCCCTTGACGTACTGCTCGACCGCGAGCGCGTTGATCACGTTGAGCGAGCCGGCCTGGCTTTCGGTCGGCACCGACTCGAGCGCGCCGCGGTAGGTGCCGACGCCGCCGATCCGCACCTTGCCCCGCCCCGCGGCCCGCAGCCTGCCGCCGCAGTCGGCCAGCGGCTTGCCAGCCGCGCTGCGCAGCTTGACCCGATTGCCGGCGCGGTGCGCCTCGTATTCGCGGCCGGGGTCAAGCGCGACACCGCAGGCGCTGGTGGCGCCGCTGAAACTGACGTCGCCGGGGGAGATGTCGAGCAGAACGCGGACGACGCGCGGACCGCTGGTCTGGCCGATCGTGCTGCCCCGGTAGTAGTGGCCGAGGATGAATTCGTAGTCCTTGCCGTGCAGGGCGTAGCCGTAGGCGCCGTACTGGCTGACGCCGACGCCGTGGCCGAAGCCGTGTCCCCGCACGACCCAGTTGACGCTGGCGCGAGCCGCCGGTGCAAGCGCGAGCAGCGCGAGCAGGACCGCGACGGGCACGCCGACCATCCCGGGGCGAACGGTCGCGCGGCGCGTGCGGGTGGGACGGATCGTCATCTCTTGGCTCAAACAGATTCGCCCTGACCGAGTAGCGGCCTGCATTACCCTGACCGTTCCCGTGCTCTTTATCCCCGATATTCAGGGGTAAAGCGCACCGGAACGGGAAAGGAGACAGATATGGCGACGCAGACGGTGCAGGCGAGCGACCACAGGCTTCTCGCGGCGGGCGAGTGGCTGCAGACCGGCGAGTGGGGGGAGGTGCTCAGCCCCTACGACGGCAGCGTCGTCGGCCGGGTCGCCGAAGGCGACGCGGCGCTGGTCGACCGCGCGGCGAGGGCGGCGCGCGAGGCGTTCGAGAGCGCCGACTTCCCCCAGCACGAGCGGGCGGCGCTGCTCGACCGCGCCGCGCACCTGGTCGCCGAGCGCCGCGACGAGCTGGCGCTGACGATCGCCGCCGAGGCGGGCAAGCCGCTGAAGACGGCGACGGTCGAGGCCGAACGCTGCGTCGACACGCTCACCTTCTCCGCCACCGAGGCGCGCAAGCTGACCGGCGGCACCGTGCCGATGGCGGCCTCGCCGGCCGGAGCCGGCAAGCTCGGCGTGATGCTGCGCGTCCCCTACGGCGTCGTCGGCGCGATCAGCCCCTTCAACTTCCCGCTCAACCTCGTTGCCCACAAGCTCGGGCCGGCGATCGCCGCCGGCAACGCGATCGTGCTCAAGCCCGCCGGGCAGACGCCGATCTCGGCCCTGAGGCTGGCCGCGATCCTGGTCGAGGCGGGCCTGCCCGAGGGCTGGCTCAGCGTCATCCCGGGTCCCGGCTCGGAGGTCGGCAACGCGATCGTCGAGCACGAGCTGACCCGCGCCCTCACCTTCACCGGCTCGGCGGGGGTCGGCTGGGGCATCCGCAGCAAGGTCCCCCACAAGAAGGTCAACCTCGAGCTCGGCTCCAACGCGCCGCTGATCGTCAACGCCGACGGCGACTGGGAGACCGCCGCCGACAAGGCGAAACTGCACGCCTTCTCGCACGCCGGGCAGAGCTGCATCTCGATCCAGCGCATCCTCGTCCACGAGGACGTCGCCGACGACTTCACCGCGCGGCTCGTCGCCAACGCCGAGGCGCTGCGCGTCGGCGACCCGCTCGACTCCGAGACCGACGTTGGCCCGCTGATCTCCGCCGGCGACCGCGACCGGGTGAAGGAGTGGATCGACGAGGCGGTCGCGGCGGGCGCCGAACCGCTGACCGGCGGCGAGCTGGTCGACGAGGGCCGCTGCCTCGCCCCGACCCTGCTCGGCTCGCCGCCGCGCGAGGCCAAGGTTTGGTGCGAGGAGATCTTCGGTCCGGTGGCGACGATCGACCGCTTCTCCGACTTCGGCGCGGCGCTGCAGATGGCCAACGATTCGAAGTTCGGCCTGCAGGCGGGGGTCTTCACCCGCGACGTCTCCCGCGGCCTGGAAGCGGCGGACGCGCTCGAGTTCGGCGGCGTGCTGATCAACGAGGTGCCGACCTTCCGCGCCGACCAGATGCCCTACGGCGGGGTCAAGGACTCGGGCAACACCCGCGAGGGGCCGGCCTTCGCGGTGATGGAGCTGACCGAGGAGCGCTTCGTCACTCTCCAGTAGCTCGCGCCTTTCCAGTAGCTCGCGCCGTCTCGCGCAACGCTCAGTTTCCTCCGTAGTAAAAATTAGGTACTCTCTTCTTGGGTCCAGCGAGCACCGGGACTGGGTCCATCGAGCAAAGGGGAGAGACGATGAAGCTGAGTAGCGATTCTCGTGGCGCGAGCGTCAGGCGGTTGGCCCTCGCCAGGGCCGGTTCCGCGCTGGCGGTTCTGGCTGCCTCACTGACGATGGCGGCGGCCCCGAGCTCCGCCGCGGTCTCCGACACCGAGGGGCAGAGCACGATCGGCCAGCGGGTCGTTCCGGTCACCTCCGGCGCTTACCGCTTCCTCGGGCTGGGCGAAGGCGAGCCCTACGCGGTGCGCCCGGAGCTGGCGGAAGCCAACCCGAACCGCGCCGAAGAACGCACCTCGCTCGTCTACTTCGGCCAGCTCTCCGACTTCCAGCTCGCCGACGAGGAGTCGCCGGCCCGGCTCGAGGTGATCGACCCGCTCTCCTCGCCGCTCAACCTCCCCTTCGGCGCCGCCTGGCGGCCCTGGGAGGCGCTCGAGCCCCAGCTCGACGACGCGATGATCCGCCAGTTCAACCAGTTCGCCGCCGCCAGCCCGATTGCCGGCGCGGGCGACGCGCATCGCGGGATGGACTTCACGATCGACACCGGCGACTCGGCCGACAGCCAGCAGCTGAACGAGACGCAGTGGGTGCGCACCCTGCTCGAGGGCGGCACGCTCGACCCCAACAGCGGCGTCGACAAGAAAAAATATTCCAACCTGCTCTGCCCGAACCTGTTCGTCCCCGGCGCCGCCGAGGCCGCCCGCTACACCGGCGTGCAGGACTACGACGACTACTTCGAGGGCACCTTCCCCGAGTTCTACGACCCCGACAGCCCGGCCGGCCCGCACGCCGCCTGGCCCAAATACCCGGGCCTGATGGACAGGGCGCAGCAGGCGTTCGCCGCGCAGGGCCTCGACGTGCCCTCCTACGTCGCCTTCGGCAACCACGACGCGCTGGTCCAGGGCAACGCCGCCGCCAACGCCGCCTTCGAGCAGGTGGCGACCGGCTGCCTGAAGCCGATCGGGCCGGTGTCGAACCCCGAAAACGCCGGCGCCCTGCTCGCCTCGCTGTTCAACCCGACGGCGCTGCTCGGCACCCTGCTCACCAACCCGCAGAACCTGATCCTCGTTCCCGGCGACCCCAAGCGCCAGTTCGTCTCCAAGCAGCAGTTCAAGGAAGTCTTCGAGGCCGGCACGCAGGCCGACGGCCACGGCTTCGACTACATCGACCCGGCGCAGGAGTCAGCCTCGAAAGGCGCGGCCGGCTACTACGCCTGGAGCCCGACCCCCGGCATGCGCTTCATCGCCCTCGACACGGTGGCCGAGGCGGGCACGATCGTCACCCCGGGCGGCAACTACACAGCCGACGGCAACATCGACGACCCGCAGTTCAAATGGCTGCGCGGCCAACTCGAAGCGGCGACCGCGGCCGACGAGCTGGTGGTGATCTTCAGCCACCACGCGCCGGAGAGCCTCACCGCCGACGCGCCCGACGAGCTGGCGCCGCCCTGCCTGCTCAACGACGCGCACGGGCACGACCTCAACCCCGGCTGCGACCTCGACCCGCGCAACTCGCAGCCGATCCACCTGGAGGAAGACGCGGTGGCGCTGCTGCACGAATTCCCCAACGCGATCGCCTGGGTCTCCGGCCACTCGCACCTGAACAAGGTCGACGCCTTCCCGGCCCCCGGCGGCGAAGGCGGCTTCTGGAGCATCCGCGTCGCCGCCGAGGCGGACTGGCCGCAGCAGGGTCGCCTGCTCGAGGTCTTCGACAACCACGACGGCACGCTCTCGATCTTCGGCACGATCGTCGACCACGCCGGCGAGTCCGAAGCGCCCGCGCCGGGCACGGCGGCGAGCGGCATGGACCTCAACGACCTCGCCTCGGTTGCCCGCACGATGTCGTTCAACGACCTGCAGACGGGCGCCCCCGAAGGCGAGGGCGAAGCCAAAGACCGCAACGTCGAGCTGCTCGTCCCCGACCCGCGTTAGTCCCGCGCGGGGCAAGGGGCCCCGGCGCGGCGCCCGCTCCCCCGGGCGGGCGCCGCGCCGTCCCTGGCTACGGGGTGATCCGGTAGCCCACCTGGTAGGTGGCGCCGGCGAAGATTGCCGGGCCGGGCAGGACCGAGACGGCGAGCTCGATCACGTCGCCCGGTTTGAAGGCGACGGGGCCGGGGATCGCGCAGGCGCCGACGCCGGCGCAGCTGAGCGCCTGGCCGCCGGGGTTGCGCAGCGAGGCGACAAAGGGACGCGAGAGGTCGCCGCTCGCTTTGACGACCATGTTGCGCAGCTCCAGCGGCACCGGCACTGGCAACTGGAACTCGTCGCCGGAGCCGATCGGGGCGCCGCTGGCGCCGCTGGGAGCCAGCGCCGCGGCGGGCGGTGCCGTAACCGCGGCGCCGACGACGCCGCTGCCGAACTGCAGCGCGGCGACACCGCCGAGCTGCTCCGCATCGGTGGCCGCATCCGCCTTGTCGGCCTGCTCTGCCTTGCCGGCGGTCGCGGCGTGCTCGGCCTCCTTTGCCTTCGGCACGACGTCCAGGCTCGACTCGGCGACCTTGTCCCCGGTCACGGCGTTGTCGCGAATCTTCACCGTCGTCACCGCGCCGCGCTTCAGCTTCTTCGCGTTCACGGCGCCGTTCTTGATCCCGTTGGTGCCGATCTTGGTCGCCGCGTAGGAGACGCCGCTGAGGGCGACAAAGAGCGCGACCATCGCCAGCAGCGAGGCGGGATTGATCGAGTTGGAGAGCTTGCGGTGCATTGGTGACCTCCTTGGGTCGGGTGGTTTTGACACCCCTCCAACCGGGCTGCCCGCGGCGAATTACGCCGGGCGCGAAAAATCTCCGCCGCCCGTAATTCGTCGCGCCCTCGTCCGTCGTACGGGTATGACGAGCGCGGTCACGACGATCGACTGGCGGCGACCCCGCCCTCGTCATCGCGTCCAGGAGCTTGCGGTCGCGCGCCGAGGAGGTACCTTGGACGCGATGGGCGCAAGCGAGCAGGCCGGCGGCCGGCCGCGGGCCGCCGATGAGCAGCGGCTCGCGCGCGCCGCTGCCGCGGGCGACGGCGAGGCCTTCGCGACGCTGTACGAACGCTACGAGCGGCGTGCCTACAACCTCGCCCTGCGCATCACCGGCTCCGAGGACGACGCGGCGGACGCGCTGCAGGACGCCTTCGTCGGCGTGCTGCGCCGGCTGCCGGCGCAGCGGGGCGAGCTCGTCTTCGGCTCCTACCTCTTCACCGCCACCCGCAACGCCTGCTATGACCTGATCGAGAAGCGTCGGCGGGCCGAGCCCAGCGACTCGATCGCCGACTCGGCGACGCCCGTGGGGCCGGGTGGCGGTCGTCCCGACCCGGGCGATCCCGACGAGGACCCCGAGCGGCGCCAACTGCTCGCCTCCCAGCGCGAGGAGATCCGGGCCGCCAACGACCGCCTGCCGCCGCGCCAGCGCGAGGTCCTCGCCCTGCGCGAGCTCGAGGGCCTCTCCTACGACGAGATCGCCTCGATCATGGCGATGAACCGCAACTCGGTCGCCCAGCTGATCTCGCGGGCGCGGATCAACCTGCGCGCCGAGCTGGGCGGGGTAGCGCTGGAGGCGATCGCCGTCGGCGAGGGCTGCGAGCGGGCGCTGCCGCTGCTCGCCCGCCGCGACGACGGCGAGCTGGGGGCGGGGGAGGAGGCGGCCTGGCTCGACGCCCACCTGAGCGGTTGCGGTGCCTGCCGCCTGCGCCGTGAGGCGATGCAGGAGGCCGGCGTCTCCTACCGCGCCTGGGCTCCAGTCGCGGTCGCCCCCTGGCTGCTCGAGCGGGCGATGGCGCGAGCGGCGGAGTGCGTCGGCGCCGACTGGAGCGAGACGATCGCGGCGCGGGCGGCGGCGCGAAGGGCTTCCGGGGAACGGCGCCGGTTGCGGGCGAGGCGCCCGCTCTCGCTGGCCGCGGTCGCCGCCGCCGTGTTGCTGCTTGCCCTGCTCGCCGCCGAGCGGCTCGACAATCGCGGCCTCCGCCCGGAGCGCGCCCCGGTCGCCGAGGAGGCTGCCGCACCGGTGCCGGTGGGGGACGCCGCCGTGCTCCGCTCGCACCCGCGACGGCATCGGGCGGGGAACGACGGCGCCACCGTCCCGGCCGCGACGTCGCCACCGGAAGCCGCACCTGTCCCCGACGGCGGTGCCGGGTCCGCGGCTGACCCCGCGGCGCCGACTCGCGAGGCGGAGCCAAACCGCGGTGGCGGCGAGAACGCCAAGCGACCGCCGCGCGAGCCCGCCGACCAGACCCCCGCGTCCACCCCGCCGCCGGCCCCGGAACCGGGCACGTCAGCGCCACAACCGCCGAGCGGCGGCGAACCCGAACCGCAACCGGAGCCCGAACGCGAACCGCCGCCGCCGCGCCCGCCGAGCGGTCCGGGCGACATCAGAGCGCCCGGCCCGCCGCCCGTGCCCTAGATGATTGATCCCACGGAATTCCGTGAGCAAGGGACCTAGGTAGAAGCCGCAGCCGACAGACAGGCGATTTTGGGCGAGCCCGCGATGCCGAGTGTTCGATCGACCCACATATACGGTGGCAAAGTGAACACCCGGCATCGAGCACCGCGCGCCCCCGCTTGGAACCGGAAGGGGTCTCGATTCCACGGCTGCAGCCGTGGAATCGATCGTCTAGCGCTACTCATGCGGCCTGGCCATGCGGCGGTGGTCGAGCGCCTCCTCGAGCACCGAGGGCTCGACCCCCTGCTCGAGCGCGACCTCGCGCAGCGAGCGACCCGACTCGGCCGCGGCCTTGACGATGTCGGCGGCCCGGTCGTAGCCGATGTGCGGGTTGAGCGCCGTCGCCGTTGCCAGGGTGGCCTCGGCGTGGCGCTCGGTCATCTCCTCGTTGGCCTCGACCCCGGCGACGCACTTCTCATCGAGCAGGCGCGAGGCGGAGGCGAGCAGCTTGATCGAGTCGAGCAGGTTGCGGGCGATCAGCGGCACCCGCACGTTGAGCTCGAACTGGCCCTGGCTGCCGGCGACGGTGACAGCGGCGTCGTTGCCGATCACCTGGGCGGCGACCTGGATCACGACCTCGGGGATCACCGGGTTGACCTTGCCGGGCATGATCGAGGAGCCCTTCTGCAGCTCCGGCAGGCGCAGCTCGGCGAGGCCGGCGCGCGGGCCCGAGCCCATCAGCGCCAGGTCGTTGGCGATCTTGTTGAGCGAGACGGCGTAGACCTTGAGCGCACCGGAGAGCTCGACCAGGGCGTCGCGGTTGCCCTGCGCCTCGAAGCGGTCGAGCGGGGCGGAGATCTCCAGCCCGGTCTCACCGGCGAGCCGCTCGCGCACCTTGGCGGCGAACTCGGGGTGGGTGTTGAGGCCGGTGCCGGTGGCGGTGCCGCCGAGCGGGATCTGGCCGACCCGGCGCAGCGTCGCCTCGACCCGCTGGATGCCGAGCCGCACCTGCGCCGCGTAGCCGCCGAACTCCTGGCCGAGCGTGACCGGCACGGCGTCCATCAGGTGGGTGCGGCCGGCCTTGACCACGTCGGCGAACTGCTCCGCCTTGGCCTCGAGCGCGCTCTCCAGCGAGCCCATCGCCGGCAGCAGGTCGTGGGTCACCTCGCCCAGCGCCGCCAGGTGGACGGCGGAGGGGAAGACGTCGTTGGAGGACTGACCCATGTTGACGTGGTCGTTGGGGTGAGCGCCCTCGCCGGCGAGCTTGGCGAGCACCTCGTTGGCGTTCATGTTGGAGGAGGTGCCGGAGCCGGTCTGGAAGACGTCGACCGGGAACTGGTCGTCGTGTTCGCCCGCCGCAACCGCGTCGCCCGCGGCGGCGATCCGCTCCGCCAGCGCCGGGTTGAGCCCGCCCAGCTCGCCGTTGACCAGCGCCGCGGCGGCCTTGATCCGGCCCAGCCAGCGGACGACCGGAGCGGGGACGGGCTCGCCCGAAACCGGGAAGTTGTCGACGGCCTTGGTGGTCTCGCCACCCCAGAGCTGCTCAGTCAAGGTCCTTGCCTCCATCGAAGTCGTGGTCCCGGCAGCGTATTGAAGGCTCGATCCGGCAGGCGACCGCGGGGCCGCCCACCGGACCCAGCGGTGGCGATAACCCCGCCCCGCCGACGGGCCTCAAACGTGACATATCGACACGTTTTCGGCCCGTCGGCCCCCTCAGTTGCCGGCGGCGGCGTCGAGGCCTTGCCGGTAGGTGCGCAGGAAGGTGGGGGGAAGGGGGCGGTTGTCGGGGCTGTAGCGGGCGGCGGCGGCGAGGCGACGGAGCAGCTCGGCGTGGATGCCCTCGGTGTCCTCGGCGCCCTGTTCGGCGGCGCCGAGCAGGTAGCCGAGCTCGAGGTTGGCCTGGCCGCCGGGCTCGGCCCGCGCTGCCGCGTTCAGCTTCGTCGCCGCCGCGACCATCGCCGTGCCGACCGTGGCCAGCTCGCCGCCCTTCTGGTTCTCGACCAGGCAGTCGCCGATCGGGGTCCCGTCCGCGAGCGTGGCTTCGCCGGGAGCTCTCTGCAGCGCCCGCAGGTAGGACCCGCTCCCTTCCAGACAGGCGACCGGCGTCGAGTCGTCGGGCGGTCCGCAGGCGGCGAGGCCGCAGGCGAGGACGGCGAGCACGATCGCTGTCCGGGCGCGCATCGGCGCATCCTACGCGCGTTCGCTCAGTCACTGTTACCTGTAAAACGTTACCTCGGGTGAGGTTACATTGCCAGGTATAGTCGTCCTGTGCCCAGAGCCAGGCGAGCGGACCAGCCAGCGTCAAAGGGGGCGGACGAGGAGGCGAGCCTCACCGTCGAGCAGCTCGCCTTCGAGACCGGCATGTCGGTGCGCAACATCCGCAACCACCAGTCGCGCGGGCTGCTGCCCCCACCGGAGGTGCGCTCGCGCATCGGCTACTACGGACGCCAGCACGTCGAGCGCCTGCGCCTGATCCAGGAGATGCAGGCCGAGGGCTTCAAGCTGAGCGCGATCGAGCGTCTGATCGGCGAGGGGGGCAATGCCGAGCGCTTCGCCGGCCTGCGCGCCGCGCTCACCACTCCCTTCGCCGGCGAGGCACCGGAAGTGCTCACCCGCGAGGAACTGGACGCGCGCTTCGGTGGACGCGACGAGAAGCTGCTGGCGAAGACGCTGAAACTGGGCCTGCTGGTCGATCTCGGCGACGACAAGTTCGAAGCACCGAGCCCCTCCCTGGTGCGCGCTGCCGAGGAGGTGCAGGCGATGGGCATTCCGCTCGACGCCGCCCTCGGCGCGATCGGCAAGCTGAAGCGCAACTCGCAGTCCTCGGCCCGCGCCTTCGTCAACCTCTTCCTCGCCGAGCTCTGGAAGCCGTTCGATGAATCCGGGCGCCCGGAGGAGGGCTGGGAGCAGATCACCAGCTCGGTCGAACGGCTCCGCCCGCTCGGTGTCGAGGTGCTCAACGCGGTCTTCCGCCTCGACCTGACGGCCGAGATCGAGAAGGCCTTCGGCGAAGTGCTCGAGCGCGGGAAGTAAGGCTCAGTCGCCGCGGGGGGAGAGGCCGCCCGAATGGACCGTGCCGACCCCGCCGGGGGGGCCGGTGGGGAGTTTCTGGGGCGGGGACTTGGGGCGGGGATGGCGCGGCTTGCGCTTGGCGGCGGGGCCGACCGGGAAGACTTCGACCCATTCGGCGAGCCCGAACATCGGCGCCGCGGCGTGCTGCCAGGAGAGGTGCAGGTGGTTGCCGCAGCCGTGGCCGGCGTCGCCGTCGTAGCCGACCCAGCGGAAGGGCGGAACGGGGTGGTTCTGCTCGGGCTCGGCCCATTCGGCGAGGCGGGTGATCGGCGCCCAGCTGGCGTCGCACCTGCCGCCGCCCCCGAGCGGCACGAGGTCGACCGCGAGGCCGTTGTAGTGGTCCGAGCCCCTGGTGTGGCACATGTCGCAGCCGACGTGTTCGCCATTGGGCAGGGGGCCGGAGTAGCCGTCGGTGACGTAGATCGGGTAGCGGGCGGCGATCCAGCGCAGGTCGCCGACGATCCTCCTGTCGACCATGTCGCCCGCTTCATGCGGGATCGAGGCCGGCAGCGGCACGATCTCCCCCGGCGCGTAGACGAGCCGGGTCGAGGCCGGCCCGGCGCTGGCCGAGCTCGCGATCAGCAGGCCGAGGGCCAGCAGCGCCGCCAGCGCGAGCAGCGCGCGCCCAGCTTTCTCCGCGGCCGATGCCATGAGTTCCCTCATCGGTTCCTCGGGCCTTGCGCTTGAGAAGCGCAAGGCACCGGTAGGGTTCCGCTCGGTATGCCGACGGTTCGCGAGGCGACATTCGACCTTTTCCGGGAGCTGGGGATGACGACGATGTTCGGCAACCCGGGCTCGACCGAGCTGCCGATGCTCGCCGAGTTCCCCGCCGACTTCCGCTACGTGCTCGGCCTGCAGGAGGCGGTCGTGGTCGGCATGGCCGACGGCTACGCCCAGGCCTCGGGGCGGACGACGATGGCCAACCTGCACACGGCGCCCGGCGTCGGCAACGCGATGGGGGCGATCTTCAACGCCCAGGCCAACCACTCGCCGGTGCTGGTCACCGCCGGCCAGCAGGCGCGGGCGCAGATCACCCTGCAGGCCAACCTGACCAACCGCGACGCGATCCGCATGCCGCACCCGCTGGTCAAGTGGTCCTTCGAGCCGGCCCGTCCCGAGGACGTGCCGCTCGCCCTCGCCCACGGCGCCCACCTCGCTTCGCTGCCGCCCAAGGGGCCGACCTTCGTCTCGCTGCCGATGGACGACTGGTACGCCGAGGTCGACGCCGCCGACGCGCGCGAGGCGATCGGGCGCAAGGTCGAGGGCCGCGCCGCCGCCGACCCCGCCGCCGTGCGCGTCCTCGCCGACCGGCTCGAGAACGCGGCCAACCCGGTGCTGGTCGCCGGCCCCGACGTCGACGCCGCCGGCGCCTGGGAGGAGGCGATCGCGCTCGCCGAGCGCCAGCGCCTACCCGTCTGGGCGACGCCCGCCCCCGGCGGCGGCCGCCTCGGCATCCCCGAGCACCACCCCAACTTCCGCGGCGTGCTGCCGCCGGCGATCGGTCCGGTCGGGCAGACGCTCGAGGGCCACGACCTGATCCTCGTCGTCGGCAGCTCGGTCTTCCCCTACTACCCCTACATCCCCGGGCCGCTGCTGCCCGAGGGGGCGAAGCTGGTCGCGATCACCAGCGACCCCGACGCGGCGGCGCGGGCGCCGATGGGCGACGCGCTCGTCGCCGACGTCAAGCTGACGCTGGCGGCGCTGCTCGCCGACGTGCCCGAGTCGAGCCGCCCCGCGCCGGAGCCCAACCAGGGCCCGCAGGAAATCCCGCCGACCGACCCGCTCAACGTCTCGACCGTGCACACCGCGCTCGGCGAGGTCTTCCCCGAGGACGGCATCGTCGTGCTCGAGTCGCCCTCCAGCACGCTCGCCCTGCGCAACCAGCTGCGCCTCTCGCGTCCTGGCAGCTACTACTTCGCCGCCGGCGGCGGCCTCGGCTTCGGTCTCGCCGCCTCGGTCGGCGTCCAGCTCGCCCAGCCCGACCGCCCGGTCGTCTGCGTGATCGGCGAGGGCTCGGTCCAGTACGCGGTCAGCGCCTTCTGGAGCGCCGTCGCCTACAAGGTCCCGGTCACCTTCCTCGTCGTGCGCAACGAGGAGTACGCGATCCTCAAGTGGTTCGCCGAGGTCGAGCAGGTAGCCGGCGCCCCCGGCCTCGACCTGCCCAAGCTCGACGTCGCCGCCGTCGCCGCGGGCTACGGCGTCAACGCAACCCAGGTCAAGGACCGCGACGAAGTGCGCGACGCGCTGGAGAAGGCCTTCGCCTCCGCCCAGCCGGAGCTGGTCGAAGTCCCGGTCGCGCCGGGGATGTCCCTCTTCTAAATTGAGCTGACCATGGCGCTGCTGGAGAGGAAGCTGGCACCGCCCCCGGCAGCAGAGCCCGCGCCCGATCGTGCCCCGGATTCGCTCGCCTCGGGGGTCACCGAACCGCTGCGCCGGGAGCTGGAGGAACTGCTCGGCCCGGGCCGCGTTCTCGCCCGCGCCAGCGACATCATTCGCTACGCCTCCGACGCCAGCCCCTACCGGCTCTTTCCGCAGGCGGTAGTGATGGCCCGCGATGCCGCCGACGTCGCCAAGGTGCTCGCCTACGGCAGGCGCAGCGGCATCCCGGTCACCTTCCGCGCCGGCGGCACCAGCCTCAACGGCCAGGGCCAGACGGGCGGCATCCTCGTCGACGTGCGCCGCCACTTCGGCGGCGTCGCGGTCGAGCGGGGGGCGCCGCGCGAGGGCGGCGAGGAGATCGAGGCCGCCTTCGCTCGGGTCAAGCCCGGCACCGTGCTCGGCCACGCCAACCGCGTGCTCGCCCGGCACGGGCGCAAGCTCGGCCCCGACCCGGCCAGCACCGACATCGCCTGCGTCGGCGGCGTGATCGCCAACAACTCCGGCGGCATGCGCTGCGGCACGAGCAAGGACTCCTACTCGACCCTGCGCTCGCTGACCCTCGTGCTCGCCTCAGGCACGACGATCGACACCGCCGAAGCGGGCGCCGCCGAGCGCTTCGCCGCCGCGGAGCCGGAGCTGGCCGCCGGCCTGGAAGCGATCCGCGACGAGATCCGCGCCGACGCCGAGCTCAGCGAGCGCATCCGCCGCAAGTTCGCGATCAAGAACACCACCGGCTACCGGCTCTGCGCCTTCCTCGACGCCGAGGAGCCGCTGGAGATCTTCCGCCGCCTCGTCGTCGGCTCCGAGGGCACGCTCGCCTTCGTCGCCGAGGCGGTCTTCGAGACCGTGCCGGTACCGGCGCGCACGACCACCGCCTGGATCCACTTCCCCGGCATCGAGGAGGCGATCGGGGCAGTGCGCGAGCTGGTCGACAGCGGCGCCACCGCGGTCGAGCTGATGGTCGCGCCGGCCCTGATCACCGCCGCCTGGAACATGGTCGGGGCGCCGCAGGAGTGGAAGGAGCTGCCGCCGGAGTCGGCAGTGCTGCTGGTCGAGTACGGCGGCGCCGACGAGGAGGAGCTCGCCGCCCAGGTCGCCCGGGCCGAGGAGATCATCGCCGGCCACGAGACGATCCAGCCCTTCGCCTTCAGCCGCGACGAGGAGGAGATCGAGCTCGCCTGGCGCGTGCGCGAGGGCCTGCACGGGCTGGTCGGCCGCGTCCGCATCCCCGGCACCGCGCTGATCGTCGAGGACGTCTGCGTGCCGCCGGAGCGGATCGCCGAGGGCGCCCGCGACCTGCAGGCGCTGCTCGGCGAGCACGGTTTCCTGCCCGGCGTCGCCGGCCACGCCTCAGCCGGCAACCTGCACTTCATGCTGACGCCGGACTTCGCCAAGCAGGAGGACCTCGAGCGCTACGAGGCCTTCATGGCGAAGCTGGTCGAGCTGATCGTCGGCAAGTACGACGGCTCGCTCAAGGCCGAGCACGGTACCGGGATCAACATGGCCCCTTATGTGGAGCGCGAGTGGGGGGAGCGGGCGACCGAGCTGATGTGGCGGGTCAAGCGGCTCGCCGACCCCGACGGCGTGCTCAACCCCGGCGTCGTCCTCAACCGCGACCCCGACGTCCACCTGCGCAACCTGAAGACGACCCCGGCGATCGAGGAGTCGGCCACGACCTGCGTCGAGTGCGGCTTCTGCGAGCCGGTTTGCCCCAGCCGCGAGCTGACCACGACGCCGCGCCAGCGCATCGTCCTGCGGCGCGAGATGGCGCGCCAGCCCGAGGACTCGCCACTGCGGCGGGCGCTGGAACAGGAGTACGAGTACGACGGGCTCGAGACCTGCGCCGCCGACGGCTCCTGCCAGCTCGCC
>DASZSJ010000070.1:0-15235 GCA_035548675.1 Solirubrobacterales bacterium
TGGGCGCGGTCGGGCCGTGACGGTGCCCCCGCTGACCGTCACCGGCGCCGTGCTCGACGGCGAGCCCGCCGGCGTGCGCTGCGTCGACGGTGAGATCGCGGCGCTCGGGCCGGCGGTGACGGCGGAGCCCGGCGACGAGACGATCGACGCCGGCGGGGCGCCGCTGGTCGCACCCTTGGTCAACGGCCACACACACGCGGCGATGACCCTCTTCCGCGGCTACGGCGGCGACCTGCCGCTGATGCGCTGGCTGCGCGAGGCGATCTGGCCGGTCGAGGCGAAGCTCGAGCCCGCGGACGTCTACTGGGGAACGCGGCTGGCCTGCCTGGAGATGATCCACACCGGCACAACCCGCTTCTGGGACATGTACTGGCATCCGCAGGAGAGCGCTCGCGCGGTCCTCGACGCCGGCCTGCGGGCGACGATCGGCGGCCCGCTCTTCGACGCCGACGGCGGCACCGAGGCGATGAAGGAAACGGCCCTCGCCGACCTCGAGGCGCTGGCGGGCCGCGGCGGCGAGGGGGTCGACGCCGCGCTCGCGCCCCACTCGATCTACACGGTCAGCGAGGGCCTGCTGCGCTGGGCGGCGGAGCTGGCGCGCGAGCGCGAGCTGCCGATCCAGATCCACCTCTCCGAGACCGAGCGGGAGGTGGCCGACTGCGTCGAGCGGCACGGCCTCCGCCCCGCCGCCTACCTCGACCGGCTCGGCCTGCTCGGCGAGCGCACCGTGCTCGCCCA
The DNA here is from genome assembly GCA_035548675.1 of Solirubrobacterales bacterium. Taxonomy (GTDB): domain Bacteria; phylum Actinomycetota; class Thermoleophilia; order Solirubrobacterales; family 70-9; genus VRUE01. Next base: position 739 of record DASZSJ010000070.1, read on the forward strand.
CGGCGTCTGGCTCGACCGCGACGAGCTGGAGCTGATCGCCGCGCGCGGCTGCACCGTCGTCACCAACCCGGTCGCCAACATGAAGCTGGCGGTCGGCGGCGTCTTTCCCTACCCGGCGGCGCGGGAGGCCGGCGTGCGCGTCGGCCTCGGCAGCGACGGCGCCGGCTCCAACGACTCGCTCGACCTCTTCGACGACCTCAAGGCGTTTGCCCTGATCCAGCGCCACGCCGCCGCCGACGCCACCGTCGTCCCCGCCGCCGAGGCCCGGTCCATAGCCACCGGCGCCGCCTCCCCCCTCCTCTGCGGCGAACTGCATCAAATTTTCAACCCCCCAGGGAGAAAATTTGATGCAGTTCGAGTCGGTGGGCCGGCGGACTTCCTGCTGCTGCGGGCGGGGGTGCCCGAGCTGGCGCTCGGGGACCTGGACGCGGACCTCGTCTACTCGGCCAGCGGCTCGGTGGTCGACACGACGGTGGTCGGCGGGCGGGTGCTGATGCGCGGCGGCGCGGTGCCGGGCGCCGACGAGGTGGTGGCGAAGGCCGTGGAGCGCTCGCGGCGGCTCGGCCTCGCTGCCTGAGGCTGCTGTACGGTCTTCGGCCGGGGTGCTTATACCCCCTGGGGGTATGTGCTACGGTGCCGGCGTGGTCGACGTCCTCGACACGATCCGCGCGGGCTTCGAGCAGTCCCTCCTGATGGCCTACGAGGTCTGGTGGGCGCTGGTCTTCGGCTTTGCGATCTCCGGGATCGTCCAGGCCTGGGTGCCGCGCGAGCGGATCGAGGCGACGATGGCCGGCGAGGGAGCGGGGCCCGTGGCCTGGGCGACCGGGCTCGGGGCCGCTTCCTCCTCCTGCTCCTACGCCGCGATCGCGATCGCCAAGAGCCTCTTCCAGAAGGGCGCCTCGGCCGCGGCGGCGCTCGCCTTCCAGTTCGCCTCGACCAACCTGGTCTGGGAGCTGGGCCTGGTCCTCTGGGTGCTGATCGGCTGGCAGTTCACGCTCGCCGAGTACCTCGGCGGCATCCTGATGATCGTCCTGATGACGATTCTCCTGCGCGCCTTCGTTTCGCCGCGCCTGGAGGAGCAGGCGCGCCGGCACGCCCAGGGGGCGGACGCCGGCAACGAGCACGACCACGGCGGCGCCGGCGGCGGCGCGGAGGAGCTGGGCTGGCGACGGCGACTGACCACGGCGGATGGCTGGAGCGACGTCGCCGTCAACTTCCGTGGCGACTGGCAAATGCTCTGGAAGGAGATCGCGATCGGCTTCCTGCTCGCCGGCTTCATCGGCCTGCTCGGCGACGACTTCTTCAACGTCCTCTTCATCACCGACGCGCCGGGCTGGCTGGTGGCGATCGAGAACGTGCTCGTCGGGCCGCTGATCGCCGTGCTCAGCTTCGTCTGCTCGGTCGGCAACATCCCGCTCGCCGCCGTGCTCTGGTCCGGCGGGATCAGCTTCGCCGGCGTGATGGCCTTCATCTTCGCCGACCTGATCGTGCTGCCGATCGTGCTGATCTACCGCAAGTACTACGGCTGGGCCTTCACCGTGCGCATCGTTGCCCTGATGCTGGTGACGATGATCGCCGCCGCGCTGGCGATCGACGCGCTCTTCAGCCTCGCCGGCCTGATCCCTGAGGCGCGGCCGAGCCGCGGCGACGTCTTCGGCTCGGTCGAGCTCGACTACAAGCTCGCGCTCAACATCCTTGGCACGGTCGTCTTCGCGACGATGATCTGGCTCAGCCGGCGGGCCAAGGCCCCTTCGCACGGCTGCCCCGCCCACGCCCAACACGCTTAACGCCGCGGGGCGCTGGGTATAGGCTCGGGCCGAGTGCCCGTCGACGAGGTGACTGAGCGAGGGTCGAGCAGCGGCGCTTCCGCCGTCCGCTACGCAGGCGCGACCAAGCGCTACGCCGGCTCTGCCAGGGCGGCCGTCGAGGAGCTGACGCTCGAGGTCCCCGCCGGTGAGATCTGCGTCCTCGTCGGCCCCTCGGGCTGCGGCAAGACGACCGCGATGCGGCTGGTCAACCGCATGGTCGAGCTGACCGCCGGCGACGTGCTGGTCGGCGAGCGCTCGGTGCGCGAGCGCAGCCCGGCGCAGCTGCGGCGCGAGATCGGCTACGTGATCCAGCAGATCGGCCTCTTCCCCCACCGCACGATCGAGCAGAACATCGGCGCGGTGCCGCAGCTGCTCGGCTGGAAGAGGGAGCGCATCGCCGCTCGCGCCGCCGAGCTGCTGGCGCTGGTCGGACTCGACCCCGAGCTGGCCGAGCGCTACCCGGCGCAGCTCTCCGGCGGCCAGCAGCAGCGCGTCGGCGTCGCCCGCGCCCTCGCCGCCGACCCGCCGGTGATGCTGATGGACGAGCCCTTCGGCGCGATCGACCCGATCAACCGCGAGCGCCTGCAGAACGAGTTCCTGCGCCTGCAGGCGGAGATCGGCAAGACGGTGCTCTTCGTCACCCACGACATCGACGAGGCGATCAAGATGGGTGACCGGATCGCGGTCATGCGCGAGGGCGGCAGGGTCGCCCAGTACGCGACCCCGGCCGAGCTGCTGATGGACCCGGCCGACGAGTTCGTCGAGGACTTCGTCGGCGCCGACCGGGCGCTGAAGCGGCTGGCGCTGATGCGGGTCGCCGACATCGACCTCTGGGAGGCGCCGCTCGCGCAAGCCGGCCAGGCGACGGCCGAGGTGCGGGCGAAGCTGGCCGGCGCCGAGGTCCCCTACCCCCTGCTGGTCGACGCGGAGCGGCGGCCGCTCGGCTGGCTCTCCGAGCGCGACCTCGCCGGCGAGCGCGTGCCGGCCCGGCCCGACTCGCCGCTCGGCCCCCTGCTCGACCTCGACGACGTGATGCGCGACGCCCTCGCCGACCTGCTGCAGGGTGAGGCGCAGTACGCGGCCGTCGCCGACCGCCGCGGCCGCGTCGCCGGCGTGCTCTCGATCGAGATCATCTCCGAGTTCCTCGGCTCGCCCGAGGCGAAGACCGAGGAGCACCCGGCGGCGGAGCGCCCACATGGCTAGCCCGGCGCTGGCGGCCGCGGTCGGCGAAGTCGGGCAGGGCTTCTTCCACGAACGCAGCTCGGAGAGCCTGCCCTGCCAGGCGACCGACAAGCTCTTCTGCTGGGACTGGGCCAAGGAAAACATCGACCGCTACGGGACGCCGACCGTGCAGCACCTGGAGCTGGTCGCGATCTCGGTCCTGATCGGGTTCGCCATCGCCTTCGCGCTGGCGCTGCTGGCGCATCGCCATCGCTGGCTGCAGCCGCCCCTGCTCGCCGGCACCGGTGTCCTCTACACGATCCCCAGCGTCGCCTTCTTCTTCCTGCTGCTGCCGCTGACCGGGCGCGGCGAGGACACGGCGATCATCGCCCTCAGCGCCTACACGCTGCAGATCATCTTCCGCAACACGATGATCGGCTTCGCCAACGTCCCCCGCTCCGTCGTCGACGCGGCGCGGGGCATGGGCCAGACCGACCGCCAGGTGCTCTGGCGGGTCGAGCTGCCACTGGCGACGCCGGAGATCTTCGCCGGCCTGCAGGTGGCCACGGTCAGCACCGTCGCCATCGCGACGCTGGCCGCCTTCGCCGGCGGCGGCGGGCTGGGCGAACCGATCCTCAAGGGCGGCATCAGCTTCAAGACGAACCTGATCGTCGCCGGCGGGATCGCCTTCTCGATCGCGATCGCCCTGGGCCTGATCCTCCTCGCGATCCAGCGCCTGCTGACCCCGTGGCGACGAGTGAGGCAGGCGTAGGTGAGCGCTGCAGCCACCCTCACCCCCCTCGCCTCGATCCCGGGCGCGTTCGAATTCATCTTCACCCCCCAGACCTCGAACGTGACCGGCGGCAAGACCGTCGGCGGCATCGACCAGGTGATCGAACTGACCCTCAACCAGCTCGAGCTGACCGTCTTCGCCCTGCTTCTCTCGATGGCCGTCGCGGTGCCGGTCGGGCTCTACCTCGGCCATCGCGGCACCGGTGAGCTCTTCGCCACCGTGATCGGAAACGCCGGACGCGCGATCCCCGAGCTGGCGCTGATCGCCTTCATGGCCGCCCTGATCGGCGTCGGCGTCCTCAACCTGACGATCGCCCTCGCGATCCTCGGCATACCGCCGCTCCTCACCAACACCTTCGTCGGCATCCACCAGGTCGATCGCTCCGCGGTCGACGCCGCCCGCGGCATGGGGATGAGCGAGCTCGAGGTCCTGCGCAAGGTCGAGATCCCGCTGGCGATCCCGACCCTCTTTGCCGGGATCCGCTCGGCGACGATCGCGATCGTCGCCACCGCCACCATCGCCCCGATCGCCGGCGTCCTCACGCTCGGCGACTTCATCATCAACCCCAACGTCTACGGCGACGACGGCGTTCTGGCGGGGGCGATCCTGGTCGCGCTGCTTGCCCTGGCGCTCGAGTTCGGGCTCGCCGCGCTGCAACGTCGGCTCACTTCGAAAGGCTTGAAGCTGAAGACCGCCTGAGTCTCGCCATGCAAACGACAGAGAGGAATCCAATGAGGCCCCAGTTCACTCGTCTGCGCGCAGCGTGCGCCCTGCTGCTCGCCCTAGCCCTCAGCCTCGGCGTGGTCGCCTGCGGCAGCAGCGACGACGACAACGGCACGAACACCGGCGAAGAGGGTGGGAACGCCGGGGCGATCGTCGCCAATCCCGAAAACGCCAAGGTCAGCCTGACGATCGGGTCGAAGAACTTCCCCGAACAGGAAATCCTCGGCGAAATCTACGCCCAGGCGCTGAAAGCGGCTGGTTACGAGGTGAAGAGCGACCTCAACCTCGGCTCCGAAACGGTTGCCCACCAGGCGGTCAAGTCGGGTGCCATCTCCGGCTACCCCGAGTACGCGAGCACGGCCCTCACCTCGTTCTTCGGTGTCGAACCAGAAGAAGTCCCGGCGGGCGCCGAGGCCGCCTACGAAAAGGCCAAGGCCGAATTCGAAAAGGAAGGCCTCACCGCCTTCCCGCCGACGCCGTTCGCCAGCGCCAACGCGGTTGGCACGACGACCGAGTTCGCTGAAGAAGAAGGGCTGAAAACCGTCTCCGACCTGGAGGGCAAGTCCGAAAGCATGACCCTCTACGGATCGCCCGAGTGCCGTCAGCGAATCGATTGCCTGGCCGGGCTGGAAAAACTGTACGGGCTCAAGTTCAAGGAATTCCACCCGGTCGACATCGGCCTCCGCTACACCGTGCTCGAAAAGGGCCAGGCCGATCTTTCGATCCTCTTCACCACCGACCCGCAGCTCTCGGCGGAGAAAGACAAATTCGTCATCCTCGAAGACGACAAGGAAGTCTTCCCGGCCGGCAACGTCATCTTCGTCAGCAAGAAGGCGACGGTCGAAAAAGCGGGGCCCGACTACGAAAAGACGATCGTGCAGGTGCAGGAAGGCCTGACGCTCGAGGTGATGCAGGAGCTCGACGCGCGGGTCGAACTCGAAAAGCAGACGCCGAAGCAGGCGGCGGCGGCTTATCTGAAGTCGGCGGGGTACGTGGGGTAGGTATTAGGCGCGGGGGGAGGGGGTCCGGCGGACAAAAGCGGGGAGTGTCCGGCGGACCCCCTCCCCCCGCGCTCCAACACGTAGCGGCGGCTCCCCGCCAAGGCTCGGGCGGCCGCCGGCTATTCGCAGGGGGCTTGTGCGGCGATCGAGTATCCGCCGGGGGCTCAGGCCACCGCTGGTTCTTCTTGCGTAATCGCCTGCTTGCTTCGGGTGCGGATGCGGGCGAAGCTGACGTGGGCGGCCCAGGCGGCGGAGAGGCCGGTGACGCCGGCCAGCAGCAGGGCGACGCGGGGGTCGTAGGCTTCCGCCAGCCAGCCGGTCAGCGGGCCGCCGATCGGGGTCGAGCCGAGGAAGACGACCGAGTAGAGCGCCATCACCCGCCCGCGCATCTCGGGTGAGACGGCGAGCTGCAGGGTCGAGTTGATCGTCGCCGCGAAGGTGACGGCGGCGGCGCCGAGCAGGGCCAGCATCGGGATCTCCAGCGCGAGGACGGGCATCGAGGCGGAGAGCAAGCCGAGCAGGCCGAAGGCAAGCGCGCCGCCGGCGATCAGCCGCGGTCCGGTGCGCCCGTGGGCGCCGTTGACGAGGGCGCCGGCGATCGAGCCGACCGCCATCGCCGAGACCATCGCCGCGTAGGTGCCGGCGCCGCCGCCGAAGCTGAACTTGGCCAGCAGCGGCAGCACCACCTGGAAGTTGAAGCCGAGCGTGCCGACCAGGGCCATCAGCGCCAGCGGCACCATCAGCTCGGGGGTGTCGGCGACGTAGCGCAGCCCGGCCCGGATCGCGCCCGGGGCCCGCGGCGCGGTCGGCTCGCTGTGCAGGCCGCGCGGGTCCATCCCCCAGAGGGCGGCGATCATCGCCGCGAAGGTGAGCGCGTTGAGCGCGAAGCAGGGGACGACGCCGAGGGTCGCGATCAGGATCCCCGCCAGGGCCGGGCCGACGATGCGGGCGGCCTGGACGATCACGCTGTTGAGGCTGACCGCGTTGACGACCCGCTCGGGGCCGACCATCTCGTAGACGAAGCTCTGGCGCGTCGGGTTGTCGATCGCGTTGACCGAGCCCATCGCGAAGACCGCGAGGAAGACCATCCAGGGGGCGACGACGCCGGTGGCCGTGACCGCGAGGAGGGCGAGGGCGGGGATCGCCATCAGCGCCTGGGTCACGATCAGCAGCTGCCGCTTCGGGAAACGATCGGCGAGGAGCCCACCCCAGGCGCCGATCAGCAGCATCGGCAGGAACTGCAGCGCCGTGGTCAGGCCAACGGCGAGGCCGCTGTCGGTCAGGGTCAGGACCAGCCACAGCGCGGCCACGGTCTGCATCCAGGTACCGGAGAGGGAGATCAGCTGACCGGTGAAGTAGCGACGGTAGTTGGGGACCTCCAGGGAGCCGAAGGAGCGGCGCAAGACATCGGGTGAGCGCCAAGATCGACGCGGATTCGAACGCCCGTCGGTCGCCGCGCCGATCTTGGCGCTCACGAAGCGCGGCGCCGGGCGGGCGCCCCTTCACTCTCCAGCATGCCCTCGAGAATCTCCGCCGCGCGCTCGAGCGTGCGCACGTCCTGCGCCGGCAGCTCGCGCATGCGGCGCGCCAGGTAAGCGTTCTTGCGGCCGCGCAGGCGGCGCAGCCGCTCGCGGCCGGCGGCGTTGACGGCGATCAGGCTGCTGCGACCGTCGGCGGGGTCGGGCGTGCGCTCGATCAGCCCCTCCCGCTCCAGACAGCCGAGCGTGCGCGTGATGGTCGGCCGCTTGACCCGCTCCAGCTCGGCCAGCTCGCTGGGCGTCAGCGGCCCGTGCCGCTCGATCGTCGCCAGCGCCGCGGTCGAGGTCGGCGTCAGCCCGCTCGCCTCCGCCGCCGCCTCCTGCCGCAACCGCCGCGCCGTGCGCACGACGCCCATCCGCAGCCGCACGGCGGAATCGGTGAGCGAGGTGTCTGTGGCCTTGCCGGTCATTTGATTAGCCTTGGTAATTAGTGTAGCAAACTATCTTTTCGGGCAACTGGTCGAGCACCAGTCACATCACTGTGTCAACTGTGTGACAGCGGCGATTGGGCTGCTTTTCGCAGATAACCCGGCCTGCAGGAGGGTGAAGAAGGCAGGTGCCTTCAGCTGGATGACACCCAGACTGTCTGGTTAACCCCCAGATCCGGTTCGAGTCCGGCGCCCTCCGCAGATAGACAATGGAGCGGTCGAGTCGGTGGTAGCCTCCATCTACGGGTGTCATCCGCGCTGGAGGTACCTGCGGGGTGGTTCCCCGCTTCACAGACTCGACCCGCTCCGGCGGGTCTTGTCGTTTCTAGGAGGATTGATTCCACGGCGGCCGCCGTGGAATCAAGGCCTCTTCCGGTTCCAAGCGGGCCGCGCGCGGTGCTCGCTGCCGCGGCGCGGTGCTCGCTACCGAGTGTTCACTTTGCCACCGTATATGAGGTAAATCGAACACTCGGCACGGCGGGCTCGCCCTAATAGCGGTAGTGGTCCGGCTTGTAGGGGCCCTCGGCGGGGATGCCGAGATAGGCGGCCTGCTCGGCGGTCAGCTCGGTCAGCTTGACGCCGAGCGCGTCGAGGTGGAGGCGGGCGACCTTCTCGTCGAGGTGCTTGGGCAGCACCGTCACCTCCTTGGCGGCGAAGCCGTCGGGCTGGCCGAAGAGCTCGATCTGGGCGATCACCTGGTTGGTGAAGGAGTTCGACATGACAAAGCTCGGGTGGCCGGTCGCATTGCCGAGGTTGAGCAGGCGCCCTTCGGAGAGCACGATGATCGAGTGGCCGTCTCCGAAGCGCCACTCGTCGACCTGGGGCTTGACGTTGACCCGCTCGGCGTCGGACTCTTCCAGCGCCGCCATCTCGATCTCGTTGTCGAAGTGGCCGATGTTGCCGACGATCGCGTTGTGCTTCATCCGCGCCATGTGCTCGACGGTGATGATGTCCTTGTTGCCGGTGGCGGTGACGAAGATGTCGGCGCTCTCGACGACTTCGTCGAGGGTGCGCACCTCGTAGCCCTCCATCGCCGCCTGCAGGGCGCAGATCGGGTCGATCTCGGTGACGATCACGCGGGCGCCCTGGCCGCGCAGCGAGGAGGCGCAGCCCTTGCCGACGTCGCCGTAGCCGCAGACGACCGCCACCTTGCCGCCGATCATCACGTCGGTGCCGCGATTGATCCCGTCGACCAGCGAGTGGCGGCAGCCGTAGAGGTTGTCGAACTTCGACTTGGTCACCGAGTCGTTGACGTTGATCGCCGGGAAGAGCAGGTCGCCGGTCTCGGCGAGCTGGTAGAGGCGATGGACGCCGGTGGTCGTCTCCTCGGTCACGCCCTTGATCGCAGCGGCGATGTTGGTCCAGCGCCGCGGGTCGGCCTCGAGCGAACGCTGCAGGGTCTCGAGGACGATCCGGAACTCCTCCGATTCGGCCGAGGCCGGGTCGGGCACCTCCCCCGCCTTCTCGAACTCGACCCCCTTGTGGACGAGCAGGGTCGCGTCGCCGCCGTCGTCGAGGATCATGTTGGGGCCGCCGTCGGGCCAGAGCAGGGCCTGTTCGGTGCACCACCAGTACTCCTCCAGCGTCTCGCCCTTCCAGGCGAAGACGGGGATGCCGGCGGCGGCGATCGCGGCGGCGGCGTGGTCCTGGGTCGAGAAGATGTTGCAGCTGGCCCAGCGCACCTCGGCGCCGAGCGCGACCAGGGTCTCGATCAGCACCGCGGTCTGCACCGTCATGTGCAGCGAGCCGGTGATGCGGGCGCCCTTCAACGGCTGCTCGGCGGCGAACTCCTCGCGCGTCTGCATCAGGCCGGGCATCTCCACCTCGGCGAGCGCGATCTCCTTGCGCCCGAAGTCGGCGAGCTCGATGTCGGCGACCTTGTAGTCCTGGGTGGCGGTGCTGGTGGTCATCGCTGGGCGTCTCCTGATCGGTTGCTTGCCGAGCCATGGTACGCAAAGGGGGTGGTTCGGGCGGCGTCGAAGTAGGCGCGGATGGAGGCGAAACGCAGCGAGAAGCCGGCGCGCTACGCGCCGGGTATGGACGCGCGCTCGACCCGGGTCGCGGAACGGCTGAACACGCCGATGCTGATCGCGGCGGCGCTGACACTGCCCACCGTCGCGCTCACCGAGTCGCACCCCGGCGGCACCCTGCGCGACGTCGCCGTCGTGCTCAACTGGATCACCTGGGTCGCCTTCCTGGTCGAGCTGGTGGTGATGCTCGCGGTCGTGCCGGACCGACGCGTGTGGCTGCGCCACCACCCGCTCGACGCGATCATCGTCGTCTTCACGCCGCCGCTGCTGCCGGCCGGCCTGCAGAGCCTGCGCGCGCTGCGGCTGCTGCGCCTGGTCCGCCTGCTGCGCCTGGCCCAGCTCTCGCGCGAGGTCTTCTCGCTGGAGGGCCTGCGTTACGCGCTGCTGCTCTCGCTGCTGACCGTGATCGGCGGCGGCGCCCTCTTCGTCGGCTTCGAGAAGGGCCACCAGCAGCTCACGGTCTGGGACGGCATCTACTGGGCGGCGACGACGATGACGACGCTGGGCTCGAACATCTACCCGACCACCACCGGCGGCGAGATCGTCACCGTCGGCGTGCTGCTGATCGGCATCGGCTTCGTCGCCCTGCTCACCGGCGCCTTCGCCCAGCGCTTCCTCGCCCCCGAAATCGCCGAGATCGAGGAGGAGCTGGAGAGCGAGCAGGTGAGCGCCGAGGAGATCGCGCTGCGCGAGCTGCGCGGCATCCAGGAACAGCTGCAGACCCTGGCCCTGGCGGTCGAGAGAATCGTCGGCGAACGCACCGCCCGCTGAGCGCCAGCCAAGGCGTTCCGGTGCGCTTTATCCCCCCAATACGGAGCAAAGGCGCACCGGAACGGGTGGGGGGTCAGGCTTCGGCGTCGCGCTGCTCGGCGATCTGGCCCTCGAGCTCCTGCATCACGTCGGGGTCGCGCAGGGTCGTCACGTCGCCCAGCGCCCGGCCCTCGGCGATGTCGCGCAGGAGCCGGCGCATGATCTTGCCCGAGCGGGTCTTCGGCAGGTCCTCGGCCCAGATGATCCGCTTCGGGCGGGCGAACTTGCCGATCCGCTCGGCCACGGTGGCGCGGATGTCCTCGATCAGCTCCTCGCTCTCCTCGGCATTTCCCTGCAGGGTGACGAAGGCGCAGATCGCCTGGCCGGTGTCCTCGTCGGACTGGCCGATCACCGCCGCCTCGGCGACCTTCTCGTGGGCGACGATCGCCGACTCGACCTCGGCGGTCGAGAGCCGGTGGCCGGAGACGTTGACGACGTCGTCGATGCGGCCGATCACCCAGAAGTAGCCGTCGGCGTCCAGGCGCGCCGCGTCGCCGACCAGGTAGGTCTCCCGGCCGAAGCGCGAGAAGTAGGTCTCGACGAAGCGCTCGTCGTCCTTGTAGAGGGTGCGCAGCATCGACGGCCAGGGCCGCTTCAGGACCAGCAGGCCCTGGCCGCCGTCGACGGGCTTCCCCTCGTGCTCGTCGACCACCCCCGCCTGTACCCCTGGGAAAGGCGTCGTCGCCGAGCCCGGCTTGGTCGCGGTGATCCCCGGCAGCGGCGTGATCATGATCGCGCCGGTCTCGGTCTGCCACCAGGTGTCGACGACCGGGCAGCGGCCGCCGCCGATCACCGTCCAGTACCAGAGCCAGGCCTTGGGGTTGATCGGCACGCCGACCGAGCCGAGCAGGCGCAGCGAGGAGAGGTCCGATTCACCGGGGATCTCCGCCCCCCACTTGATGAAGGTGCGGATCGCGGTCGGCGCCGTGTAGAGGATGGTGACGCCGTAGCGCTCGACCAGTTGCCACCAGATGCCCTTGCTCGGGTAGTCGGGCGCCCCCTCCCAGATCACGCTGGTGGCGCCGTTGAGCAGCGGGCCGTAGACGATGTAGGAGTGGCCGGTGACCCAGCCGACGTCGGCCGCGCACCAGTAGACGTCCTCCTCCGGCTTGAGGTCGAAGACGTAACGATGCGTCGCCGCAACCCCGGTCAGGTAGCCACCGGTGGTGTGCAGGATCCCCTTCGGCTTCGCGGTCGAGCCCGAGGTGTAGAGGATGTAGAGCGGGTGCTCGGCGTCGAAGGGCTCGGCCGGGCATTCCGGCTCGGCCGCCTCGATCAGCTCGTCGTAGAAGCGGTCGCGACCCTCCCGCATCGGGCAATCGACCTGCGTGTGGCGAACGACGACGATCGTCTCCAGGCTCGCCAGGTCGCCCATCTGCGCATCTACCTGCTCCTTGATCGGCGCCGTCTTGCCCTTGCGGCGGGCGCCGTCGACGGTGACCAGCACCTTCGCCGCGGAGAACTCCATCCGCTCCCGCACCGCCTCGGCCGAGAAGCCGCCGAAGACGACGTTGTGGGGGGCGCCGATGCGGGCGCAGGCGAGCATCGCGACGACGACCTCGGGGATCATCGGCAGGTAGATGCCGACCACGTCGCCGGGGCCGACGCCGAGGTCCTTGAGCGCGTTGGCGAAGCGCTGGGTCTCGGCCAACAGCGCCGCGTAGGTGACGTCGCGCTCCTCGCCCTCCTCGCCGCGCCAGTGGAAGGCGACGCGCCCGCCGTTGCCGGCCTCGACGTGGCGGTCGAGGCAGTTGGCCGAGGCGTTCAGCTTGCCGTCGGCGAACCACCTGTAGAAGGGCGGGTTGGACTCGTCGAGCCCCTCGCTCGGCTCCCGCGCCCAGTCGAGCAGCTGCTTGGACTGGGCGAGCCACCAGGCCGCGGGGTCGGCCGCCGCCTCCTCGTACACCGACGGGTCGGAGAGCAGCGCCCGCGAGCGGAACTCCTCCGGCGGCTCGAACTTCTCCACCTCGAGCAGCTCGCTCAGCCGCTCTTCCAGGCTCGAGGACTCCTCGCGCGTTGCCATCTTCTCGCTCCTTCCCTCCTCAGTGGTGACCCAGCGGCCGCACCGGCAGCACGGTCCGCCCGAAGGTCGCGTTCACGACCGCCGCAAAAGATGCATACCAGGCGGCCACCGCCGTCGCCAGCCCGAACCAGCCGCCGACTTCGACCAGGCCTTCGTTGCCGCCGGAGTTGCCGATCCCGAGCAGGAAGAAGGTCGCCGCCAGGAGGACGAAGACGGCCGCCACCGCGGCGTTGGTCCGCAGCGAGGCGACGAGCATGTAGGTGGTGAAGATTCCCCAGGCGATCAGGTAGAGCCCGACCGCGTCGCCGACGTTGGCCGCCGGGACGTCGCCCTCGAAGAAGGTGACGAACGCCCAGAAGGAGATCCAGAAGGCGCCGAACGAGGTGAAGGCGACGGCGCCGAAGGTGTTGCCGGTGCGGAACTCCCACATGCCGGCGAGGATCTGGGCGATGCCGCCGTAGCCGAGCGCCAGGCCCAGTACGACCGGCTCGCCGGCTTTGCTGACCAGGCCGGCGTTGAACATGCTGAGCACGAAGGTGGTGAGGGCGAAGGCGGCGAGGCCGAGCGGCGCGGGGTCGGCCGGCGTCCAGCCCTCGCGTGGCTGAGCCGCGCCGACCGCCTGCTGCTGTCCCCCATTCCCGGTCGCCGGGTGATGTGCCCGAACGGATGCTGACTCCATGATCGCTCCTTCCGTCGGCCGCGCCAAACGGAAGGGCCGCCGAGCGCGGCGCATGTGAAACCGGTTTCGTTACTACCCGGTTTGGCGCGGCGCTACCCTCCGCCGGTGCTCTTCCGCCAGATAATCCACGAGGACCTCGGCTGCGCCTCCTACCTGGTCGGCGACACCGGCTCCGGCGTCGCGGCGGTGGTCGACCCGCAGTGGGACATCGACCCCTACCTGCACCTCGCCCGCCTGCACGGGGTGCGCATCGAGCACGTGCTCGAGACCCACAACCACGCCGACCACGTCTCCGGGCACGGGCGCCTGGCCCGGGCGAGCGGCGCGACGATCCACGTCCACGAGCTCGCCGCCGCCGAGTACCCGCATGAGGCCTTCGCCGACGGCTGGACGCTGGCGCTCGGCGAGGGCGCCAGCATCGAGGCGATCCACACGCCGGGGCACCGGCCCGAGCACACCTCCTTCCTGCTCCGCGACGCCACCCGTGGCGCCGAGCCCTGGGCGGTGCTGAGCGGCGACTCGCTCTTCGTCGGCGACGTCGCCCGCCCCGACCTCGCGGTCGAGCCGCGCGAGGGCGCCGCCGACATCTTCCGCTCCCTGCACGAGCGGCTTCTGGCCCTGCCCGACGAGTGCGAGGTCTGGCCCGGGCACCTCGGCGGCTCGCTCTGCGGCAGCTCCGGCATCGACCTCAAGACCTCCTCGACGATCGGCTTCGAGCGCCGCCACAACCGGGCGCTCGGCTTCGCCAGCGAGGAGGAGTTCGTCGCGGACGCGATCGCCACCACCGGCAGCAAACCGCCCAACGTCGAGCACATCGTCGCGCTCAACCGCGGGCCGCTGGTGGAAACGCTCGGTGCCCCGACCAGGCTCACCCCGCACGAGTTCGAGGCGGCGATCGCCGGCGGCGCCCTGGCGATCGACTCGCGCACCAACGAGCAGTTCGACGAGGCCCACATCCCGGGGGCGATCAGCGCCTCTGGCTATGACACCGGCTTCGCCACCAAGGTCGCCGAGATGGTGCCGGTCGACGCCGAGCTCCTGATCGTCGCCGCCTCGGACGGCAACGAGCTCGAGGCCGCCGAGCTGCTCGCCGCGGTCGGTCTGCCGGTGCGCGGCTTCCTCGGCGGCGGCATGACCGCCTGGCGGGCGGAGGACCGGCCGGTGGAGCGGATCGAGGCGATCGACCTCGAAGAGCTCGCCCGCCGCCTCGACGACTCCGATCCGCCCCAGGTGCTCGACGTGCGCGGCGCCGCCGAGTACGCCGAGGGCCATGTCCCCGGCTCGATCCACATCCCCTTCGCTCAGCTGCGCGACCGCCTCGACGAGCTGCCGCGCGAACAGCCGATCGCAACGATCTGCAAGGCCGGCAAGCGCAGCGGCCTCGCTGCCTCGATCCTGCAGCGCGAAGGCTTCGAGGGCGTCATCCACGTCGCCCGCGGCAACGCCGCCACCTGGGGGGCCGACGGGCCGAAAGCGTGACGTATCGACACGCTTTCGGCCCGT
>DASZSJ010000071.1:0-2829 GCA_035548675.1 Solirubrobacterales bacterium
GGCGAGCTCGGTGGACTGCTGGAAGGTCGAGATCGTGCGCCGCACGTCGACGTCGATGGCGAGCTCGGCCTCGGCGAGGCCGAGCTTGGCCTGCTCCAGCTGCGACCGCGCCTGCTGCACGCGGCCGGCGGTGGCACGGCCGTCGAAGATGTCCCAGGAGGACTGGAGCCCGACCGTCCAGCCATCGAGCGACGACTTGGTGCTCGAGATCGGCGCCTGGCGCCAGTCGTAGGCACCGAAGGCGGACACCTGCGGCAGGTAGGCGGCGCGGCGGGCCTTCACGGACTCCTCGGCCGCGCTGGTCAGCTTGGCCAGGCGCTGGAGGTCCGGCCGCGTCGTGCGGGCGGTGGCGAGCGCCGACCGCAATTCGAAGGCGGCGGGCTTGAACTCGAGCGTGCCGAGGAACTCGGGCACCTTGGTGACGTTCTCCTCGCGCGTGTTCACGAAACCCAGCGCCTGGCGCATTTCCTCGATGGCGAGCCGGTAGTCGTTGCGGGCGGTGATGAGGGCCGGCTGCGCGTTGGCGAGGGCGACCTCGGCGCGCAGCACCTCGAAGTTCGACACGGTGCCCGCGTCGTAGCGGTTCCGGACGTCCTGCAGCTGGCGCTGCAGGAGCTCGATGTTCTGCTCCTGCACCTTGATCTTCTCGCGGTCGACGAGGACGGTGAAGAAGCGGACGCGGACCTCGAGCAGGGCGTCGTTGATGACGGCCTGGAGCTCGAGCGCCGCCGCCTCGAGCGCGAGCTTGGAGGCCCGGACGTTGGCGGTCACGCCGCCGCCGGCGAAGAGCACCTGGCGGGCGGAGATCTCGACGGACCACGCGTGGTCGAGCCCGTTGGTGGAGACCTCGTCGGCGTTGCGCTGGTAGCCGCCCGACGCGGCCACGTTGGGGATCCGGGCGGAGCGCACCTCGAGGTCGACCCCCTCCTGCTGGCGGATGCGCTCCTTCGCCTGGCGGATGGCGAAGTTGTTATCGAGGGCAAACGCGAGCGCGTACTCGAGGTCGAGGCGGGGCGGGACTTCGAAGTTGGGATCGGGCTTGCCGTCGTTGAGCTGGGCCCGGGCGGGCACGACCGCGAGCAGGGCCGCGGCAACGAGGATGTAACGGGAGGCACGCATGAAGGGAGGCATGGAAGCGAATGGCGGATTACTTGGCAAGGGCGGGCTCGGCCGCCGGTTCCGGCACCGGCACCCGGGCGTCGGCGCGGTGGTCGCGGGCGAGGAGCACGTAGAGCGACGGGACGATGAACAGCGTGAAGAGCGTGCCGATCGCCATGCCGCCCACCAGCACGAGGCCGATGGAATTGCGGGCGGCGGCGCCCGCGCCGCTGACGAGCGTCAGCGGGAAGTGGCCGGCGATGGTCGCGACGGAGGTCATGAGCACGGGGCGCAGGCGCGTCTTGGACGCCTCCCGCACCGCGTCGATCTTCGCCATCCCCTCCTCCTGGAGCTTGTTGGCGAACTCGACGATCAGGATGCCGTTCTTCGCGATCAGGCCCACCAGCGTTACGAGGCCCACCTGCGCGTAGATGTTGAGCGTGGTGGTCCACCCGTTGGTCCAGTACGGGATGTTCGGGTTCGGCATCTTCAGGAAGGTGAAGACGAGCGCCCCGAACATCGCGAGCGGCACCGAGCCGGCGAGGATGACGAGCGGGTCGCGGAACGAGTTGAACTGCACGGCGAGCGCCAGGAAGATCAGCACCACCGCGAGCGAGAAGGCCGGGAGGAACTTGTTGCCCTCCTGGCGGAGCTGGCGCGACTCGCCGGTGTAGTCGATCGCGTAACCCGGCGGCAGGATCTCGTGCGCGGCCTGCTCGAGCACCTTCAGCGCCTGGTCGAGCGTGCGGTTGGTCATGCCCGAGAGCTTCACGGCGTTGAGCTGCTGGATGCGGTTGAGCGAGCGCGGCACCGTCTTGTTGTGGATCGTCGCCACGGTGCTGAGGGGCACCAGCTGGTTGTTGGGGCCGGTGACGTAGATGTCCTTGAGCTGCTCGGGCGTCAGCCGCTCCGCGCGCTTGATCTGCGGGATGACCTTGTAGCTGCGGCCGGCGATGTTGAAGCGGTTGACGTAGTTGCCGCCCAGGGCCGAGCCCAGGTCGGCGCCGATCTGCGAGAGATTCAGCCCGAGCATGGCCGCCTTCTCGCGATCGATGACGATCTCGGACTGCGGCTGGTCGATCTTGAGGTCGATCTGCGGCGGAAAGTAGAAGAACCCGCTTTCCGCGGCCTTCAGCGAGATTTTCTGCGCAAGCTCCAGGAGCCGCTCGGTGTCACCCGTGGAGGCGATGACGAACTCGACCGGGAAGTTGCTGCCGCCGGGGAGCGCCGACGGGGTCGCCGCGAAGACCTGGAAGCCCGGGATCTGCGAGAGGCGGTACTGCACTTCCGGCAGGATCTGGAGGGTCGTGCGTTTCCGCTGCGCCCACGGCTTCACCACCATGCCGCTGAAGCCGTCCGCGCCGATCGACGCGCCGGCCGAGGGCGGGAAGAGCAGCTGGAAGGTCAGGTCGACCTCGGGCGTGGTGAGGAACACCTGTTCCGCCGCGCGTCCGAAGAGGTTCTTCTGCTCGGCGGTCGCGTTGGAGGCGGAATTCAGGATGCCGAAGATCACGCCCTGGTCCTCGGTCGGGGCCAGTTCCTTGGGTGACATCATGAACATCGGGACCGTCAGCGAGCTCACCACCGCCCACACGAGGTACACCGCCGGGCGCGCGTTGAGCGTGCCCGCAAGCACGCGGCCGTAGGCCTCGCGCAGCCGGTCGAAGCGGTGGTTCACCCACCCGGCGAAACCCTTCTCCTCCTCCGCGGCGCTGTGCAGCAGCTTGGCCG
>DASZSJ010000072.1:0-32158 GCA_035548675.1 Solirubrobacterales bacterium
GCCCGCGGTGTCGAGTGTTGAGTTGACCCACGTATACGGTGGCAAACCAGACACTCGGCACCAAACATCGCGCGGTCGGCCCACCTGGAGCCGGAAGAGGTCGTGATTCCACGGCTGCCGCCGTGGAATCAGTCATCTAGACGAGTAGTTCCACGACGCCCCGTCCGGAAGGAGATCGCAGGGGTGGCGAGCCACGGGTCGAAGTCGGCGGTGCCCAGGGCGAGCGCCGACTCGAGCAGGGCACGATGCTCGCCGACCTCGACCTGCTCCCCACTGCGGTGTTCTGCACCGCCGACGATCTCCTGCCCGAGGAAGAAGAACGCCAGCAGGAGGGTTGACCCGAGGCGGAGGTCGTCACCCCTGCGCGGCCCAGTCGATCATGGGTATCGGCTCCCGACGAGCGCTTCGTCCGAATCGCCGCAAAGCGCCCTAGCCACCTCTTCCCGGTCCTGGCCAAGCGCTCGGGCCTCCACAAGCACCGCGATCACCTTGCCGAGGTGATCGAGGCCCTGATTACCGCTTTCGCAAGCCAAGCCCCGGCTATTACGACGGCTTGCCGCGAGCACCGTTCTTCCTACATCGAAGTTATCGCTTCGGTGCCGGTCCCCGGGGCGTTCCAGCACCGCCGGGGGCACTTGCGTATGTGGCGGCGACCGTAGCTCCGCCGCTGGCGCAAAGCAAGGCGAAAGCGCCCTCAATCGCCGCACATCCGCGTCATTTTGGAACTAATGCCCAAAATAGAGGCGATATGCGGGGATGGTTCCATTTCCCTTTGCACCTCCCTGAACGACGAAATCCCACCCGAGAGAGCGAGATCTCGTTCGAAGCGGCTGAAGGGATTCGAACCCTCGACCTTCTGCATGGCAACTACGCCGGCTTCAGTAAGCGGCGCACTGCGAATGTGACAGTTTGCAGGGGTTTCGTAATGGCGCCGCGGAAAGGCCCGACTGGGAGTACGCGCGGATACGCGCCGATATGCAGCGTTTCGGGAACTCCTGCCCAGAAGTTCCCGAAATCGCCATGACCGGTTCGAATACGGCGACTCCGGCGGGTTTGGCCACGTCCTGCGACGGGGATCCGGCTAGGAATCTGCCGGCAGCAACTCGAATGCTCCGCCCTGTAGCGGCGCAACGGTCCGGAAGTGCCGCTCGTCGAAACTGAGCAGGCGCCGAGTTTCGTAGCGCTCCGCGAGAACCGCGATCGCGCAATCGGCGAGACCGAGGCCGAGATCGGAGTAGCGAGCGTCGAGCTCGGCGACCGTCCGGTAGTCGCCGGCTTCGAGGCATGCAACGTCGTAGCGCTGTGCGGCCAGATCGCCGAGGAAGGCGCGGCGGGCGGCTTCGCCAAAGCGAACGCCCAGCAGGTAGTCGACCTCGGCGGCAACTGGCGCCGGCAGGACGAGTGGACCCTCCTCCTCGTCACGAATCCTCAACAACTTCTCGAGCTTGGGCTCCCTTGCATCCCCCAAGGCCACCAGCGGAGCCGCGTCGAGAATGAGTGTCACTCGCCGAAGCCGCGCATCAGCTCGTCCTCGGGGATCTCCGAGATCGGGCGGGAATCGGTGTCGATGCGCTCGAAGTTGCCGGCGAGCGCGAAGTTGCGATCCCGTTTGGGCCTGGGCCGGTAGCAGGAGATCGCCTCGCGGACGATCTCTGCCTGGGGTCGGCCCTCGGCGCGGGCAAGGCGAGCGAGGCGATCTGCCTGCTCGTCATCGAGATAGACGCTGGTCTTGCGCATGGCTAGACAGTATAGGGCATGACGTAGGGCACCAAGCCCAAAGCCTGCGCGCAGGAGTTCTCTCGCAAATCAGGCCAGCGCTTTCCCAACCGAAATAAACGAGCTGGTTTGCAGATTGGAACGATGACTCAATGCGGATAGAACAAGCCCGTGAGCGGTACATACGCTGGCTGCTCGCGACGCGAGACCTCTCGCCGCACACGATCCGCGCCTACGACGCGGATCTCGCCAGCTTCCAGCGATACCTGGGGCCTGACTTCGTTGCCGCGGAAATCGATCAAGAGGACGTGTTCTCCTTCATCGAGCGCCAGAAGGCGGACAACCTCTCTCCTGCTTCACTGAGGAGGCGAGCGGCGGGCATACGCGGTTTCTGTCGCTGGATGATCTCCCAGGACCTCCTCGCCTCCGATCCCTGGAGCGGCGCAACCCTCGCGTTGGGCCGACCCCGCCGGCTTCCCCGGACCCTTCCGGCTCACGAGCTCGATCGCCTGATGGAGTTCCTCGCTCTGGCGGCCGGAGTCAACGCTGCCGCCGAGCCCAATAGCCGAGCCGTTGCAAAGAGACCCCATGAGTCAACCACCCTGCTCGCCGTCGCGCTGATGGTCGCCACCGGGATCCGGGTCAGCGAGAGCGTCAGCATCAAGTGCCACAACATTGACCTGCCCGGCAGGGCATTACGCCTGATTGGCAAGGGGCGCCGCGAGCGACAGGTCTTCCTCACGAACGACTGGATCGCGAGCTTGATGAGCGCCTACCTCGAGGCGCGCTCCTCGCTCGGCCTCGACCACCCCCACCTGCTCTTCAACCTGCGCTACGACCCGCTCACCCCGCCCGCGATGCGGTCCCGCCTCGCCAAGGCGGCCCGGGCCGCCGGCCTCGAAACCCACGTCACCCCCCACATGCTGCGCCACACCGCGGCGACACAGCTGATCGAGGCCGGCGTCGACATCCGCTACATCCAGCGTCTCCTCGGCCATGCCAGCCTCAGCACGACGGAGATCTATACCCACGTGTCCGACCGCGCATTGCGTCGGGTCGTCTCGGACGCCGACGTCCTCGGGAGGTTCGTTCAGGCGCGATAACTGAGGATTATCGGCGGTGCCGCGCGGTTCTACTGAGGACGCTCACGTCCGGCGTCTCGATGAGATACTGCGAGGACATCGCCAGTTTCGGGGCCAGATAGTTCCGCTCTGTGCTGCTGAGACGCCAATCTCGGACTTCGTGCGCTCTTTCATTGGCGATGCGATTCACGCGAAGTACGCGATGGGGGGGCCACTCGTCTCGTCAGCAGATAATTTCATTGGCGCCCGCTACGTGCTCGACCTGCATCGGCTTACGATCGACCTCTGCCAAGAGGTGTTTGGCGCTCGCTATGCCGACCCCCGACCACTGAGCGGCACTGGCGCGGTCACGAATCTATTGATGACCCTGTCGAAGCCCGGCCAGAAGATCCTGCTTCAAACATCCAAGAGCGGAGGGCACGCGTCGATGCGGCCTATTTGCGAGCGTCTCGGCTTGCAGATCATCGACCTGCCCTACGACTATCGGGGCTTTCAGATTGACATCGAGGCGTGTCGAGAGATCGACCTCGAGGCGATCGATTTCGTGCTCTACGCACCGTCGGACATCCTCTATGCCCCGGATCTGCGATCAGTCGGATTCGCCGAGCATACGACGGTTGTCTACGACGCTACGCAGACCCTCGGCCTGATCGCCTCCGGCCACCTCCCCTCCCCCCTCGAGGAGCATCCCCGAATCGTCGTATCAGGAGGGACCCACAAGACTCTTCCGGGACCGAGCTGCGGCCTCCTGATGACGCAGAACGAAGAAATCGCGGCTCGCCTCGACTCGGAGATAAGCCCGAAGTTCGTCAGGCATTCGCACCCGCACCACATCGCTGCCCTCTGCGCAACGTTGATCGAGCAACTGGCGATTGGGGAGAGGTATTCGCAACGGATCCGCGAACATGCGACGACCTTGTCGAGAAGGCTCAGCGACGATGGCTTGATGGTGCTGCAGGCGGGCGACCAAGTCTCCGAGACCCATCAGGTGTTTCTCGGTTTGCAGGCCGAGGATCTCGAACGCATCTACGCCCGCGCCCGAGATGCCGGTGTCACTCTGAACGCGAAGCGCAAGCCGCTCTTCCGCGACACCGGCCTCCGACTTGGTGTCCAAGAGATCGCTCGATACCGGTGGGACCAGGGCGATGTCGAAAGATTGGCCGCCGTGCTCTGCCAGCTAGTCGACGATAGCGCCTCGATTGACGGGATACGAAAGCAGGTGAGGGAGCTGGCTCAACTCAACACCTTCCTACCTGAACTCTGCGTCACCCCACACGCC
This sequence comes from Solirubrobacterales bacterium, assembly GCA_035548675.1. Taxonomy (GTDB): domain Bacteria; phylum Actinomycetota; class Thermoleophilia; order Solirubrobacterales; family 70-9; genus VRUE01. Next base: position 4,078 of record DASZSJ010000072.1, read on the forward strand.
TAGAACAGGATGAGCCTTTGCCTCTTCGTCGCGCCCTCGGGTTCGTCGAACATGGTCGCAATCTGCCTGGCGATCTTTCCCGTGATCTGGATATCCGCATCGAGGGCCACTCGCCGGGCTCGCAGGCAGGCGTCGTGCGCCTTCTCTGCTGAGGCATGATGCACCCAGCAGTCTGCCGCCAGATCCGCCAAGACCAGTCCGAGGAGGGCGTTGGAGATCAGATTGCGATCTCCATTTCCTTCGCCGAACTTCAACACCTGGCGATAGAACGTCAAACTCCCCTTGGCGCACCCGGATAGGCGCAGGAACTCCGCCTTCTCGAAATAGAGGTTGTAGAGAAGCCGGTCATTCTGCTCCAGCGCTTTTTCGATCGCAGACTCCACGATTTCGAACGCGCGCTGTGAGTCGCCGCGCAGCCATGCAACCTGGGCCTGAGACTTCCACACCTCCAGCATGTAGCTGTCGTGGGTAGTCGCCGCCGCGATCTGGGTCTCGATACAGAAGAGGATGTGCTCCTCGTCAGCGGGAACGTCTTCGCGAAAAACTCGGATGCCGGTCGCGCCGGTGATCGAGTAGGCCCGTGCAAAGAGCTCGCCTGCCTCGCTGCCGAGATCTATGGCGCGTTCGAAGAGGTCAAGGGCACCGTCGAGGTCCTTCCCCTGATGCCTAAGCACATGCCCTTGTCCCCATGTGCAGCGAGCATGGAGCTTTTTTTGGCCCGCCGACCAAGCCCAATTGCCCAGATCCTCGAACATCTGCGCCGCATCGTCGTAGCGGTTTTGCAGGTGCGCGATGTCGGCCAAGAGGAATCGGATGCTCGGATCGAGGTCTGAACTGCGAGCGTGCGTCCCCGTCGTGCTCAGGGCGCCGGTGGACAGAAGCTCCGCCTCGGCCTCCCCATATTGCCCAAGGCCGGCCAGCAAAGTCGCTCGACCCCAGGAGAATAGGTCGTGTCGGTTGCGGTCCTCGGCGATGAATTGCCGTACACGAGGCCTTTGGCTGGCGCGGCTGTGGAGGCCGTCGAGAACCGCGTAGTCCCTCGAATCGACAGCCTTTCGAATAACCGGCTCCAAAACGCCGTCAAAGGCATCGGCCCCGACTGCGCGGGGGTCTGCGAACATCGCAAACAGCGCCGCATCTCCTTGTCGCCCTTGCCGCTGTGCGCGCAGGAACAGATGAAGCGCAGCGCCCGAAACCTCTGGTTCAACTGTTCGCAGCACCGAGTCGCGGAGCACATCATGAATGCCGAACTCGCGTTGATGGTCGGCCAGCGGTGTGAGCAGTGCCTCGTCTTCTTTGAGCTGTGAATCGAGGTCGACCAGATGGCACTGTTCGAGGTCATAGAGCGAAATTTGTCGCGTGACCATGGCAAAGAGCGATGCGTATGCGAGCAGTTGACGCGTCTGTGGGCCCAAGGTTGGGATCAACTCGACGTCCACCATGGTCTCGCGATCGGCCGCCTCCTTGGCACCATGTGGGCTGGCTCCAATCCTGGCGAACAGGCCGACGTAGTATGGAAGCCCCTTGAATTGAGCGTGCAGCTCTTGCAAGTCCTGGGGATCTATAGAGATGTCCTTGTTTGCGACCATCTCTGCCGTCGAGGAGAGGTCAAGTCCTTCGACCGCGACCGGCTTTGGCACGATGTTGATCAGGGACATCCTTTTAACGGAGCCGAAAACGAGGCGATCTTCGGGGCGTTGCGCCAGGTACTCGTACGCGACACGACCGACGGCCGGCCACAGTGCCTGCGTGTTCGCATTATCGAGGATCAAGAGAACGCGGCGCCTCGGAAACTTCTTCGTTACGTAGGCGGTGAAATCGTGCCATGTGCCGTGCTCTTTTCCTAGGACTTCTCGACAGATCCTTTCCTCGATCCCGGAGAATCCGACCGCTTCGGCCAAATCAAAGTAAAGAGCGGCGGCGACCTGCTCCGTCTTTGGATGGTCAAAGTTCTTGTTCCGGTAACCGTTGATGACGTCGGCGAGGTGTTTGAGCAAGAAGCTCTTTCCGGCTCCCTTCTCACCCCAGCAGTTCACCTCACGGGAACGAGTCAGGGCGTCGATCAGATCCTTCATCTCGTCGCTGCGATCGACGAGGCGGTCTCGGTCAATCAGATGGGCACGGATCAAGCGCGAGCGGTCTCTCCTCCTCCACAGTAGTTGCAGGCCGCCCCAGACCTTTGATCCAATACCAATGACCCCCGCAATGATCGTGACCGCGGAGGCAGCAATCGCCAAGTCGCGCTTTGCTTCAGTCAGAGATGCATTTGAGATCAGCGCGAATATAGCGGTGCCTGCAACGGCCGCGAACACCATGCAGGCCAGCATGAGCGCTAGCTTGACCGCACGTCCCCGCCGCTCCCACCGTGAGCGCACTACCCTTGCCCTCCGCGGCACCGCCGATAATCCTCAGTTATCCCTGCCCGCCGACACCGGCCGGAATACTAGCTCGTTCCTAAAACAGACCGCAAGCGGATCTCCCTCTTACGCTTGCGGTTTCAGGTAATGCCAAGGAGCCGCGGGACTTCGGCCAGTGACCGCAACGGCCTAGCACCCGCCTCGCCTTTAGCCCCGGAGTCACCCTGATACTCGAACGCCCGCATGCCTGCCTGGAGAGCGGCTGCTACGCCACGGGCCGAGTCCTCGATCACGATGCAATGGCTAGGTGCCGCCCCCATGACCTCTGCCGCGTGGAGGAACACGCCGGGGTGCGGCTTCCCGTAGGCCACTTCGTCAGCCGAGAACAATGCATCCGAAGGGAAGAACTTCGACAGGCCCACGAGCGCCAGTTTTCGTCGAGTCGCCTCAAGCCGACCCTGGGAAGCGACACACACCGCAACGCCGTGGTTCGTCAGGCTGGATAGCACATCATGTGCCCCCGGGATTCGCAGGAGTTCAGCCTCGAACACCCTTGCACGTCGCTCTTCGAACTCCCGAATCCACGCCTCCCCCAACTCCCTGTGGACCTCTGCCTCGACTGTCACGACAATGTCCTTCAGTCGCGGTCCGAGAAAACGCGCATCAACTTCCTCGGCTGAGACCTGTAGCCCGGCCTCCCGCAAGTGCCTCAGCAGGACCCGACTCGAAATCTCCTCGCTGTCGACCAAAACACCGTCACAATCGAAAATCACCAGCTCAATGTCGCTGACCTCTGCCACCCCAGGCTCCGCTCCTCTGCCCCCGCATGTCGATCCGTTATCCTCAAAACTCACGGTGTCAACGTGCATTCCGTGGCCTACTCGCCGACAGGGACGTTGAGACTCTCCGGATTTCCACGCCCGAGCCGCCGCAAAACCGCCTCCCCCGACAGCACACGGACAGAGCTCAGCATCGCGGCCCCCAAGCCGAGCGTCAGATAGGTCAAGGCTCGCGGTGACAATTTCACCTGGCAGCCCAAAGCGAAGATGACGCCTGCTCCCATATCGGGAAGTCCGCGGAAAACATGGCTCGTCCTCGGCCCGGTTCCGTAGCGGATCTTTCGCCCCGCGGCCGCGGCTATGTAGAACCCTGCGGCGATTCTCGACAGCAGGGTTCCACGTGCGGACCCGTGCCCCACGAGAATCGCCGCAGGCGCGATACCGAAGGTGATGAAGTCGGCGACGTGATCGGCCGTGGCCCCGCGCGCGGTGGGGTTTCCGGAGCGCCGCGCGAAGGTACCGTCAATCGAGTCGCACAGTGCACCGAACAGCAACAAGGCAGACCGGCGCACCGGAGGACCCTCCTCGGAAAGAAGAATCGCGGCAATCCCCGACGCGAGGTTGCAGCACGTAAGCGTGTCTGCGACCACATGTAGGGCCTTGGAAGAAGGGTTCACCTCAGCCATAGGGCGGCTGGCAACCTATCAGCGGTCGTCGATTCGGTACGGCTCCGTAAGGGCGGTTTAATTGCCCCCGCAGCGCCTGCGGCACGCCGATCCCAAGATGACGCTCGGCATCTATGCGAAGGTGATCGCCTCGAAAGCCGACCACGGAGCCGCCCTGGACGGCCTCGTGGGTGCCTCCGATTGGGCAGCAACGGGCAGCAGGCCGGATGGCGAGGGCAACGATGGCGATCCGCAGGGTGGCCCTGAAACGCGAAATCCCGCTCGGGGAGCGGGCTTCCGGTGAAGCGGCTGATGGGATTCGAACCCACGACCTTCTGCATGGCAAGCAGACGCTCTAGCCAGCTGAGCTACAGCCGCATCAGGGGGCGAGTATAGCTGTGGGTCGGGAACGCGCTTGGCATGGGAGGGACATGCTGCGGGATGGGTGGGCCGCACGGGAAAGTCGGGTTCTCGGCCTAGGGCTACGCCCTAACGGGTCGGCCCCGGCCCGTCTGCAAGACGACCGGGACCGACCTTCCCAGTCGTCGACTAGTTGTTCTTGAGGATGCTCAAGACGGGCACGGTCGTGCCCACAGGACGGATCTTCATCCGAACTCACCTCCCCTCCCGTGTCGTCACCCCGGCTCCTGCGCCGGGACGGGAAGGGCGAAGTTACTGCGGAAAGTTGGATCGTCCGACGAGCGCCGACCGAACAGGGTCCGTCGGATGATCGTGCGCGTCTATGCTCCGGCCCCGCTTAGTACCCAGCTAATGCCGATCAAAGAGAGAGGGCGGCCGTGACGACTAGATCGAAGGTGCGACCGAGGACGCTTGAGGAGACCCAGGTTTTCGCCATCGGGCACGAGATACGGATCGAGGCGCTGACGATCTTCAACGAACGGGTGGCAAGCCCCAAAGACGTGTCTGAAACGTTGGATATCAGCCTGAACAAGGCTGGCCACCACGTCAAAATCTTGCTGGACGAGGGCTGCATAGAGCTTGTGAGGATCGAGCCACGCGGGGGCTCGATCGAACACTTCTACCGCGGTGTCAAACGACCTGAACTGACGGACGAGGAGTGGCGGGCGACTCCGGATGAGACCAGACGCAAACTGGTCGCGACCGTCTTTCGCAACCTGATCGCCGAGGGTCTCAGTTCGATCCGCGCGGGCAAGATGAGCAGCGATCGACTTATGCGGCTCAGTTGGAAAGCGATGAACCTCGATGCTCAAGGTCGCCGGGAAGCTGCCGACGAGCAGCGTGAATCCCTCGAACGACTCCAGAAGATCGAGACGAACGCAGCAAAACGCATGTCCCGAACCGGAGAGAGCGGCATCTCGACCGTCATCGCCGTAGTGGGCTTTAGGCGAAGCCGGAATGTCCAAGATGCCGTCGACGCAGCAACGCCTGGTGAAGTCTGACCGCTCAGCGCTCGCGGTTTGACGCTCCGCTGGCGGTCTGGAACCGTTCATCGCTCCAAAGGGCTGGAGCAGTCCCCCAGAGGACAAGTGCGGTGAGTCCCGCTTGATCCCGCGGGTTCGACCAGCGATCCATCCGAAATCACCGGTTGAGCTTGCGGGCGGCATCTGGTCCTGCGGATGCCCCGGCCGGCGGCCACAAGAGGAGTAAGCCGGTCGGGGCGTTTGAACGTCAATGCACCATCCGTGCGACATATCGAGTGAGCAGGGGGAGATGACCGACGACTCGTCGGACTGGGACGCTCTGGTCGCCAGCGCCGCTCACCCGATCAGGATTGTTGCTCTCGAAGCGATGCGCTGGATCGACGAGCCCTTCTCGGCCGGGGACTTGAGCCAGATGTACGGGGAGCCCCCCAGCGCCGAGGCGATTGCGTATCACCTGAGAGTGCTGACGTTCGGCCTGCCGGTGCTGCGTCTCTATGGCGAAGAAAGGGCGCAGGGGGCGACGCGAAAGCTCTACTACTTCCGGAACCGGACCCCTGCGTCCAGGCGAGGGAAGCAAGCAGCTTAGGCGAGTGATCCACAGCGACGGCCGTAGCCGATCTCTTCCCAGCTCCAGGTGAGCCATCGCCCGTGCAATGCGGCCAGACTGTCGACTTTGCCCACGTATGCGGTGGTCAATCAGACACTCGGCAACGGGGGCCGAGGAGCAAGGTCGCAATGCAAATCGGAATCATTCTCATTAGAGTGGGGATCGCATCCGTTCCCCGATCAGAGAGGACGGCCCGATTTGCTCGAGCCATTCCAGCTTCCCTTCGTCCAGCGCGGCCTCGTCGAGGTCCTGATCCTCTCGATTCCCGCCGGTCTGCTCGGCACCTGGATCGTCCTGCGCGGCCTCGCCTTCTTCTCCCACGCGGTCGGCACCGCGGCCTTTCCCGGCCTGGTGCTGGCCGACGGCCTCGGCTTCGCGGCGCCGCTCGGCGCCTTTGGCGCGGCCCTGGTGTTCACCGCCGGCAACGCGGCGCTGGGACGGGGTCGTGACCGCGGCCGCGACAGCGTCGTCGCCCTGGTCCTGGTCGCCTGCCTGGCCGGGGGTGTGATCCTCGCCAGCGACGTCTTCAGCTCTGGCGCCAACGTCGAGACGCTGCTCTTCGGCAGCCTGCTCCTGGTCGACGGCGGCGACGTCACCATCGCCGTCGCCAGCGCCGTGGCGACCCTGCTGGCGACCGCCCTGGTCGGCCAGCACTGGCTCGCCCAGGGCTTCGACGGCGAGGGGGGCGGCGCCGGGGAGCGGGGCCGGCGCGCCTACGACGCGCTCCTGCTCTGCCTGATCGCGCTCGCCGCCACCGCCGCCCTCACCGTGGTCGGGGCGCTGCTGGTGACGGCGCTCTTCGTCGTCCCCGCCGCCACCGCGCGGCTGCTCACCGGGCGGATGGCGAGCTGGCAACTGGCCAGCGTCGCCTTGGTCGCGGCCGAGGGGGCGGCCGGGCTCTGGCTCTCGGTCGAAACCAATGCCCCGCCAGGGGCGACGATTGCCTGCGTGGCCGGTGGTGCCTTCGCCCTCGTCGCCTTGACCAAGGCCCTGGTTGGCGCGCTCGCTCGCACTCCCCGCGGCCCGCTCCTGGCCGGGGCCGCTCTCCTCGCCCTCGTCCTGCTCGGTGCCGGCTGCGGCGGCGGCTCGGGGGGCAGTAGCGGCGAAAAGCTCGACGTGGTCGCGACGACGACGCAGATCGGCGACTGGGTGCGCGAGGTGGGCGGCGAAGCGGTCGACGTCCACCAGATCCTGCAGCCGAACACCGACCCGCATGAGTACGAGCCCCGACCGCAGGACGTCGAGGCGGCGGCCGGCGCCAAGCTCGTCTTCGTCAACGGCGACAACCTCGACAAGTGGGCCGACGACCTCGTCTCCGAAAGCGGCAGCGACGCCGCGGTCGTCGACCTCGCCGCGGTCGTGCCCGAGCGCTTGCCCGGCGAGCCGACCGGGGAGGAGGCGTCCAAGTACGACCCGCACTGGTGGCACGATCCGCGCAACGCCGAGGCGGCCGTGGGCGAGATCGAGAAGCGGCTGGCGGCGGCGGACCCCAGCAAGAAGGCCGAGTTCGAAGCCAACGCCGACTCCTACCTGGCCGAAGTGAGGGCGCTCGACGCGAGCATCGCCAGGTGCATGGACACGGTCCCCTCCGCGGAGCGCAAGCTGGTCACCGACCACGACGCCTTCGGCTACTTCGCCGACCGCTACGGGATCGAGGTCGTCGGCGCCGTCATCCCCTCGCAGACGACCCAGGCCCAGACCTCGGCCAAGGAGCTCTCCGAGCTCGCCGCGACGATCGAGGCCGCGGGCGTAAAGGCGGTCTTCCCGGAGAGCTCGCTGAGCTCGAAGGTCGTCGAAGCGATCGCCCGCCAGACCGGCGCCTCGGCCGACTACACGCTGTACGGTGACACGCTTGGGCCGGCCGACTCCGAAGGAGCCACCTACCTCGAGATGGAGGCGGCCAACGCCAACGCGATGGTCGGCGGATTCACGGGCGGGAAGGACAAGTGCCGGGTGAGCCCCTGATCGAGGCCGAGGGGCTGGCGGTCGGCTACGGCGGGCCACCCGTCCTCACCGGCGTCTCCTTCGCGCTCGGGGCCGGGCAGCGGCTGGCGCTGCTCGGCCCCAACGGGGGCGGCAAGACGACCCTGCTGCGGGCGCTGCTCGGCGAGCTGCGTCCCAGCGCCGGGCGGCTCGCCGTGCGCGCCCGCTGCGGCTACGTCCCGCAGACCGAGCGCACCCGCCTCGACTATCCGGTCTCGGCGCTTGACGTGGCGGCGATGGGGGCGCTCTCGCGCCTGCCCTGGTGGCGGCGGCCGGGGCGCGCCGAGCGCCGCGCCGCCACCGCGGCGCTGGACCGCGTCGGCCTCGGCCCGCTGGCGCGCCAGACCTTCGGCGAGCTCTCCGGCGGCCAGCGCCAGCGCGTCTTGATCGCCCGCGCCCTGGTCCAGGACGCGACCGCGCTGCTGCTCGACGAGCCGTTCTCGGGCCTCGACACCCCCAGCGCCGCGGCGCTGGAAGCGTTGCTGGAGGATCTGGGCGGGGAGGGGAGGGCGGTCGCGATCGCAACCCACGACCTCGAGCAGGCGCGCCGCAGCGAGCTGGTCCTCTGCCTCAACGGCGCCCAGGTCGGCTTCGGCCCGCCCGCCGAGGTGCTCGACCGCGAGACCCTGGAAGCGACCTACGGCGGCGCCATCGTCGAGATCCCCGGCGGGACGGGGAAGGCGATCCTGCCCCCTCATCATCACTGAGATGCGGAGGCGCTGAGGCAGATGCTGGAGCCGCTGCAGGACGAGTTCATGCGCCGGGCGATCGCCGAGATGGCGCTGATCGGCCTCGCCGGCGGCGCGCTCGGCTGCTGGATCGTGCTCTACGAGTTCTCCTACGCCGCCGAGTCCCTCGCCCACTCGCTTTTCCCCGGCCTCGTCCTCGCCGCCCTGACCGGCATCCCGCTGCTCCTGGGGGCGACGCCGGCGATCCTGGTCGCGGCGCTCGCGATCGTGCTCGCCGCCCGCGCGAGCGGCATCTCGCGCGACGTCGCGGTCGCGATCGTGGTCACGACGATGTTCGGCCTCGGCGCGCTGCTGGCCCTCTCGCCCGACTCGCCGCCGGGGATCGAGGCGCTGCTCTTCGGCGACATCCTCGGCCCCACCGACGCCGATCTCGCAGCGGCGGCGGCGATGGCGATTGTGATCCCGGCGGCGCTCTGGGCGCTGCACTCGCGGCTCCTCTCGAGCGGCTTCGACCGCGCCGCCGCCGCTGCGCTCGGCGTCTCCCCGGGCCGGGTCGAAGCCCTGTTGGCGGTCCTGCTCGCCGCCGCGACCGTCGTCTCCGTGCAGGGGCTGGGCAACCTGCTCGTCGTCGCCGTCCTGGTCGGCCCCGCGGCCGCCGCGCGCCAGCTCAGCGACCGCATCGTGCCGATGCTCTTCCTCGCCGCCGGGATCGCCGTCCTCGCCGGCGTCGCGGGCCTCTACGCCTCTTACTACCTGGGCACCGCCGCCGGCGCCTCGATCGCCCTGGCGATGTTCGCCGCCTACCTGCTCTCGCTGCCGATCGGCCGCCTGCGGGCCTGGCGCGGCTCGCCCGGGCCCGCGAAGCCGAGGGCTACGATTGCCTGATGGCGACGACCGCCAAGAGCGCGAAGGCGAGCTGGGCCGAGCACGCGCTGGCCGCCGTGCGCCGCGCGGGGCTGCGCCGCGGCGGCGCCCGCACGGCCGTGATCGAGGCCCTCGCCGGTCACGACTGCGCGGTATCGGCGCTCGAGCTCGATGACGAGTTGCGCCGGCGCAAGCCCAGGGTCGGCCGCGCCAGCATCTACCGGGCGCTCGAGCAGCTCGAGGAGCTGGGGCTGGTGCAGCGGATCGAGATCGTCCGCGGCACCGCCGCCTACGAGCGGATCGACCCCGACGGTCACCACCATCACCACGCGATCTGCCAGGGCTGCGGGCGGATGGAGACCTTCGAGAACGGCGACCTGGAGCGGGTGATCGACCGCATCTCCGGTGAGGTGCCGTTCGAGGTCTCCGAGCACGACGTCGTCCTGCGCGGCCTCTGTCAGAGCTGCGCAAGCTGAGTGCGGTGCGGGCTCGTTACCTGCTCGTCCCCCGGGCGGCGGGCGGCGAGCCGCCCGCGTGCGCGCTCGTCGGCTGCTTGCCCGAACCGCCGATCAGCGTCGCGGACGCCAGCAGGCCAGCGGCGAAGAGGCAGATCGTGGTGCGCCGCAGCCGCTCGGGAGTGAGCCAGCCATAGTTGCGGGTCCCGAGCCAGGAGCGGATGCCCGTCACCGCCGCCCCGCTCGTCATCGCCGTCGCCATGCACTGCATGCACACGGTGCAAATGTAATGCCGGCGGTGGTTGCGGGTCGTTCGGCTTACCTGTCCGACGTCAGGCGGGTGCAGGAGACGGTAACCGTCCATCCTTCCGGTGAGGTGGAGACCGGCGCTTCAGCCAGGCCCTTGGCTTCGCACTTCGCAGTAGCGCTGCGCAGGCTCTCATCCCACGGTGGCCCTCCGCGACCGATGACACCCCTGACGTCAAAGGAGGTGACGATGGAGGCGAGCAGCACCGCGGCAATGCCGATGGCGAGCGCCGGACGCCGGGCTTTTGACGACGACCTGTAGTGGGCGTCGAGCAGGGCGAGGATCGCGCTGAGCAGAAGCATGGCCGGGACGATCGCGTAGCGGCCGCCGAAGTTGTTGTAGGCATCGCCGTGCCAGACCATTACGTCGCCGAGGGCGCGTGTGTAACCAGAGGCGAGGAACATCACCACTGCGGTGACGACGGCGAGCGCGGCGAAGAGGCGGTTGGAGGAGCTTCGCAGCAACATCACGACCAGGAAGGTCGCGACGGCGGCGACGATCGCGATCAGGAATGGCCACCCCCAGTCGAGCCAGGTGGATCCGCCCAGTTCGATTCCAAGCAACGCGTTGTCGACGACCCGTTGCAGGAAGGCGGTGAGGATGTTCTTCGTCCACAGGGGGGTGGTGAACTTTTCGGTGTTGACCGCCATCGCGATCAGCTGGATCGCCGCTCCGAGCGTGTAAGAGCCGACGATCACGACGTCGCGACGCCCGCGGATCGCGACGGCGCGCATCAGCGCAAGCGGAGCGAAGAAAAGCGTTCCGGGTGTGCTGACCCCCGTGAGCAGGATCAACAGGCCGCCGAGGCAGGCTCCCCCCATCGTCGCCGGCCGCCAGAGCAGCAGCCAGAAGACCGCGAAGGTCGTGTACCAGGCGACGTTGGTGGGTGTGGCGACGGCCTCGATCGTTCCCACGGGGGAGAGGACCAGCAGCGCCACCAGTAGCACGCGCAGGTAAGGACTGTGGATCAGTCCGGCGCTGGCAAACCAGACGGCCAGTCCACTGAGGGCGACGAGGGTGACCGCGGTGAGGTTCATCGCCAGGGGCGCGTCGTGCAGGGGAACGACGGTCCCGATCTCCGCGATCAGGCGGGGGAGGACGACAAGGTATTCGGCCCAAGGGGTGAACACCGCGTCGAAGAAGCCGTGGGTCATTGCCCCGCTGACGAAGACGGGTCCATCCTCCGCCCAGAGCGAGTTCAAGGCCGTGGAGGGGCCGAGCCGGAACAGTTGCAGGACAGCGGCCAGCACGACGAACGCGACGATGAGCACGCCCGCTTCCCACCTCTTGAGGCTGGGGGCATTCTGTCGGGCGGGACGAAAAAGAGAATGGTCGAGCTCGTCCCGCAGCCGCATGATGGTGTTGCCGGCCGGGCGGGACATGGCGGGCACCCTAGCGTCCGTCCCCCGCGTCGCACCGCAATAATGCCGCCGTGCCCGAACGGCAATACGACCTCGCGCTCTTCGGCGCGACCGGGTTCACGGGCGGGCTGACGGCTCGTTACCTGGCCGCCAACGCTCCGGCGAGTCTGCGCTGGGCGCTGGTCGGTCGCAACCGCGACAAGCTGGGGTCGGTCGCATCCTCGCTCGCCGCGGTGGCCGCCGACGGCGTACCCGCGCCCGAGCTGCTGATCGCCGATGCCGCCGATGCGGCGGCGCTCGCCAGGGTCGCCGGTGCCGCCCGGGTGGTCATCACCACGGTCGGGCCCTACGCCCTCCACGGCGAGCCGCTGGTCGCAGCCTGCGCGGCGGCCGGCACCGATTACGTCGACCTCACCGGCGAGCCCGAGTTCGTTGACCGGATGTGGCTCGACTACCACGAGCAGGCGCAGCGCAGCGGCGCCCGCCTCGTCCACTGCTGCGGCTTCGACTCGATCCCGCACGACCTCGGCGCCTACTTCACCGTCAAGCAGCTGCCGGAGGGCGTGCCGCTGACGGTTAACGGTTACGTGCGGATGGGGGCGGAGTTCTCTGGCGGTACCTTTGCCTCGGCGATCAACGGGTTCGGACGGGCGCGGCAGACCGTCAGCGCGGCGCGGCGGCGCCGTCAGCGCGAGCCAGGCCCGGCTGGGCGGAGGGTGCGCTCGGCGCCGCCGCGCCCCCGGCGCGACGCCGCTCTCGGTGGCTGGGTCGTTCCCCTGCCGACGATCGACGGCCCGATCGTGCGTCGCTCGGCGGCGGCGCTCGAGCGCTACGGTCCCGACTTCCGCTACGGGCACAATGTCGTCGCCAGGCACCTTGCCTCGGTCGCGGCGACCGCCGGCGGTATCGGCGCTGCGCTCGTCCTCGCCCAGCTGCCGCCGACTCGCAAGCTGCTGCTCAGGTCCTCCCGCGCGCCCGGCGAGGGCCCGAGCGAGGAGGTCCGTTCGAAAAGCTGGTTCAAGGTCACCTTCGTCGGCGAGGGCGGCGGCAGGCGGGTCGTCACCGAGGTGGCCGGCGGCGATCCCGGCTACGACGAGACAGCGAAGATGCTGGCCGAATCCGGGCTCTGCCTCGCCTTCGACGAGCTGCCGGAGACCGCGGGTCAGGTGACGACCGCGCAGGCGATGGGCGATGCCCTGCTCGAGCGCCTGCAGAGGGCGGGAATCGGCTTTCGCCTGCTCGAGTCCGCTGACGCCTCGGCCGCTGACGCCTCATAGCCCGGCGTTGGGCGCTCCAAAGCCCGGCGTCGAGTGATGCAAGCTCGCGCATCCGACTTTCACCACACTCTGGGGTGGTCAAAGTCGGATGCGCGCCAAGGGCTCGCCCTAGTCCTCGCGCGCGCCTGGCGGCGCCGGGGGAATCGCTGCGAACGGCGCTAGACTGAGCCACCCATCGAGTTTGCGGGGCTGTAGCTCAGCTGGAAGAGCGACGCGCTGGCAGCGCGTAGGTCGGGGGTTCGAGTCCCCCCAGCTCCACTTCGCCGACCTCATCGAGCTTGCGCGCTGGCGGCGCTCAAATGACGGGCCGGCGCTGCCGATGAGGTAGCGATGAGCACGGCCAACGAGCACGTCTTCTCGCACGGCATGCAGGACACGCGCGCGGCGCTGGATGCCTGGCGCGAGGGGCGCTGGGTCGTCCTGTGGAGCTGGCTGGCGCTCAGCCTGGCGATCGCGCTGGCGCTGCTTGGAGCGGTCTGGATCGTCGCCGGACTGCTCACCCCGGACCTGACGCCGATCCACCTGCCGGGGCTGACCGAACCGTCGGAGCCCGGCGACCTGCTGCCGATCCTCTGGCGCAACTCGCTGGTCCTCGCCCTGCACGCTACCGCCTGTGTCGCCGGCTTCATCGCCGGCGCCTCGATGCCGATCGCCGCCGCCCAGCGCAGCGGCTTCTCGCGCTGGATCCACGTCAAGGCGGGGGAGCTGGCGATCCTCTTCGTCTGCGCGGTGACGCTCTTCTCGCTCTCGACCCAGGCGCTCTACCTCGGCTTCCAGGGCGGCACGATCGCCTTCCAACTGCAGATCTCGATCGGGACGCTGCTGCTCAGCGTCCTGCCCCACGCGCTGCTCGAGCTGACCGCGCTCTTCCTGCCGCTTGCCGCCTGGCTGATCGCCAGCCGCCGCGGCGAGTGGAACCAGCTGCTTGCCGCCACTTTGGTCACGGTGCTGATCGCGATCCCCGCCCTGCTGGTCGCGGCGACGATCGAGGTCTACGTCTGGCCCCACATCCTCGAAGCCGTCTCGCCGGTCGCCTGAACCGTTCTGCCTGCGCCCGAGAGGGCGTCGCTCATAAGATCGCGCCGATGGCCGGCTACGACCCCAAGGAGATCGAGCGCAAGTGGCAGCGGGTTTGGGCCGAGGAGAAGACCTGGGAGGTCGCCAACCCGGGCAAGCCTGGCTTTGACGACTCCAAGCCAAAGTCCTACGTGCTGGAGATGCTGCCCTACCCCTCCGGCGAACCCCACGTCGGTCACCTCAAGTGCTACTCGGTCGGCGACGCGATCGCCCATTTCCGCCGCCGCAACGGCTTCCAGGTGATCCACCCGATGGGCTACGACTCCTTCGGCCTGCCGGCCGAGAACAACGCGATCAAGACCGGCGAGCCGCCGCGCGTCGCCACCGAGCGCTCGATCGCCTCCTTCCAGCGCCAGTTCCGCGAGTGGGGGATCTCGATCGACTGGTCGCGCGAACTGGCGACGCACACGCCCGAGTACTACCGCTGGACCCAGTGGATCTTTCTGCGGCTATTCGAGCAGGGCCTCGCCTACCGTGCCGAGGCGCCGGTGCAGTGGTGTCCGAAGGACGCCACCGTGCTCGCCAACGAGCAGGTCGTCGACGGCCGCTGCGAGCGCTGCGGCACCGAGGTCGTGCAGCGCAAGCTCGAGCAGTGGTTTTTCAGGATCACCGATTACGCCGAGCGCCTGCTCGCCGACTTCGAGCTGCTCGAGAACTGGCCCGAGCACGTGATCACGATGCAGCGCAACTGGATCGGCCGCTCCGAGGGCGCCGAAGTCACCTTCCGTTGCGAGGAGGTCGGCCTCGACTTCCCGGTCTTCACCACCCGCCCCGACACTCTCTTCGGCGCCACCTTCTTCGTCCTCGCCCCCGAGCACCCCGAGCTCGAGCGGCTCGTCGCCGGCACCCCGGCCGAGGCGGCCGTGCGCGAGTACGTCGACCGGGCCGCGCGCGAGTCGGCCGAGGAACGCGGGGCAGAGGATCGCGAGAAGACCGGCGTGCCGCTCGGGCGCAGCGTCGTCAACCCGGTAAACGGCGAGGAGATTCCGATGTTCGTCGCCGACTACGTGCTGATGGAGTACGGCACCGGCGCGATCATGGCCGTGCCCGCCCACGACGAGCGCGACCACGAGTTCGCCCGGGCCTTCGACCTGCCGGTGCGGCGCGTGATCGAGGGTGAGGACCCCGACGTCGCCCGCGACGAGCAGGGGCTGCCCTACCCCGGCGACGGGCCGATGGTCGGCTCCGGGCGCTTCGACGGCAAGGGCAACCGCGAGGCCTACGCCGAGATCGTCGCCTGGCTCAACGAGGAGAGGCGCGGCGAAGCGGCGGTCAACTACCGCCTGCGCGACTGGCTGGTCTCGCGCCAGCGCTACTGGGGGGCGCCGATCCCGGTCGTCTACTGCGACGCCTGCGGCGAGGAGGGCGCCCCGGCGATCGTCCCCGTCCCCGACGAGCAACTGCCGGTCGAGCTGCCCGAGGTCGAAGACTACGCACCCCAGGGCCGCAGCCCCCTGGCCGCGGCCGAGGACTGGGTCGCCACCGAGTGCCCGCGCTGCGGCGGCCCCGCCCGCCGCGAGACCGACACGATGGACACCTTCGTCGACTCCTCCTGGTACTTCATCCGCTACCTCGATCCGCGCAACGCCGAGGCCGCCTGGGACGCCTCCGCCGCCGCGCACTGGCTCCCCGTCGACCAGTACATCGGCGGCGTCGAGCACGCGATCCTGCACCTGATGTACGCGCGCTTCTTCACCAAGGCGCTCGCCGACTGCGGGGTGCTGGGGGTGCAGGAGCCCTTCGCCAACCTCTTTGCCCAGGGGATGATCACCCGCGACGGGGCGAAGATGTCGAAGTCGCGCGGCAACACCGTCAGCCCCGCCGAGTACGTCGAGCGCTACGGCGCCGACACCGCCCGCACCTACATCTGCTTCATGGGGCCGCCCGAGCGCGACGCCGACTGGGTCGACGAGGGGGTTGAGGGGGTCAATCGCTTCCTCTCGCGCCTCTGGCGCCTCTGCGAGGAGGTCGAGGCTGGGGAGGAGGGCGACGATCCCCTCGCCACCCCCGAGGGCGATGTTCGCACCCTGCTCGCCAAGGCCCACTGGGCGATCGACAAGGCGACCCGCGACTTCCAGCGCGGCTTCCAGTTCAACACCGTGATCGCCGCCGTGATGGAGCTGGTCAACGAGGCCTACCGGCTCAAGGACGGGCTCTACGGCGAGCCGGGGGGGACCGCGGCGGTGCGCTTCGCCGCCGCCACGGCCGCTTCGCTGGTCTTCCCCTTCGCCCCTCACCTCGGGGCCGAGATCTGGGAGCGGCTGCGCGGCGGGCGCGTCTGGGAGGAG
The DNA here is from genome assembly GCA_035548675.1 of Solirubrobacterales bacterium. GTDB lineage: Bacteria > Actinomycetota > Thermoleophilia > Solirubrobacterales > 70-9 > VRUE01. Next base: position 20,190 of record DASZSJ010000072.1, read on the forward strand.
CCCTGGCCGCAGGCCGATTCGCAGCTATTGAGCAGTGAGACGGTGACGCTGGTGGTCCAGGTCAACGGCAAGCTGCGCGACCGGATCGAGGCTGACGCCGAAGCCGGCAAGGACGAATTGCTGGCCCTAGCGCGCCGGAGCGAGAAGGTGAGTCGCTTCCTCGACGGCAAGGAGGTCGTCAAGGAGATCGTCGTGCCCGGCAAGCTCGTCAACCTCGTCGTTCGCTGATTGGTCGCAGTCACCGCCACCTTTTCTGGTACAAAGCCGCCGTGCTGGTCAGACGACATGCCGAGGCGTCGGTCGAGGAATGGCACCGCCTGCGCGCCCGCGTCCTCATGGACGCCGGTGAATTGGGCTCGCGCAACCTCTCCGTCACCTGGATCGAGCTGCCCGCCGGGGCCGAGCAGACGCTGCGCTCGGACGAGCAGGCCGAGCAGGCCTACGTCGTCGTGCGCGGCAGCGGCACGATGTCAGTGGCCGGAGACACACAGGAGGTGGCGGAGGGTGACCTGATCCTCGTGCCGCCGGCAACCGAGCACGCGATCGCCAACGACGGCGATGCCGAGTTCGCCTGCGTTTCGGTGCAGTCGCCGCCGGTCGCCGCCTCGGAGCTGTACTCGGATCAGCTCGCCGAGGTCGCCGGCTACAACGACGACGAAGACCTGTAGCGCAAACGTTTGATTCTGCGCACCACGCGTGCGCCGCGTTCGGTCACGGTTGGGGTATGCCCGAGCTGTCGCGCTCCCAGGTCGCCGTTTACGCCGCCATCGCCGTTGCCCTGCTGCTGCTCGGCGCGCGAGCGATCAGGGCGGAGGGCGACGGCGGCAGCGTCGCGTCGTTCTCCACGGGTGGTGGCGACGGGGGCTTGACGGTCGATAGCGGTACCGGCGGGGACGTGGTCGTCGACGTCACCGGGGCGGTGGCGCGGCCGGGCGTCTACCGGCTGCCGGCGGGCGCGCGGGTGACGGATGCGGTGGCGCGAGCGGGGGGCGCGAAGCGCGGCGCCCTGCTGGAAGCGATCAACCTTGCGGCGCGACTCGCCGACGGCCAGCAGATCGTCGTGCCCCGGCGCGGGCCGGGTGGGGCAGCGCCGGCGGCGGCCGGGGCGACTGGGGAAGAGGGGCCGATCAGCCTCGGCACGGCCACGGTCGAACAGCTCGACACGATCGACGGCATCGGACCGGTCACCGCGCAGGACATCGTCGATTTCCGTGACGAACACGGCGGCCTCTCATCGGTTGAGCAGCTGGACCAGGTCAGCGGCATCGGTCCGGCGACGATGGAGGCGCTGCGCGCGCGCCTGCAGCCGTAGTGACAAGCGGCGTGCGCGGCGGCCGCCCTGCCTGGCCCCTCGCCCTCGCCATCGCCGCCCTCGCCCTGCTCGCCCTCGGGCATCGCGGGGAGATCCGCGGCCGCGCCGAGCGCGCCCTCGGCAGCGGCATGCCGGCGCGCGAGGCGGCGCTCGCCCGCGGCTTCGTCCTCGGCGAGGACGATCGCATCGACGAGGCCACGGTCGAGGACTTCCGCCGGGCCGGTCTCTCTCACCTGCTTGCGGTCTCCGGCCAGAACGTCGCCCTGCTTGCCCTGCTCGCGATGCCGCTGCTCGCTGCGCTTGGCATGCCCCTGCGCACGCGCCTGGTCTGGATCCTCGCCGCGATCGCCGTCTACGTGCCGCTTGCCGGCGGCGGTCCCTCGATCGTCCGGGCGGGGGTGATGGGGGCGCTCAGTCTGCTGGCGACGCTAGCCGGCAGGCGCGCCTCGCGCCTCTACGCCCTGGCCGTGGCGGCCGTGGTGACGGTCGCGATCGACCCCGGCATCGCCGCCGACGTCGGCTGGCAGCTCAGCTTCGCCGCGGTGCTCGGCATCCTCGCCCTCGCCGCACCGCTGCGGGCGGCGCTCGCGGAGCGGATCGGCGCGCGGGGCTGGCGCGGCGCCCTGGCGGAGGGCGCGGCGGTCACCATCGCCGCCACGCTGGCGACGGCGCCGCTGATCGCCTTCCATTTCGAAGCGCTCTCGACCACGACGCTCTTGGCCAACCTGCTGGCCCTGCCGGCCGTCGCGCCGGCGATGTGGCTCGGCATGCTGACTGCGATCGGAGCCCAGGTTCCGGGCTTTCCGGCCGTGGTGCCGAATGCCCTCGCCGCGCCGCTGCTCGCCTACATCGCCGCGGTGGCGCGCTGGTGCGGGCGACCCGGGTGGGCGTATCTGGATGTGCATCTGGGCCCCGGCGGTCTGGTCGGTTCCTATGCGCTCTTGACGGCTGCGGCGCTGGGCCTGCCGGCGCTGCTGCGCCATCGCCGCCTCGCCGCGCTGCGGCGTGACCGCCGCTCGCCGGTTTCGAACGCGTTGCCGTCATCGTCGATTGGCAACCCGTTGCGCCTGTCGCGCCTGCGGCTCGCGGTCGCGGTGGCCCTGCTCGCGGCACTGCTTGGGCTCAATCTGGCTGCGAGCAGCGGCAGTCGGGGCGCACCCCCACCCCACGGCCTGCGTGTATCGGTCCTCGACGTCGGCCAGGGCGACGCGATCCTGTTGCAGCCGGCTCGGGCGGCGCCGATCCTCGTCGACGGCGGGCCGCCCGGGGGCGCGCTCGTCGCCAAGCTGCGGGAGGCAGGAGTCGGTGCACTGGGGGTCGTGGTCGCGACTCACGAACAGTCCGATCACACCGGTGGCATCGGGGAGCTGCTGGGGGATTTTGCCGTTGGCGAGTTGGCCTACGCCCGGCTCGGCCGCGACCTACGCGCCGAGGCCGCCGCGGCGCGAGTCGATGCGACCCGCCTCGCCGCTGGCGACACGATCCGCTCCGGCGGGCTGCGGCTGGAGGTCATCTGGCCGCCGCCCGCGCTGCTGACCGAGCCGCTGGGCGCTGCCGACCCCAATGCTCAGGCCCTGGTCTTGCTCGCTCGCTGGCATCGCTTCACGATGCTGCTCAGCGCCGACGCTGAGGCGGGGGAGGTGCCGGTCGACCCCGGCCCGGTCGACGTCCTCAAGGTCGCCCATCATGGCAGCGAGGACGCGGGGCTCGATGCCCTGCTCGATCGAACCTCGCCGAGCCTCGCTGTGATCTCCGTCGGCGGCGGAAATTCGTACGGTCATCCGGCGCCAAGCACGCTCGCCACGCTTGCCTCGCACGAAATTTCACTGCTCCGCACCGACGAAGCTGGCAACATAGTCATCGATGCGGGCAAGGATTCCTTCGCGGTCGCGGTGGGTGGCTAGACGAATCGTCGAGTCAAAATTAGGGCTTCGGGCGCGTGGGGCTTTGGTTCTCACGTCCCAGGGACGATGGTCGTAGAGGTGACCTCCAAAGTCGGACAAAGCGTTTCCCAGTCGCTCGGTGGCATCGGCCTCGCCGGCGGCAGCATGCTGCTCAGGCTGAGGCGGACTTCGATCGCCCTGCTGGCCCTGGTCGGCGCGGTGGGGCTGGGCCTGGTCGCGTTCATCTCACAGCTGGGTTGGCCGGCGGTGCTCAGTGGCCCGCTTCCCAGCACCACGGCCAAGGTCGGCAAGGTCCACCCGGGGGTTGCGCTGGCGTCGCCGGCTGCGGTGACGACGGGGAGCCCGGCCGCCGCGGGCAAGGGCAGCGTCGCCGCGGGTCGCCAGCGGCGCGGCGGAGCCGAGAGCCCGTCGAGGGGCAAGGCGGGCGTTGGGAACTCGCATGGAGCTCGTGACGCGGGCGGGACTCAGCCGGGCGGTGGCACCGGTCGCGGTGAGCCGGTCTCCCAACCCGCGCCTCAGTCGACCGGCCAGCCGTCTCCGATTGTCTCCCCGCCCACCGCACCAGCTCCAGCGTCGGTGAGTGGGGGTGGCTCTTCGGCTGCCGGCAATGCCAAGGCGGCGAAGGACGGGGCGCGATCGACCGACCTCGCGTCGTCAAAACCCGGGAGCGGCCCAAAAACCGCGGGCTCCTCGCCGTCGACTTCGAAGTCGAGCGAAACGGCGAGCACGAAGGCGCAGAACGACAGCAGCGCGGCCGTAGCCGCACCCTCGCCGCCCGCCAGCTCGCCGACGCCTCCGGCGAGCCCAGCGGCAGCCAAGGAAGCGGCCGACGCCGCCAGGTAGGACCCGGGCCGGAGCTAGACTCGGCTGCGATGGCCGAGGGGCTCGCATCGCTGTACCTGATCGCCGGCACTGACCAGGCGAAGATCGACGCCACCCGGGCGCGCCTGCGCGCTCGCGCCGAGGGGGACGGCGGCGCTGGCGCCCTCGAGGTCTTCGAGCCGAGCGAGGGGCGGGGCGGACCCGACCACGAGGCGCTGCTGGCGGCGATTCCGGCAATGTCGCTGACCGAGACGCGCCGTTACCTGCTCGCCGACGGGGCCGAGCGCTGGCGCGAGCGCCAGCTCGACGCGGTTGCGGCCGCGATCGGGGAGTTGCCACCGGACCTGACCGTTGTTCTCATTGCCCGGGCGAAAGCTCCCGCCAAGTTGCGCAAAGCGGTCAAGGCGGCGGGGGGCGAGATCCACGAGTTCGAGGCGCCGAAACCGCGGGAGATGCCGCGGCGCCTCATCGGCGAAGCGAAGCAGCTCGGTTTTGCGCTCGAGCCGGCGGCGGCGCGGATGCTCGTCGATCGCATGGGGGCGAACCCGGTGCGCCTGCGCAACGAGCTCGAGCGCCTGGCGCTCTGGGCCGGCAAGGGGGGCGCGGTCACCGCCGCGGACCTCGACGCGATGGTCTCCGACACCTCCGAAGCAGCGGTCTGGGCACTTTCGGACGCGCTGCTCGAACGCGACCCCGCCAAGGCTGCCGCCCTCGCCGAGCGCCTGATCTCCCAGGGCGAGAACGTGACGGGCCTGATCTACGGCCTGGCCTCGCGCCTGCGCAAGGCCTGCGCGGCTGCGGCTCAGATCGAGGAGGGCGTGCCGCCCAAGCAGGTCGAGTCCAGCCTCGGCATGCACCCCTACGCGGCGAAGCAACTGGTCGCCCGCCTCGGCAAGACGGACTTGGAGCAGTTGCGGAAGGCAACGGTGGCCCTCGCTGATCTTGAGGTGTGGTGTCGGGGTGGCGCCGACTACGGCGACGAATTGGCATTGACGCTGGCACTGCGCCGCGCGAGCGCCGGCGCCTAAGGCGCGAAAACCAAGCAGGTCAAGGACGAGCGAGGGAGTGTGCTCTGCACATGACCGAGCGACGACGCCGGGATGCGCCGGTTTGCAGCCCTTAGGCGCCGGCGATTCGCGCGGCGCGGGACTTCTTGCGGGAGCCGGTGTTCTTGTGCAGCGCCCCCTTCTGCACGGCCTTGTCGATCTTCGAGACGAGCTCCTTGTGCTCGGCCTCGACTTTGCCGGAGTCGCCGGACTCGACCGCGGCCTCGAGGCGGCGGAAGTAGGTCTTCACCGTGCTGGTGAGCAGGCGATTCTCCGTGCGCTCGCGCTCGCTGCGTAGGATCCGCTTCTTCTGTGAGGCTATGTTGGCCATGAGTCGTGTGCCTGAGTGGGCGCCGGGCCCCCTTCGGGCGGCCGCCGACTATAGCGACTGAGAGCGAGCTTGGAGACGCCCAAGGCACCCGACAGCCCCGACCGCGACGCCGAGGCGCTCGCCGAGGACACCGCCGTGCGCGAGGCCGAGGCCTTCGCGCCCGGGGAGGAACCCGCCGAAAATCCAGCTCCCGGTCGCCAGGCGGGCCGCATCGCGCGCTCCACCGCGTTCTTCTCGATCGCCACCGGCGCCTCGCGCATCGCCGGCCTCGCGCGTGAGGTGGTCGCCGCCTCCTACTACGGCGTCTACGGCCCGATGTCGGCCTTCACCGTCGCCTTCCAGGTGCCCAACCTGGTGCGGACCCTCTTCGCCGACGCGGCGCTGCAGCCGGCCTTCGTGCCGGTCTTCACCGAGCAACTGGAGCGCAAGAACTACCGCGAGGCCTTCCGCCTCGCCTCGACCCTGCTGCTCCTGGCCACGCTGGTGCTGGGCGTGATCACGGCGCTCTTCGTGCTGCTGGCGCCGGCGATCATGCCGATCTTCGCGCCCGGCTTCGAAGGGGAGATCCTCGACCTGACGATCACCCTCTCCCAGATCCTCTTCCCGATCCTGATCATGCTCGGGATCAGCGGCGTCGTCGTCGGCATCCTCAACAGCTACGACCGCTTCGGCGCCTTCGCGATCTCCTCGCTCTTCTGGAACCTGACGATCATCGCCGTCGTCATCGCCCTGGTGCCGCTCTTCCACGGCCAGGACCGGATCTACGCCTACGCGATCGCGATCCTCGTCGGCACCTTCGTGCAGTTGATGATCCCGACCTTCGACCTGCGCAACACGCCGTTCAAGTTCGAATGGAGCTTCGAATGGCGCAACCCCGACGTGCGCCGCGTGCTGCTGCTGATGCTGCCGGTGACGATTAGCCTCGGCCTGATCAACTTCAACCTGCTGATCAACAGCCTCTTCGGCAGCCTCGTCAGCGAGCAGGCGCCGGCCGCGATCGACAAGGCCTTCCGCATCTACCAGCTGCCGCAGGGCGTCTTCTCGGTCGCGGTGGCGACGGTGCTCTTCCCGACCCTGGCCCGCTTCGCCGCCCGCGGCGAGATGGAGAACCTGCGGGCGACGATGGCCAATGGGATGCGCCAGATCCTCTTCGTCCTCGTCCCCGCCGCGGCGGTGGTGCTGGTGCTCTCCGAGCCGATGATCCGGCTCGTCTACCAGCGCGGCGAATTCACCCCCGAGCAGACCACCCTGGTCGCCACCGCGCTCTTCTGGTTCGCCTTCACCCTGCCGACCAACGGCCTCTACCTGCTGCAGACGCGGACCTTCTTCAGCCTGCAGCGACCCTGGATGGCGACCAGCCTCGCCGGGCTCGACCTGGTCGTCTCGACCCTGGGCGCGCTCGTCCTCTACAAGCCCTTCGGCACCGGCGGGATCGTCGCCGGCACTGGCATCGGCACCACGGCGGCGGTCGTCGCCCAGGCGGTGATCCTGCGCCGCGAGTTCAACGGTCTCGAGCTGGGGGCGCTGTTTGCCACCGGGGTCAAGATCACCCTCGCCTCCGCCGCGCTGGCGGCCGTCTCGTTCGGGGTCTGGGACCTGCTCGACGGTGCCCTCGGCAGGGGCCTGGTCGGTCAGATCGTCTCGCTCGGCGCGGCGCTGGGCCTGGGCACCCTCGTCTACCTGGCGGCGGCGAAGCTACTGCGGATCGCCGAGTTGGAGCAGATCCTCCGCCTCGTCCGCCGCCGCTGATGCTCGACCTCGGCCGCTACCTGCTGGGAGTCGCCTACCTGCTCGCGGTTATCGGCTCAGCCTGGCTGGGAGCGACCGCAGTTCGGCGTCGCTTCGTCCCCGTTCTGAACGGCCCCGTAGCTCAACTCGCGACCGCAGTCCTCACAAGCTCCGCCCTGCTCTGGACAGCCGAGCTCCTCGGCACCTTCGGCCTGTTCGAAGCTATTCCGTACCTGATCGCCGTAATCGCCATCGGGGTTGGGACCTGGACGCTCCTCCGGCGGGTGGCGTCGGGTGGGGGGGTCGAGGACAGCCCGTGGACTGCCCGCAGGCCCCCCCATCCGACGACAGGACCCGCCGGCCGGGGGCTCAGTCCCGCAACCCCGATCGCCCTCGCCATCGCGGCGATAGCCCTGGTCCACTTCGCCGCTGGCGCCAAGCTTCGCCTGTCCACGGGCATGACCGGCTTCGACTCGACCTGGTACCACGCCCCCTTCGCCGCCGGCTTCTTCCAGAGAGGCGACACCTGGAGCCTGCACTTCATCGCGCCGCAGTTCCTCGCCTGGTTCTACCCGGCGAACTCGGAAGTCGCGCACGCGGTGGGGATGCTCGCGTTCGGTCGCGACGTCCTCTCGCCGTTGCTCAACCTCGGCTGGTTCGTGGGCTGCCTGGTCGCTGCTTGGTGCATCGGGCGCCCCTACCGGGTGGCGCCGTGGTCGCTGGCTCTGGCGGCGGCCGCGCTCAGTGTCCCGGCTCTGCATGACCAGGCGGGAGAGGCCCGCAACGACATCGTCGGGGTCTTCTTCCTGCTTGCCGCGCTGGGCCCCGTGGTCGTCGTGGGCTTGGCGGCGGGCTTGGCGGCCGGGACGAAGCTCAACTTCTTGCTGCCTGCCGCGGTTCTGGTGGTGGGTTTGGTGGTCATCGCGCCCCGGGGCGATCGCTGGCGCACGCTTGTCATGGGCGGGCTGTCGGCCCTGGCTGGTGGGGGCTACTGGTACCTGCGCAACCTTTTCCACAGCGGCAACCCGCTGCCCTGGGTCCAGCACCTGGGGCCGATCGACCTGCCGGCTCCGGACCAGGCCCTCGGTGGCCGCGAAGCACACAGCATCCTCGGCTACTTGACCGACGGCTCGGTCTGGTCGGACTGGTTCCTGCCCGGCCTGCACCATGGCCTGACGATTCTCTGGCCGTTGCTCGTGGTCCTGTCGCTCGCCGGCCTGCTGCTGTGCCTCGGCCGCCGCTCCGAGCCGAGCCTCCGCGCCGCCGCCCTCGTCGGCCTCGCCGCCGCCCTCGCGTGGCTGGTCGCCCCGACCTCGGCGTCGGGCCCGGAGGGCATGCCCCGCGGCTTCGAGTCCGGCCTCCGCTACCTGGCCCCGAGCCTAATCCTCGGCCTAACCCTCCTCCCAACCGCCCCCGCGCTCCGCAATCGCCTCCCACCCCCTCGGCTGACTTCGTGGTTGTTGGTGCATACGGAGTCACAAACGCGAAGTCAGCTGGTGGGGTGGGGGGTGGTTGGGGTCGCGGTTGTTGTTGTGGGGCTGGGGTATCCGGCTCAGCGTCACTACCTCGCGCACCGCTATCGGGACCCGACCTTTTCCACACCGGGCCTCAATGCCGCCTTCAAATGGGCGCAGGGCGTCCACGACGCCCGCATCGCCACCACCAGCACCCGCCAGTACCCCCTCTTCGGCCGCGACCTCAGCAACGAGGTCGACTACATCGGCGAAAAGCGCCCCCACGGCGGCTTCACCCCCCCAACCACATGCCAGCAATGGCGCCGCCTCCTCGACGAGGGCGACTACGACTACGTGGTCACGTCAAGAGACCGCATCGAACCCGGCAAGCCCACATATCCACCCACCGCCCGCTGGACCAAAGCTCCGGGAGTCAGGGTGGTCTTGCTGAAGCCGCCGACGATCGTTTTCAAGCTGGGGATCCCGCTGGATCCGTCGGCGTGCCGGCGCTAGCCGATCTGCGTTCCTCCGGCGGGTGGCATGGGGTGAGGGGGTCGAGGACAGCCCGTGGACTGCCCGCAGGTCCCCTCACCCCATGACAGGACCCGCCGGCCGGAAACCCCGGTCGGCATACTCCGGCACCCCGATGGACCACATCCGCAACTTCTCGATCATCGCCCACATCGACCACGGCAAGTCGACCCTGGCCGACCGCATCCTCGAGATCACCGGCGCCGTCGACCCGAAGAAAATGCGCGCCCAGGTGCTCGATTCGATGGACCTGGAGCGCGAGCGGGGGATCACGATCAAGGCGCAGGCGGTGCGGGTCGAGTACAGGGCCGCCGACGGCGAGACCTACCACCTGCACCTGATCGACACGCCCGGCCACGTCGACTTCTCCTACGAGGTCTCGCGCAGCCTCGCCGCCTGCGAGGGGGCGCTGCTCGTCGTCGACGCCGCGCAAGGCGTCGAGGCGCAGACCGTCGCCAACACCTACCTGGCGATCGAGAACGGCCTCGAGCTGATCCCGGTGATGAACAAGGTCGACCTGCCCGGCGCCGAACCGGAGCGGGTCGCGGGCGAAATCGCCGACCTGCTCGGCGGCGACCCCGGCGACGCGATCCCGATCTCGGCCAAGACCGGCGAGGGGGTGGTCGACGTGCTCGAGGCGATCGTCGCCCGCGTGCCGCCGCCCGAAGGCCAGCCCGAGGCGCCGCCCCGCGCGCTGATCTTCGATTCCGAGTTCGACCAGTACCGCGGCGTCGTCGCCTACGTGCGGATGGTCGACGGCGCCTTCCACAAGAACGGCCGCATCCTGGCGATGCAGAATGGCACCGAGGCCGACATCGACGACCTCGGCTTCTTCCGCCCGGCGATGACGCCGGCGGAGCGGATGGAGGCGGGCGACGTCGGCTACCTGATCACCGGCATCAAGGACGTCGCCAAGCTGCGGGTCGGCGACACCCTGACCGCGCTCGACCGCCCCGCGAGCGAGCCGCTGGAGGGCTACCGCGAGGTGCGGCCGATGGTCTTCTGCGGCCTCTTCCCGATCGACACCGACCGCTTCGAAGACCTGCGCGAGGCGCTCGAGAAGCTCGCCCTCAACGACGCCGCGCTCTCCTGGGAGCCGGAGACCTCCGAGGCGCTCGGCTTCGGCTTCCGCTGCGGCTTCCTCGGCCTGCTGCACATGGAGATCGTGCGCGAGCGGCTGGAGCGGGAGTACGACCTCGACCTGCTGGCGACGACGCCCAACGTGCGCTACCAGGTGCACCTGACCAACGGCGAGGAGGTCGAGGTGCGCAGCCCGACCGAGCTGCCCGACCCCGGCACGATCGAGACGATCGAAGAGCCCTACATCCGCGCCACGATCATCTGCCCCTCCGAGCAGGTCGGGGCGGTGATGGAGCTCTGTCAGTCGCGCCGTGGCACCCACGTCGATATGCACTACCTGAGCCCGGTGCGGGTGCAGATCCGCTACGACATGCCACTGGCCGAGATCGTGCTCGACTTCTTCGACCTGCTCAAGTCCTCGACCCGCGGTTACGCCTCGCTCGACTACGAGCCGATCGGCAACCGCGCCTCCGACCTGGTCAAGGTCGACATCCTGCTCGCCGGCGACCGGGTCGACGCGCTCTCGATCATTGTCCACCGCGAATTCGCCTACGAGCAGGGCAAGAAGCTGGTCGGCCGCCTGCGCAAGACGATCCCGCGCCAGCTCTTCGACGTGCCGGTCCAGGCCGCGATCGGCTCCAACATCCTCGCCCGCGAGACGGTCAAGGCGCTGCGCAAGGACGTCACCGCGAAGCTCTACGGCGGCGACGTCACCCGCAAGCAGAAGCTGCTGAAGAAGCAGAAGGCGGGCAAGAAGCGGATGAAGTCGGTGGGGCGGGTGGAAGTACCGCAGGAGGCCTTCCTGGCGGTGCTCGAGATCGACGAGTAGGCGAGCCGCCACTCACGCCGTCTCCGACCGAAACTGGCCAGGCGACCAGGATCGGAGTGCGTCTCTAGACTGCCGCGACCATGGCTATCAAGACTGAGGCAATAGGCAAGGAATGGCCCGCCACGACATACGAGGTGGGCAAGGAGAAGATCGGCGAGTACGCGACGGTGGTGGGGCTCGAGAACCCCGTCTACTTCGATCGCGAGGCGGCCAGGGCGGCCGGTTACCGCGACGTCGTCGCACCGCCGATGTTCGCGGTCGTCTACAGCTCGCCCGCGATGGCGCCGGCGATGTTCGACGGCGAGGTCGGCATGAACTTCGCCGCGATGGTCCACGGCGGCCAGGAATTCGAGTGGGGCGAGCCCGCCTGCTCCGGCGACGAGATCACGACCACGGCCAAGTGCGTCGACATCTCCGAGAAGGACGGCAAGGGCTTCTACATCTTCGAGACGAATTCGGTCAACCAGAACGGGGAGCAGGTCGCGAAGGGAACCTGGACCCTGATCGTGAGGGGAGTCTGAGATGGCGGACTTGAACGTCGGGGACGCGATCCCCGAGCTGAAGGTGACCCCGGACAAGTACCTGCCGCACCGCTACGCCGGCGCCTCGGGCGACTTCAACCCGATCCACATCGACCCCGAGTTCGCCAAGGCCGTCGGCCTGCCGAACACGATCCTGCACGGGCTCTACATGATGGGGCTGGTCTCGCGGGCGGCGACCGACCTCGCCGGCGGCGAACCGAAAGCGCTGAAGCGGCTCTCGGTGCAGTTCCGCGGCATGGGCGCCCCGGAGACCGAGATCGTCGTCAGCGGCACGGTCAAGAGCGTCGACGGCGACACGGTCGTCGTCGACACGGTGGCGGCTCAGGGCGAGAACCAGACGATCCGCAACGCTGAGGCGGAAGTACGGCTTTAAGGGTAGGGAGCGCCGGG